>CAZFRR010000042.1:0-7971 GCA_964521405.1 uncultured Streptomycetaceae bacterium | reverse complement strand
GGTGTCGCTATCGCCTATCGGGAACGTGCTGCTCGGTGTTGCCCGAACGAGGCCGAACCACCCGGGGATGCCCGTGACCGGAGTGCCGCTCGTCGCGACCGGCTCAGCCGGTAGCGCGGCGGGCGCCGGGGAGGCTGTCTGTGACGAGCTAGAGGCAGCCGGTGCCGAACGGAACGCGCTTACGATCCGGTCCCACAGCGAGGAGAACCAGCCGAGTATCGTGGCCGGTTCTTCAGCTTGCACCGGCGGCGCGGACGCGGTTGCCGGGATCGGGGGCGTCGCGGTTTCCGGCTTGACTGCCTGAGAACCGGGAAGCTCCTTGATCGCAGTCGGTTCCACGGTTTCCACGTTCAGAACCACCGTGCCGGGGGTCGCGCTTTCCACCGTCGCGGCGAAGCCCGCCTGCGCGCCGAGCGCAAGGGCGGTGATCAGTGCGGCAATACGAGTTTTCGAATGCATTTCCATTTCTCCTGCAAAAAGGTTGAAAGACCGTTCAGCGCAGCGAACATCGCGCGCTGCCTAGCAGGAGGTTGCAAAGCGATCTCCATGCCAGAAAGGAGATCTATTTGAAATCAACAGGATAAGGGACCAATTCGAAGACGCTGCGTTGCCAAAGCCCGACGCAACGCAGCGCGCGCCAATCAACCCGCTGATTCGGAAGGCGGTTTGCTTGTTGCTGCCGGGCGACGTTCTGCTACTCGGCCTTGATGCCGGCCTCGCGGATTACCTTGCCGAGACGGGCGTTATTGTCCCGGATGACCGCGGCAAACGCCTCGGGGGTGCCGCCGACGACGTCGAAGCCCATCGCGGTCAGCCGCTCGCGCGTCTCCGGCAGGCCGCTGATGCGCACCATCTCGGCGTTGAGCTGCGAAACGATTGCAGCCGGCGTGCCCGCGGGCGCGAGGAAGCCGGTCCAGGAATCGAACTCGTAACCCGCCACGCCCGCCTGCGCGATGGTCGGGATCTCCGGTGTGACACTGGTGCGCGTCGCGCCGGAGGTGGCGATAATGCGCAGGCGCCCGGATTTGTGGAAAGGCAGGACCGTGACGAGACCGGGCATGATTATTTGCATTTCCCCGGAGAGGACATCGTTGAAGGCCGGGGTGAGCCCCTTGTACGGGACGTGCACGATATTGATGCCGGCCAGCGATTTCAGCATTTCCATCGGGACGTGCTGCGCGCTGCCGACGCCGCCCGAGGCATAATTCAATTGGCCCGGGCGCGCCTTGGCCAGCGCAATCAGCTCCTTCACCGATTTGACGGGGAGCGAGGGATGCACCACCAGGCAATTGCGGATGATCGCCGCCAGCGAGATCGGCACGTAATCCTTCGTCACGTCGTACGACAGCTTCTGGTAGAGGTACGGGTTCATCGCTAGCGTCGCGGCGTTGCCCATGCCGATGGTGTAGCCGTCGGGTGCCGCGCGCGCGATGGCCTCCATGCCGATGATGCCCGCTGCGCCGGTGCGGTTGTCCACCAGCACCTGCTGTCCCCAGGTCTCCGACATCTTCTGCGCGTAGAGCCGTCCCAGCACGTCCACTGCGCTGGCGGCGGTGAAGGGCAGCACCAGGCGGACGGGTTTCACGGGAAATTTCTGAGCCAGGGCGCTCGCCGGCGCGGCCAGCGCCACCGCCAGGACGAACGCCAGCGAGATTCGTAACTTCATGATTTCCCCCTTATTACTGTGGTGACGAAGTGATGAAGTGACGAAGCGACGGAATAACAATCGAGCTGGCTTGTTGTTTTACGACGCTGCGTTGCGGTGTTGAAATCTTATCCTAATTGCCCGCGATTCGGGCGTCGAGGATGATGAACAGGGCACTATGGTTTAATCTGGATCGAGGAGGGTAATCATGAGGCATAAACCCGTTCGGGGTTTCATCGTTGCCTGCGTCATGGCGCTGGCGGCGCTGCCGTCGGCTGCCCAGAAGACAGACTGGCCTGCCAGGCCGGTCAGGTTCATCGTGCCGTTCCCGCCGGGCGGCACCACCGATCCGCTCGCGCGCCTCGCCGGGGCGCGGCTGACCACGGCGCTGGGCCAGCAGTTCATCGTGGACAACCGGCCCGGCGCGTCAGGCTCGCTGGGGGCGGGAATCGCCGCGAAGGCGAACCCGAACGGCTACACCTACTTGTTCGTGTTCGACACGCACGGCGTCAACCCGTCGCTCATCCCGAATCTGCCGTTCGACACCGTGAAGGATCTCGCGCCGGTGATGCTGATCGCCACGGCGCCGATGGCGATCGCAACCAGCGCTGCCAAGCCGTTCAGGAGCTTCGGTGACGTGATCAAGTTGGCAAGAGCGAAGCCGGGCACCGTCACCTATGGATCGGTAGGCAGCGGCAGCCTCGGGCATCTGACGGTGACGCTGGTGCAGCAGACGGGAGGTTTCAAGATCGTGCACATCCCGTACAAGGGCGGCGGGCCGATGACAGTGGATGCGTTGGGCGGTAACGTCGATCTCGCCATCGGCACGGTGGCACTGCTGACGCCGCACGTGAAAGGCGGGAAATTGCGGGCGATAGCCGTTACCGGCAACCAGCGCTCCGTCGCGCTGCCCGACGTGCCGTCGCTCGCCGAGCAGGGCTTCCCCGGATTCTCGGCGCTCGCGTGGTGGGGGATCTTCACGCCGGCCGGCACGCCCGGGCCGATCCTCGACAAGTTCCACGCCGAGCTCACGAAAGTGTTCAACCTGCCGGACGTGCGCACGCAGCTCACCGAAACGCTCGGCATGGACCTCGTCGTCAGCAGCCCGGCGGAGCTGCAGAAATTCCTCGTTGCCGAGATCGCGCGCTGGGGCAAGGTGGTGAAGGAACACGACATCCGCGCTGACTAGCAGCCTGTCGGACTTGGTTTCATCAACGATCGATGTGAATGCATGGGTCATCGCTCCTGGTCACGTCGGAGCCGACAGGCTGTAATCGAACGCGTGGAATTAAACCGGCGCGCAGCGCCGGCTTTAATGTGACTTGACAATCCACATAGTGGTAAATAGCCTGCAACCCTAAGAAGAACTCTCCGGCGAATGGATCAAACGACCCCTCTGCGCGCCGGCGCGATGCCCGCGCCGGCGCAAAGCCCCTGGCTGCTCGAAGTCGAGGAGTTGCACGTTCATTTTGTGACCACGCGCGGCGTGGTGCGCGCGGTCGAGGGCATTTCCTACAAGGTGCGGCCCGGCGAAACCGTCGCGCTGGTCGGCGAATCCGGCTGCGGCAAGTCGGTCTCGGCGCTCTCCATCATGCGGTTGCTCGCGAAGCCCGCCGGTCGCATCGTCGCGGGCCGCATCCTGTTCCAGGGCCGCAATCTCATCGATCTCACGGAAGACCAGATGCGCGAGATCCGCGGGCGCGACATTGCGATGATCTTCCAGGAGCCGATGACCTCGCTCAACCCGGTGCTCACGATCGGCTTCCAGATCATGGAGCCGCTGCTGATCCACCTCGCGATGACGGAGGACGCGGCACGCGCCCGCGCGGTGGAGCTGCTCAAATTGGTGGGCATTCCCGACCCGGAACGCCGGCTCGACCAGTACCCGCACCAGTTCTCCGGCGGCATGCGCCAGCGCGTGATGATCGCAATCGCGCTCTCGTGCAATCCGAAACTGATCATCGCCGACGAACCCACCACCGCGCTTGACGTCACGATCCAGGCGCAGATACTCAAGCTGATGAAGGATCTCTCGCGCGATCTGGGCATCGCGATGGTGATCATCACCCACAATCTCGGCATCGTCGCGCGCTACGCCGACCGGGTGAACGTGATGTATGCCGCGCGCCTGGCGGAGCAGGGGACGGCCGCCGCCGTGTTTGAAAAACCCCTGCATCCCTACTCCGCGGGGCTGCTGCGCTCGGTGCCGCGACTCGACCAGCCGCGCGGCTTGAAGCTCGAGACCATCGACGGCCTGCCGCCCAACCTGCTCGACCCGCCGCTGGGCTGCCGCTTTGCGCCGCGCTGCCCGGCAAGACAGGACGCCTGCGTGGCCGCGCCGCCGCCGCTCATCGAGGCCGAGCCGCACCATTACTCGGCCTGCGTGCGGGCCAGGGAGCTGGCGCAGGTCGGCCCGACCGGGCTGGGATTGCAAAACGCAAACCCGCGCCCGCCCGAGCCCAAATCACTCGACACGGCGCAGCCGCTGCTCCGGGTGCGCGATCTTTGCACTTACTTCGAGGTCAGCGCCGGCCTCCAGATGTTGAAGAGCGCCAGGGTTGAAGTGCGCGCGGTGGATGGAGTCTCGTTCGAGGTCTTCCGCGGCGAGACGCTGGGGCTGGTGGGTGAATCGGGTTGCGGCAAGACCACCGTCGGCAGGACGCTCCTGCGGCTCGAGCAGGCGACCTCGGGTGAGATCGTGTTCGAGAACGCCAACGTCACGCGCGCGACCGGGCAGCAGTTGAAGGAGTACCGCCGCAAGGTCCAGGTGATCTTCCAGGATCCGTACAGCTCGTTGAACCCCCGCATGACGATCGGCGAAATCATCGCCGAGCCGATGCAGGTCTACCGGTTGGTGCCGGACGCAAGAGCGGCGCGCGGGAAAGTGGCGGAGCTCCTGACGCAGGTGGGGCTGTTCGAATACATGGTGGAACGCTACCCGCACGAACTCTCCGGCGGCCAGCGCCAGCGTGTGGGCATCGCGCGCGCGCTGGCGATGCAGCCGTCCTTTATCGTGTGCGACGAGCCGGTGTCCGCGCTCGATGTTTCGATCCAGGCGCAGATCATCAACCTGCTGGAGGACCTGCAGCAGAAATACCAGTTGACGTTCCTCTTCATCGCGCACGACCTCGCGGTGGTGCGGCACATCTCCGACCGCGTGATCGTGATGTACCTCGGCCGCGTGATGGAGATCGCCGACCGCGACACGCTCTACGCCGAGCCGCTGCACCCCTATACGAAAGCGCTGCTCGACGCGGTGCCGGTGCCCGATCCCCGGCTCGAGGCGACGCGCGCCTACCGCGTCCTGGGAGGGGAGGTGCCGAGCCCGCTGGCGCCACCGCGCGGCTGCGTGTTCCACACGCGCTGCGCGCTGGCGACGGACGAGTGTAAGATGATTATTCCCGAATTGCGGGAAGTGCGGCCGAAGCATTTCGCCGCCTGTATCAAGATCTGAAGGAATGACTCGTTGCTCGTTTCCCGTTGCTCGTGACGGGTGATTCGCCAGCCGCCGTTAGCGTGCAGCGGGTGGAAACGAGAGACGGGCAACGAGTCACGCTTCATAAAAAGAATGGAGGAAGGCATGAAGACACTATCCGCATGGCTGGTGAGCATCACGCTGCTCGCCGGCGCGCTCGCGCAGGCGGCCGAAACACCGAAATCCGGCGGGCTGCTCAAGTTCGCGGTGGGCGCCGAGCCGCCCAACTACGATTGCCACGCGCAAACATCGTTTGCCTTCATCCACCCGGTGCGGCCGCACTACAACACGCTGCTCGAATTCGACGCCGCCAAGTATCCCGCGATCAAGGGCGACCTCGCCGAGTCGTGGACCGTGTCGAAGGACGGCCTCACCTACACTTTCAAGCTGAGGAAGGGCGTTAAGTTCCACGACGGCTCGACGTTCTCCGCGGAGGACATCAAGGCCACCTACGACCGGTTGCGCAACCCCCCGCCGGGCGTGCTCTCAATCCGGCAAGCGAGCTACGCCGATATCGCCTCGATCGAGACGCCCGATCCGCTCACCGTGGTGTTCAAGCTGAAGAAAGCGAACGCTTCCATGCTCACCAACTTCGCCAGCCCCTGGGACTGCGTCTACAGCGCCTCCAAGCTGAAGCAGGACCCGAAATTCCCCGAGCGCAACGTCATGGGCACCGGGCCGTTCACCTTTGTCGAGCACGTCGCGGGCTCGCACTGGACCGGCCGCCGATTCGACGGCTACTTCGTGAAGGGGAAACCGCACCTGAACGGCTACCTCGCGATCTTCATCGCCGGTGCGCCGATGGTGAACGCGCTCGCCGCGGGCGAAGTGCTGGCGGAATTCCGCGGTCATTCGCCGGCCGACCGCGACCGCCTGGTGAAAGCGCTGGGCCCGAAGGCGACGGTGCAGGAAACACCGTGGGTGTGCTCGCTGGTGGTGACGTTCAATACCAAGAAGAAGCCGTTTGACGACGTCAGGGTGCGCCGGGCGCTCAATCTCGCCATCGACCGTTGGGGCGGCGCGCAGGCGCTCTCCAGGGTCGCGCTGGTGCGCCACGTTGGAGGGATACTGCGGCCGGGCTACGACCTGGCGGCGAGTGAAAAGGAGCTGCTCGCCTATCCCGGCTTCTCCAAGGACATCAACGCCGCACGCGCCGAAGCGCGCAAGCTTCTGCAAGCGGCGGGCGTGCCCAACCTCACCTTCACGCTCACCAACCGTAACATCGCGATGCCGTACACCCCGGTCGGCGTGTTCCTCATCGACCAGTGGCGGCAAGCCGGCGTGACGGTGAAGCACGAGCAGCTCGAGACGCGGCTCTACCTGGCCGCGCAGCAGCGCGACAATCCGACTTTCGACGCCGCGCTCGATTTCAACTGCGATTTCATGGACGAGCCCAACCTGCAGCTGCAGAAGTATCTCTCCCACGACCGCTCGACCATCAACTACGCGCAGCAGACCGATCGCGTGCTCGACGAGCTCTACGACAAGCAATCGGGCGAGCTCGACCGGAAGAAGCGCTACGCGATCCTGCGCGAGTTCGAGAATCGCGCGCTCGAGCAGGCCTACACCATCCCCACGATCTGGTGGCATCGCATCATCGTCAGCCACCGGCAGATGAAGGGCTGGCACATCACGCCGAGTCATTACGTGGGGCAGGACCTGGCGGACGTCTGGCTTGATCAATAAAGTCGTCCCATACGATGTTTCAATTGAAGCTCCCCTCCTGCCCGAGGAGGGGTGGCACGAAGTGACGGGGTGGTGGGAGGGCCGGTGCATCAACACAAGACCTCACCCGCACAGTCCTCTCCCACCACCCCGCCCGCTATTGCGGGCACCCCTCCTCGGGCAGGAGGGGAGGCTTATTTACAGACTCTCCATCTGAGACGCCTCTCGGCCTAATGCTGCGCTTCATCATCCACCGCTTTCTCCTGATGATCCCGACGCTCCTCGGGGTCGCGGTGCTGGTGTTCTTCCTGCTGCGGCTGATGCCGGGCGACCCGGTGGCGACGATGCTGCTGGGTGACGGCGGCGGCGCCAACATCCCGAAGGATTTGATCGCGCAGGAGCGCGCGCGCCTCGGGCTCGACCAGCCGCTCTATGTGCAGTTCTTCAAATGGTTCGGAAGCGTGTTGCAGGGCGACTTCGGCGTATCGATGTGGACCGGGAAATCCGTGATCTATGAAATCGGGATCCGGCTCGAGCTGTCGCTGCAGGTGGCGGTGATGGCGACGATACTCGCGATCCTGCTCGCGCTGCCGCTGGGCACGCTCTCGGCGATCTTCAAGGACACCTGGATCGACCAGTCCATCCGCGTGTTCTCGATCGCGGGGCTGGCGGTGCCTTCGTTCTGGCTCGGGATGATCATCATCCTGATGCTGCTCACCGTGTTCAACTGGATCCCGCCGCTCACCTTCACGCCGTTCTTCAAGGACCCGTGGGGGAATCTCTCGCAGCTCATCTGGCCCGCGCTCGCGGTGGGATACCGCTACTCGGCGGTGTCCACTCGCATGATGCGCTCCTCGATCCTGGAGGTGCTGCAGGAGGACTATATCCGCACCGCGCGAGCGAAAGGCGTGATGGAACGGCTGGTGGTGGCGCGCCACGCCATGAGGAATGCGCTGCTGCCGGTGGTCACCGTGATCGGGCTCGAGTTCGCGTTCCTGATCGGGGGCCTGGTGGTGACCGAGCAGGTGTTCAATTTGAACGGCATCGGCAAACTTTTTGTGCAGGCGGTGGCGCGGGCCGACTACACGCTGATCCAGGCGCTGGTGCTGCTGGTGTCGGTGTTTTTCGTGCTGATTAATTTCGTGATCGACATGATGTACGCGTTCCTGGATCCCCGGATACGCTA
>CAZFRR010000041.1:0-7505 GCA_964521405.1 uncultured Streptomycetaceae bacterium | reverse complement strand
GTCTTCTGGTAGTCCTTCCAGCCCGATCCGATGATGTAACCGCGCACCACCGCCTCGATCATCAGCGGCTTAAGCTTCCGCACGACCATTGCTCGCCCCTCGACCTGCCCGCGATCTTCCGGCCCTACCACCGAATTCGGCTCAATCCCGGTCAGGTGGTTCGGGATGACATGGCCCAGTTTGCTGAACCACCAGAACGACATCTCGGTCAGCACGCGGCCCTTCTCCGGTATCGGGTCGGGCATTATCACGTCGAACGCCGACAGGCGGTCGGTCTGGATCACCAGCAACTGGTCGTTGCCGACGGCGTAGAGATCGCGCACCTTGCCGCGGTGGAGGAATTTCAGGCTTTTCAGGCTTGATTCGAACAGCGTGGGGTGGTTGGCGGTCATCTTTCGATCGGTGAAGGGCGTGAATGGTGAATGGTGAATGGTGAATAGACCAAACCTGCCTCAGCGTCCATTCACCATTAACGCACTACTTGAGTTCGGGCAGCTTCGCGGCCTTCACGGCTTCGGCCTGCTTCTTGCGGAAATCCGTGAGCTTCTTCGCCAGCGCGGTGTCCTCAAGCGCGAGTATCGCGACCGCGAACAGCCCGGCGTTGGCCGAGCCCCCGTCGCCGATGGCGAAGGTCGCGACCGGGATGCCCTTGGGCATCTGCACCATGGACAGCAGCGAATCGAGCCCGCCCAGGTGCTTGGTGGGCATCGGAACGGCGAGCACCGGCAGCGTGGTCCTGGCCGCCACCACGCCGGCGAGATGCGCCGCACCGCCGGCCCCGGCGATGAAGCATTTCACCCCTTGCTGGATCAGTCCGTCCATCCACTCGGCGAGGAGGTCGGGCGTGCGGTGCGCCGACAGCGCGCGCGCTTCGTACGGCACGCCAAAATCCGCCAAGCTGCGCGCAGCGTGCTGCATGACGTCCCAGTCACTGGTGCTTCCCATCACGATGCCGACCAGCGGTTTACTCACGGTGAGTCCTTTTTTCGAGTCCGTATTTTATCGAGTCTTCAGGAAGTCGTGTGGGTCAATTGTGGGGGCAAATCGAGCAATTCCCGTGTGAAGAAGAGCGTTTTCTGGGCGACTCGAAACTGAGATGATTCCCGGATGGCCGATTCAACGAAGCGACATTGGCGGCTGCGGACGGGCGCATCGGGGTTGCTACAACCGGCACCTGCGGCGCACGCAGGGTGCAAAAAAGCCCGGAAACGGACAGGGAAGGGCTCCCTTCCGGCATGCTGAATCGGTCGATCCGCAGGCGCTTGATCAGTCCACTATCGCCGCTGCCACCAGCACGAGTGCGGTGCCGAGCCCGGCGGGAACGCCGTAACGCTCCAGCCTGGAAAGCTCGTCCCCAACGATCATTTCAACCCGCACGGTGGTCAGTTCGAGCACCCGGTTGGTCACCGACGATTCGAGCATCCGGGTGAACGAGCCCTTGCGCGCTGTGCTCATGACGATGGAGTCGCACCGCAGGCGCCGCGCGGCACTTGCGATCACCTCGGTCCTGCTCCCGACACTGGTGTGCACCGTGTAGGGGACGCGATAGCTGTCCAGCAGCTCGCGACTCGGGCGCAAATCCTTCTCCGCCTCGTCGCGATGGTGCGCGTCGCGGTTTTTCTTGCTCACGAACTGTGCGATGTGTCTCGAGAAAGGAACCTGCACGTTGAGCAGGTGAACCTCCATTGCGGGGTACTTCATGAATTCCCTTACGACATGCCGCGCCGCGTGCAGCGTATTGGGGGAGCCGTCGACGGGAACAAGCAATCTCAGCATGGCGTTTTCTCCTCCCGTTGTGACAACCGGGTTACGCTCCGCCTCGGTCTGGCGGGCCAGCACCGCGAGGCGGGCCGTGATGCGCGATTCAAGCTTGCGGTGGTTTTGCACGAACCCGACCCACAGCACTCCGCCGATTACTGTGAGGTAGAGAAGTACGGCCTTCGCGCCGTTGGCCGCGAACACGTCCTTCAGGTACGGTTCGCTGATGATCATCTTGGCTGCCGTCCAGGCCAGCACGCCGGCGCCGAAATAGACGATCACCGGGTAGCGCTCGACCCAGCGCAGCATGAGGGTACTGCCCCAGACAATGATCGGCACGCTGATCAAAAGGCCGAGCACCACCAGTAGGTAGCTTCCTTGCGCCGCGCCGGCAACGGCAAGGACGTTGTCGAGCCCCATCACCATGTCCGCAACCACGATGGTCTGGATCGCACCCCAGAAGCCGACCGCCGTCTTGACCTTGTCGCCTTCGCCTTCGCCGTTCTCTGGCAGGAGCAGGCGGTAGGCGATCCATATCAGCAGCGCGCCACCGATGAAAAGCAGCCCTGGAATGTTGAGCAGCCAGACGACAACGAGCGTCATCGCGCTGCGCACCGCGATCGCCCCGACTGCACCCCAGACGATCGCCCGCCTCTGCAAATGCGGCGGCAGGCTGCGCGAGGCAAGCGCGATCACGATCGCGTTGTCGCCCGCCAGCACCAGGTCGATGACGACGATCGCGAGCAGCGCGGTGAGAAATTCGATGGATAGGATTTCCACGGCCAGGTCCTTTGAAGTTCAATTCACTCGTTGCTGTTGGTAAAGCCCAGCAGGTGCAGCAAGCTGGTGAACAGGTTGTAAATCGAGACGTACAGCGTCACCGTCGCCATGATGTAGTTGGTCTCGCCCCCGTGAATGATCTGGCTGGTCTGGTAAAGAATCAGGCCGGCCATCAGCAGCACGAACGCGGCTGACACGGTCAGGGCGAGCGCCGGGACTGCGAAGAAGATCGCTCCGAGGCCGGCCAGGAAAGCCACTATGACGCCCGTCATCAGGAAGCCGCCCATGAAGCTGAAATCCCGGCGACTTGCCGTCGCGTAGGCCGACAGCCCGAGAAAGATCGCAGCCGTGCTGCCCATCGCCATCATCACCACCTGATGCCCGTTCGGCATCGCCAGATAGTGGCTGACGATCGGCCCGAGCGTGTAACCCATGAAGCCGGTCAGGGCGAACACCGACACCAGGCCCCAGCCGCTGTTGCGCAGCCTGACGGTGAGAAATAGCAGTCCGAAGTAACCGATCAGCGTGATGAGAATGCCCGGGTGCGGCAGTTGCAGGGCGGCCGTCACGGCCGCCGCGCCGGCGCTGAACAGGAGCGTCAGCGACAGCAGCCAGTAGGTGTTCCTCAATACGCGGTTGACGGACAGGGGCGGGGCGATCGCCCCGGTATCGCGGGTCAGGACAAGCATTTCGGCAGGTGTCATAGTCAGACCTCAGTTGTTGGAAATATCAGAGGCTTCGCCCGGCAATGAGCGAAGTGGCTTCGGCCTTCCCAGCCGAATGTTCTCGTGCAGCCGGTCAAGGTGTCTGGCGACGTTGCGGCCGACGCGCTCCGCCACCCGGTCGATCACAGCGTATAGATCGGCGCCTGCGTCCTCGAGCAGGACGGGCGGTGCATGCTTCAGATATACCTGCATCCGGCAGAACTTGTCCTCGCCGCCGCGCGGACCGTTGGTATCGCCCAGGCGAACCACCACTCGCTTGATCCGGTTGCTGGTTCGGGTCAGGGCGAAGCGCAGCCGCCGCTCGGTGTGTTCCAAAAGCGGGGCGGTGAGCGGGAATCTCAAGCCCTGGATTTCGATTCGCATGCTTGGTCTCTCCTTGCCGGTCCATGCACTCTGGCGCCGACTGTAGAGATAATGTGCTTTCGTGTAAATTCGATTTATACAGAACAATTAGTCGAATAAACCGAAGGATTGCCGCGATGAACTTCAAGCACCTGCACTACTTTTGGCGGGTCGCCAAGGCGGGCGGCGTGGCGCGCGCGAAAAGTTGCACCTGACGCCGCAGACGATAGCGGGCAAGTGAGGATCCTGGAGGACGACCTTGGAACACCACTATTTGCCAAGCGCAGCCCGCAGCCTCGGGCCCACGAACGCAGGGCGGCTCGCCTTCCGTTACGCGCAGGACAGGGCGACTTGCCGCCGTAATGCGCCTGTCGCTCGACTTCGAATCCCGGTCGGTCTTGTAGTGTGGCACGCGGGCGCTGTAGCGCTTGCAGTTATGCGGCCAGAACTGAGAATCAGGCTCCCGCTACACTACAGATAGATCTGCCCCAGCCACCAAGCGACGGCGGCGACGAAGGCCGAGCAGGGAATGGTGAAGATCCACGCCCACACGATGTCGCCGGTCACGCCCCAGCGCACGGCGGAGAGCCTTTGCACCGAGCCGACGCCGACAATCGAGCCCATAATGATGTGGGTGGTCGATACCGGAATGCCGAGCCCGGTGGCAAGAAACAGCATCATCGCGCCGCTCGACTCGGCGCAGAAACCGCCCACTGGTTTCAGCTTGGTGATCCTCATGCCCATAGTCTTGACGATGCGCCAGCCTTCAAACAGCGTACCAAGCGCTATCGCTGCGTGGCACGTGATCACCACCCAGAACGGCAGGTCGTCTTGCGGCGCCATGACGCTGGCGGCGATTAGCAGCATCCAGATGATGCCCATGGTCTTCTGTGCGTCGTTGCCACCATGCTCGAGGCTGTAGAGCGCTGCCGATACCAATTGCAGCTTACGGAACCAAAGGTCGATGCGATGCGGTGTCGTCCGCACGCAGATCCATGACACCAGGACCATGAGAGCCACGCCGAGCACGAGGCCAAGTATTGGCGCCGACACGATGGCGAAGGCGATCTTGACCAACCCGCTCGCAAAGAGGGTCCTACGCCGCCTTTCGCGACCGCCGCGCCCACCACGCCGCCGATCAGAACATGCGAGGAGCTGGATGGGATGCCGTAGTACCAAGTAATCACATTCCAGGCAATCGCACCCACGAGTGCGCCGAAGATCACGTAATGGTCGATGATCTACGGATCAACAATGCCCTTGCCGATGGTGGCGGCGACCGCCAGGCCGAAGACCAGGAAAGCGATGAAATTGAAAAACGCCGCCCAGATGACGGCCCATTGCGGGCTGAGCACCCGGGTGGAGACGACGGTCGCGATCGAGTTGGCGGCGTCGTGAAAGCCGTTCATGAAATCGAACGCGAGCGCCACGGCGACCAGGAATAGCAGCACTTCAAAACTCATGAGGATCGCGTCTGGTTTATTGTTGTTTGGCCCGGGCCGCGCGAACAGTGCCCCGGAGAATGCTTCTGGCAGAGAAGCCCGATCGTCCGTTCCCCGCAGCGTGAGCGAAAGGTATGCCGCCCTCCATCCCGCGCGTGCTCATGACGATCTCGTGACAGCTAATAGCGCAGCAAACAACCGACGCCCCCTAGGGCCATCAGCGGGTCACAGTAGTCCACCACCTCGACCGGGCAGCTCTGCTGTCCGGCGAGCCTCACAAGTTCTTCCGTGGCGTAGATGGGCCGCACCGCCGCTTTGCGGCACTTGGAACATGCAGCCGGCGCGTCCCGCTCGATGCAGATCGCCCCGCAGGCGGCGCAACTCCAGCCCTGCTCGGGCAGGTGATCCCGGGCCAACAGGAGTGTATCCACTCGCCGCTGACGTAGCGTGTCCAGACAAGCTGTCGCGCCCGCCGCCGCCAGCCCCTGTGTGCGAATACCCTGTACGAAGCGCGCCGCGACCGCCTGCGATTACTGCTCCTCCCACACTACAAACGCCGACAGGGTGGCGGCCACGACATCCTCCTGGGTGTCGCGGCCTGCCGCCGGGATCGTGTCCACCAATTTGGACGCGACGGATTTGGGAAGTGCGCGCCGTATCTCGCCCGTCAGGCGCGGGTCGCCCGCCAGGATCAGGTGAGTATGCCCGCCCGCCGCCATGAGCCGCCCGAGCAACTCGATCTGCTCCTTGAGAAAGCGTGAGGTGCGCTCGCGGCGGTGGCTTTCGTAGTGCGCCTTGGTCCACTCCCGGCCCACGCGCTGGCGCAGCTCGGGCTGCGTAGTCCAGGCCTGAACGGTGGCCGCGCCCAGGTTGACCTCAAGGATCCGTACCCAAGCCCCGGTCGCCAGCAGCACGACGTAGCGGTGATAAGTATCCTTCAGCGCCATGAGGTGAAAGAGGTTGGGCGTCGCACAAACCGCGATCCAGTCTGGCAGTGGTGCAGCGAACTGCATCGGCAGAAAGAAGGCCCCGGCGCGGAACTGGCGGCTAAACAAAGCCACTCCCATCGCGCCGGGGCGCAGCTTCTCGGCCAGGTAAGCCTCGATCTGGTGTATCGCGACGTTGAAGTCGGCGCGCGCGTCGCCATCGAGTGTGGCGCGCAGGGCCGAAACGCGGTTTTCGAGCGCCTTGCGGTAGCGGGACGCACCCTGCTCCAGGTTGAGGTAGCAACTCACGAAGGGGGCCTCCGACTCGTCAATGCAGGCCAGTACCGCGATGTTGCGTCGAAGTTCGTCAAGCGTAGTCAGTGGTTCCATCCGGTGCTCCTATCGGGTTGTGGGCGAGTTAACTGGGCCGGGCAAAGTCCAACTTTCCGCGCAACGCGGCGCGGTCAGTGCGGGGGTGTTTAACGCGTTGCGCCCATTTCAACCTGGCCAAAGTTTTCGCGACGATCGCTTCCATCTCGCTGCCGGACTTCTGAATCACTTCGGCCACGACACCGTACATTATCGATGGCGAACATGCCGGTGTTCATCGGGCAAATCACGACCTTTCCGGCGCTGGTCTGATAGACGGCGACGCAGCAAGGAATCATGTAATCGACGTAGCGCGTCTCGTCCTTAGCGAGGAACTGGGCGCTGTATTCCCCGCTGCACGCCTAGATGACGGCAAGCGGATGCAGTGCGCGTGAAGAAGGCGCGTCTCCCGTCACTGGTGATTACCGCACATCGTGTGGCTCGTAAGCGCGGCAAGGCCCCACTATCGTCGCGATCACGATGGCGTTCTGCACGTCCCGCCTTGTTCCCATCAGGGATCTCCTGGCAAAACGACGTCTCGGAAGCGGAGCGGAAGCGCCCGGCGCCTCGGCTCGACCAAAATGGCCGGTGGCCACGCCCGATACCGTAGCAGCCGCCGGGATTTCCAGCGCCGGCTCCGGGATTTCCGGAACAAGCTCATCCTGCGCAGATTCCTGCTGCTGTTGCGGTCCGAACCGCTTAATCAGGTACTGGAACAGCAGGATGGCGCCAAAGACCAGGACGTAGATCAGTTCTGTGGGGAAACTGTTCATGGTTGTCTGCCCTACTTCCTTGGGGTGGCAGAGGGTTCATTTCCGGTGCTGGCGATCTCCTCGCGCATGGTCGTATCGGCCTGCAGGTTCTTCATGCGGTAATAATCCATGATCCCGAGATTGCCCTGGCGGAAGGCCTCGGCCATGGCGCGCGGCACTTCGGCCTCCGCCTCCACGACCCGCGCCCGCATCTCCTGCTCCAGCGCGACGGCCATGGCGCGTCGCTCTTCGGCTTTCGCCTGGGCAATTTGCTTGTCGGCATTGGCCTGATCGATCTGCAGCTTGGCGCCGATGTTTTCGCCTACATCCACGTCTGCGATGTCAATGGACAGGATCTCGTAGGCTGTCCCCGCGTCCAGGCCCTTGCTCAGAACATGCTTGGAGATGTGA
>CAZFRR010000040.1:0-2212 GCA_964521405.1 uncultured Streptomycetaceae bacterium | reverse complement strand
CAATGAATACCCGTTCCTCAGCTGGATGGGCACGCTCGGCCTGAAGACCAGCGGCGCCTCACCCGACGTGAAGGTGCTCAAGCAGGGCTTCAACGTTGACCCGTTGCTGCAGAACCAGGCCGCGTGCATCTCGACCATGATCTACAACGAGTACTGGCAGGTCATCGACGCCGGCCTGAAGCCCGACCAGCTCTCGGTGTTCAACTACACCGACCAGGGGGTGGCGACGATGGAGGACGGCCTCTACGTGCTCGAGCCGAAGCTGGCCGACCCCGCCTTCGTCGCCCGCATGGCGAAGTTCGTCCGCGCCTCGATGAAGGGCTGGGATTACGCCCGCGCGAACGCGAATGAGGCCGCGCAGATCGTGCTCGACAACGACGCGAGCAGCGTCCAGAAGGCCCCGCATCAGATCCGCATGATGGGCGAGATCAACAAGCTCACCGCCGGATCGTAATTGCTCACGCCCCGCCCTGCTGGATTTCAAGGATTGGACCGGCTAGGGAAGGGGTTGGGGGATTAAGACGAAGCTAACTGTAGATTTCGCTTGCATCGGGACTCGGGACATGAGTCAAGCTATTCATGGCTCTGCCCACCGATCCGAAGTCGCTCAACGCTGCCGAGAAGGACGCGCTGATTGGGTCGTTGCTGGCGCGGGTCGAAGCGTTGAGCGTGCAGCTCGCGGAGCAAGCGGCGCGCATCGTTGCGCTGGAGAGCGCGAACGCGGCGTTGCGCGCGAAGCTGAACCTGCCGCCCAAGACGCCGGATAATTCGAGCACGCCGCCCTCGCACGGGCACAAGGCAAGCGACGAGGGCGGTGCGCGGCCCAAGGGCAAGGCACATGCCGGAGCCCATCGCCCGCTGCACCCGAACCCGACACGCCGGCAGGCGGTGCAGGCAAGCGCGTGTCCGCATTGCCGCGCCGATGTAAGCGGCGTGGCGCAAGCCCCGGCGCAGGAGTACGACCGGATCGAGATTCCCGCGGTCAAGCCCGATGTCACGCGGGTGACGCTGCACGGCGGGGTGTGCCCGTGCTGCGCGCGCAAGTTCAAGGCCCCGCCGCCGGCCGGCCTGGAGCCGGGCTCGCCGTTTGGTCCGAACCTGCGAGCGTTCATGCTCTACCTGCGCTTTACCCATGCCATCTCGTTCGAGCGTCTGGCACGGCTGTGCTCGGACCTGCTCGGGCTGGCGATCAGCGAGGGCGCGCTGGTCAACATGCTGGAGGACAGCCGGTCGGCCTTTGCTCGGCAGGTGAGCCTAATCCGCGCGCGCCTGCTCGCCGGCACCATCCTGCAGTCGGACGAGACCAGCATGCGGGTCGGCAAGCAGACCTGGTGGACCTGGGTGTTCCATCATGGCGACTGCGCGTGCTTTCGCATCGAACCCGGCCGCGGCAAGGCGCAGGTGGAGGAATTCCTGGGCGATCGCCGCCCGGAATTCTGGGTCTCCGACCGCCTCGGCGCGCAGATGGGTTGGGCCACGCGCGCGCATCAGGTCTGTCTCGCCCACCTGCTGCGCGATGCCCAGTACGCCATCGACGCCGGCGACAACGTCTTCGCCCTGGGCCTGCGCCACCTGCTCGGCCGCGCCTGCGCCATCGGCCAGCGGCGCGCGCGGCTGGCTGACGCCACCTTGCGCGCCTATGCCAGCCGGCTCGAAAACGAACTCGATGTCCTGCTCCGCCTGACCCCCGCCGCCAGCGAAGGCGACAAGTTCAAGACCGTCATCAAGAAGATCCGCCAGCACCTGTTCGTGTTCCTCGACAACCGCGCCGTCCCGCCCACCAACAACGGTTCCGAGCAGGCGCTGCGGCCCTGTGTGATCTTTCGAAAGGTGACCAACTGCTTCCGGTCCCAATGGGGCGCAAGGCTCTACGCCGACATCCGTTCCGTGCTCGAAACCGCTCGACGACGAAGCATCCCTGCCCTCGATGCCATCCGTCTCACCCTCACCGGTACGCCTCTGCCCGTCAGCCAATAGCTCCGTCGCCAATCACGGGGCGTGAGCAATTACAGTCAATCAACAGGAAGCTAACCAGGGAGCCAACTATGATAGCCGCTCCAAATAGTATGACCTCGCGTGACTCGATGATAGAATCAACATTAAACAACACCTTATAATTGAATACAGTTGTGGTAGCATCAATTGTACAAAAGAAAACTGAAGAGGGCATAAAAAATGCGGGTTAATTGCGCCAATCGTTACTGCCATCTTG
>CAZFRR010000039.1:0-18247 GCA_964521405.1 uncultured Streptomycetaceae bacterium | reverse complement strand
GGCGCAGTTCATGTACCAGGATGGCAAGGGCCAGCGGCTGACGCTCTACGTCCGGGTCAACCCGGACGAGAGCAGCGAAACCGCTTTCCGCTTCGCGCAGGAGCGCGGCGTCGGCGTGTTCTACTGGCTCGACCGCAAGCTTGGTTACGCGTTATCCGGCGAAGTGGAAAAGGCGGAATTGCTGCGCGTTGCCAACGCGGTGTATCGCCAGTTAAATCCCTGATTACTGCCGTAATCAGGGATTTAACTAATCTCCTGTCCTGGTACGAGAAGACGGATCTTTCTCGTCCTGGGCGCTCCGCCCTTCCTCGGGATTTTTCCTTTATAAAATCGTGCGCTGCAGGCGCAAGATTTTATGGCAGTAACTTCTCCCGGGACATCAGCTCGGAAACCGCCTCGCGCTCGCGGACGAGGTGAGTTTCCCCGCCGTCGACCATGATCTCCGCGGCGCGCGGCCGGGTGTTGTAGTTGGAGCTCATGCTCATGCCGTAAGCGCCGGCGGTCATGACGGCAAGCAGGTCTCCTTCATGGAGCGCCAGCGTGGGCGCGCGCGCGAGAAAGTCGCCGCTCTCGCACACCGGGCCCACGATGTCGTAGGTCCTGCCGCCGTCCGCGCGCGCAACCGGCAATACCTCGTGCCAGGCATCGTAGAGCGCCGGGCGCATGAGGTCGTTCATCGCCGCGTCCACCACCGCGAAATTCCGGTCGCGGCCATGCTTGAGATATTCGACGCGGGTGAGGAGTACCCCGGCGTGACCGACCAGCGCCCGCCCGGGCTCGAGCAGCAGCTTGAGGGAGCGGTTGCCCAGGCGCTGCAGCAGCGCGCGGGCATAGTCCGCCACGGCCGGCGGCGACTCATCCTGGTAACGGATCCCGAGCCCGCCGCCGATGTCGATATGCGCGATCGGGATGCCCCCGGCGCCCAGGCGGTCGGTGAGTTCGAGCACGCGGTCGAGGGCCGCCACGAACGGCGCCACGTCCGTCAGCTGCGAGCCGATATGGCAGCCGATGCCGGTGACGGCGATGTGCCGCATCGAGCGCGCTTTCTGGTAGAGCCCGAACGCGTCATCGAAGGGAATGCCGAACTTGTTCTCTTTCAGCCCGGTGGCGATGTAGGGATGGGTGCGCGGGTCCACGTCGGGATTGACGCGCAGGCTCACTACTGCGGTCTTACCGGTTTCACCCGCCACGGCGTCCAGCCGGACGAGTTCGCCTTCGGACTCGACGTTGAAGCACAGGATGCCCGCCGCCAGCGCTTCGCGCATCTCCCCGGCCGTTTTGCCGACACCGGAGAACACCACTTTGCGCGGGTCGCCGCCGGCCGCGAGCACGCGCTGCAATTCGCCCCCGGACACGATGTCGAAACCGCTGCCCAGGCGGGCGAACAGGTTCAACACGGCAAGCGTGGAATTGGCCTTTACCGCGTAGCAGACCAGGTGGTCGCGGCCGGCGAACGCGGCATCGAAGGCGCGCCAGGCTTCCGTCAGCGCCGCGCGCGAGTAGACATAGCACGGCGTGCCGAAGCGCTCGGCGATTCCCGCCAGCGGCACCGTCTCGGCGTGCAATTCACCGTTACGATAGTCGAAGGGCTTCACTGGGGTTTTGTTCCGCGTTCCGGGTCCAGGATTCCAGGATCCGGATTCGGTTTTTCCGGGTCACCAGCGGATTTCACGTCGTCCTGCTGCGGGGCAGGCTTGGGCGCGGGTTGCTGCGCCACGGGTTTTGGCTTGGGCAGGTACAGCGGGCCCTTGTAGCCGCACCCTGCGAGCAGCGCAGCTACGAGGATAGTGATGAGCGTGTTGCGCATGGTTGGCGGGGGGACGGAAAATATTAGCACATGGAGTTTGCCGGGCTTCGCCCGCGGCACACTCCTGGGATTAAGGATTCTGCGGAGCCGTGAAATCCCGCGGTATCCTCAGCATCTCGTTCTCGATCCAGTCCTCGACCTTGCGGTTGAGCGCCTCGGGCGCCTGGCCGCGCGCCTCGATCGGGGCGCCGATGCTGACCGTGATCGTGCCCGGGAACTTGAGAAACGCGTTGCGCCGCCAGAACTCGCCCGAATTGTGCGCGACCGGCACCACCGGCGTCGCTGTCTTCGCAGCCAGCCAGGCGCCGCCGGGCTGGTATTCGCCGCGCTCGCCGGGCGCGACCCGCGTGCCTTCCGGGAAGATCACGATGCACATCCCCCGCGCGAGGCGATCGCGCCCCTGGTCGAGCATCTGGCGCAGCGCGCGCGGGCCCGAACCGCGGTCGATCGCGATCGGCTGCAGCATGGCGAGGCCCCAGCCGAAGAACGGCAGCCACAGCAATTCGCGCTTCACCACCCATACCTGCGGCGGCAGGATCAACTGGAACGCAAGCGTCTCCCACGCCGACTGGTGCTTTGCGAGCACGATGAAGGGCGGGGGCGGCAGGTGCTCCGCGCCCAGCACGCGGTAGCGGATCCCGCAAATTCTCTCCGCGGCGCCGACCATCAGCCGCGTCCACACCGTGATGACGCGGTAGCGGTGCTCGGGCTTCAGTGGGAAAGTCGCGAGCGCGATGAGCGAGAACGGCAGGGTGACGGCGGCCAGAAACAGCGCGAACAGCGTGGAGCGCAGTACGACGCCGGGCGTCATTCTTTTAGAAACGTCTTCACAGCCTCGGCCAGGTTCTTGTACACCGGCGTGCCGGGCGGCAGGTTGCCCTCGCGCCGGGTCTTCTGGCCCTTGCCGGTGAGCACCAGCATCGGCTGGCCGCCGGCCGCCGCCGCGGCCTCGAGGTCGCGCAGCGAGTCGCCGATGCAGGGAATATCCTTCAGGCTCACGTGGAAGCGCCGGCCGATCTCCTCGTAGAGGCCGGGCTTGGGCTTGCGGCAGTTGCAGTTGGCCTCCTGGGCGTGCGGGCAGAAGAAGACAGCATCGATGCGCCCGCCCGCCAGGCCGACTGCCCGGTGCATCTTGTCGTGGATGGCGTTCAGCGTCGCCATGTCGAACAGCCCGCGCCCCACACCCGCCTGGTTCGTCGCCACCACCACCTGGTAACCCGCCTGGGTGAGCAGGGCAATTGATTCGAGGCTCCCGGGAATGGGTTTCCATTCGTCGGGGCTCTTGATGTAGGCGTCGCTGTCGTGGTTGATGACGCCGTCGCGGTCTAGGATGACCAGTTTCATCGTGAATGGTGAATCGTAAATCGTGAATCGGTAAAAGCGGGAACGGCGGTCGTGGAAGCCTTGCGATTGACCATTTGCGATTTACAATTCACGGCGTTCAGGTGGCGAGCTTGGAGATGTCGGCGACGCGGTTCATTTGCTCGCGCAGGTCCGCAAGCAGCGCCAGCCTGCTCCTGCGCAATGCGCTGTCTTCCACCATCACCATGACGGAATCGAAGAAGGCATCGACCGGAGCCTTCAGGACCGCGAAACTTTTCAGGTAGCCGGTGAAATCGCCCTGCTGGAAGAGCGGGGTGGCTCGCCGGGACGCCGCGGCGAGCGCCTCGAAGAGCGCCCGCTCGGCGGGCTCCTTCAACGCTTCAAGGGCGACATTCGCGAAACTTTCACCCTTGGCTTCGGCCTGTTTGAGGATGTTCACGACCCGCTTGTTGGCAGCGGCAAGGCTTTCCGCTTCGGGCAGTTTGCTGAAGGCGCGCACCGCCTCCAGTTGGCGCGGGACCAGGCAGATCTGGACCGGGCGCTGACTGACTACCGACTCGACCTCCAGCGTCGAGTAACCCCGCTCTTTCAGATAGCCGGAAAGCCGGTCGTAGACGAACTGTTGAAGGTCGGCATGGGCATCCCCCACGCGCTTGTTGTAGCCCGCGAAAGCGGCATTGACCAGCTCGTGCAATGAGAGCGGAAAATCCCTCTCAACCAGGATTCGTACTATCCCAAGGGCCGCCCGCCGCAATCCGAACGGATCCCGGTCGCCGGTCGGAGCCTGCCCGATGCCGAACAGCCCCGCAAGCGAGTCGAGCTTGTCGGCGAGGGTTACCGCTGCGCTGACGGGGCCGTCCGGGAGGGCGTCGCCCGCGAATCTCGGCCGGTAGTGCGTCCCGATGGCGTCGGCCACCGCTGCCGGTTCGCCGTCGTGCAGCGCGTAGTAGCGGCCCATGGTGCCCTGCAGCTCGGGGAATTCGCCGACCATGTCGGTGAGCAGGTCGGCCTTGGACAGCCAGGCGGCGCGCTCGGAGAGCAGGGGATCGGCGCCGAGTTCGCGCGCGATCTTCCCGGCCAGCAGCTGGATGCGCTCGACGCGCTCCAGCTGGCTGCCGAGCTTGTTGTGATAGACGACGTGGGCCAGCCGCGGCACGCGCGCTTCCAGCCGGGTCTTGCGGTCCTGGTCGTAGAAGAACTTGGCGTCGGAGAGCCGGGCGCGCAGCACGCGCTCGTTGCCGTGGATGATCTCGCCAGGGTCTTTGGCTGCGATGTTGGAAACGAACAGAAATCGGGGCAGCAGTTTGCCGGTTGTCTTGTCGCGCAACGGAACGTATTTCTGGTGCTGCTGCATGGACAGGATCAGGCATTCTTCCGGCACCGCCAGGAATTCGGCGCTGAATTCTCCGGCATAGGCGGTGGGGGCTTCCACTATCGCCGTGATTTCGTCCAGCAGGGCGTCGTCCGCAACCAGCGTTGCGCCGGCGGCCGCCTGTTCCAGCTGCTTCGAGATTTCCACCCGGCGCCCGGCGAAGCCGGCAATGATCTTGCCCTCGCTGCCGAGAACGCTCTCGTAATCGCCGGCATGCTTGAGCGTGATGGCGCCGTCGGCAAGGAAACGGTGGCCCAGGGTTTTATTGGAGCTCGTTATCCCGAGTACTGCGCCCGGAACGATTCGCGAGCCATGCAGCATCACCAGCCCATGCACCGGCCGCGCGAATTGTGCGCTCCCGACACCCCAGCGCATGAGCTTCGGAACCGGAAGCGCTTTGAGCGCGGCCTCGATCTTGCCGGCTAGGACGTCGGCAAGCTGCTGGCCAATCGAGGTTACGTGCGCAGCGTAGATTTCACCCTTCGGAGTCTGTTGCTTTTTCAACGCCTCGACCGCCACACCGCACTTCTTTGCAAACCCTGCGACCGCTTGCGCTGGCGCGCTCACCGATGGCCCCTGCACTTCACGCTCGGTGTCCGGTGCCCTCTCTCGCACGTTGGAAACCCGCACGGCGAGACGCCTCGGCGTGGCGAAGAAAGCATGATCAGCGCCGGCATCGACGAGGCCGGAGGCAACGAGGCCATCCAGTGTTTTAAGCGCGAATTCCTGGCCAAGCCGTTGCAGCGCCTTCGGTGGCAGCTCCTCGGTCAGCAGCTCGACCAGCAGGGTTTCCGCTCCACCGGTGTTATGGGTTTTCTTTTCGGGCATTGCTCAGGCGCGCGCCAACTTTGTAGCCGCCGGTTGCGGCTTCAACATGGGGAAACCGAGCCGCTCGCGGGATTCGTAATAGGCCTGCGCGATCGCCCGCGCGAGGTTGCGCACGCGGCCGATGTAGGCGGCGCGCTCGGTGACGGAGATCGCGCCGCGCGCATCCAGCAGGTTGAAGGTGTGCGAGCACTTCATCACCATCTCGTACGCCGGCAGCACGCACTGCGCTTCCATCAGGCGCTTCGCCTCGGATTCGTATTGTCCGAAGTGCTGGAACAGCATCTCGGTATTGGCGAGCTCGAAGTTGTATTTCGACTGCTCGACCTCGTTCTGGTGAAAGACATCGCCGTAAAGGACTGGAGTCGACGCTCGCGTCTCCGCACCCTCCACCCACACCAGGTCGAAGAGGCTGTCCTTGCCCTGCAGGTACATCGCCAGGCGCTCGAGGCCGTAGGTGAGCTCGCCCAGCACCGGCTTGCACTCCAGCCCGCCGACCTGCTGGAAGTAGGTGTACTGCGTGATTTCCATGCCGTTTAACCACACTTCCCATCCCAGGCCCCAGGCGCCGCGCGTGGGGGACTCCCAGTCGTCCTCGACGAAGCGGATGTCGTTTTTCTTCGGGTCGATGCCGAGCGCGTCCTGGAGCGAGCCCAGGTAGAGCTCCTGGAACTTCTCGGGCGAGGGCTTCATCACCACCTGGTACTGGTAGTAATGCTGCAGGCGGTTGGGGTTCTCGCCGTAACGGCCGTCCTTCGGGCGGCGGCAGGGCTGCACGTAAGCCGCGTGCCACGGCTCGGGCCCGATCGCGCGCAGGAAAGTCGCGGTGTGGAAGGTGCCCGCGCCCATCTCCATGTCGTAGGGCTGCAGCAGCACGCAGCCGTGGCGGTCCCAGTACTGGTTCAACCTGAGGATGATTTGCTGGAAGGTCAGCATCGCGGAGGTGTTTTCCTGCCTTCTCTGACGTGGGGGATTACAAGGGGGCATCGCCCCCTTGTTCCTTCGCTAACCCGCGAATTTTACAGGCATTCGCAGAATTTTGTCGGAATCACGCCCGACAAAATCCAAAAATACCGGTCTAAAGAACGGGTGGCTATCAGGAATTTATCGGCCAGCGGGCCGATAAATTCCTAGGCGGAACGTTTCGGGCGACGCGCGATCCAGGCGGCGAGCGCGATTAGCACGGCGCACAGCGCAAGCGCCGCAGTGTTTCCCCACCGCACGTAGGGCGTGGCGCCGCCGTATCCCTGGACCGAATGGGTGACGGCCGCCATCGTGAACTCCGGCGCCGCGCCCAGCAGCCTGCCGTCGGGACCGATCACGCCGGTGACGCCGGTGTTGGTCGCGCGCAGCATGAAGCGGCCGGTTTCCAGCGCGCGAGCCTGGGAGATCTGCAAGTGCTGCCCGGGCGCGATCGAGCGGCCGAACCAGGCGACGTTGCTGACGTTGACGAGCAGCGTCGCCTCCGGCAACTGCCGGATGATCTCCTCGCCGAACGCGTCCTCGTAGCAGATGTTCACCGCCACGCGCTGCCCGGCCACCGCGAGCGGGCGCTGGTTCTCGGCGCCGCGGGAGAAATCCTGCAGCGGTATCGCTAGCACGCTGACAATCCACCCCAGCACGGGGCGCAGCGGGATGAATTCGCCGAACGGCACCAGGTGAGACTTGCGATAGGTTTGGGTGGGGGAAGTCCCGAAGGAGATCACGCTGTTGAAATATTCCCCCCCCGGCAGGCGCTCCGGCACCCCGACCAGGATGTCGCCGCCGTTCCTGCGCGCGAGGATGGCCAGCATCGAGAGGTAATCCTGCGGCACCTGGTCCACGAACAACGGCAGCGCGGTCTCGGGCAGGATGATGAGCTGGCTCGAGGACGTCCAGGCGAGCGTGGAATAGGTTTTCAACGTGACCGGCACGCGGTCTTCCCGCCACTTGAGGTCTTGCGCGATATTGCCCTGCAGGAGGCTGACGGTGACCGGCGAGCCGACGGGCTCGGTCCACTCGATTTGCTTCAGCGCGAATCCACCCAGCCAGACCGCGACAAGGATGAAGGCGGAAGGATGAATGAGGAAGGAAAAAACCGCTGGCAAGCGGAGACCTTCTACTTTTCCCTTTTCCCTTTTCCCTTTTCCCTTCTCAACGGTGCCCAGCCACCAGATGACGATGAGCCCCGCGCTGGCCGCCGTCGCCAGCGTGACGCCGTGGATGCCCAGCACCGGCGCATAGCCCGCGAGCGGGCTGGACGGGATCTGCGAGTAGCCCAGCGCCAGCCAGGGAAAGCCGGTGAAGATCCAGCTGCGGGTCCATTCCGCCAGCACCCAGGCCGCCGGCGCCAGCAGCCCGTAACGCACGGCGTGCCGCGTCCCGGATCGGGCGCAGGCGTAGCCCACCAGCGCGGGAAACAGCGCCAGGAAGGCGCAGAAGAGGAGGGTGAAGATCGCGGCGAGCGGCAGTGGCATGGCGCCGAAATCGTGCAGGCTCACGTAGACCCACGAGACGCCGAACAGGAACAGCCCGAGCCCGAAGGCAAAACCGATCGCACCGGCGGCGCGTGCGCCGGGCGCGCGCGACCACAGGTAGAACAACCCGGTGACGGTGATGACCGGTTGCAGGTAGAGATAGTAGGGCGCGTAACCCGCGACGGTTACCGCGCCGAGGACAAACGCGATGACGAGGGATGCGCGGTGCGAAAGGGAAGGCGGCGGCTCGACGCTATGCGCTGTGACCTCATCGCTCATCCCTCGTGCCTCATACCGGTTTTTTCCGGGTGACTTGCAGCAGGTGCAGCCGCCGGCTGTCGGCGCGCAGCACCTTGAAAGTGAGGTTGTCGAAGCTCACCTGCTCGCCGCGCTTGGGCACGCGCCCGAAGCGCGACATGACCAGCCCGCCGATGGTGTCGAACTCCTGGTCGCTGTAGCGGGTGCCGAAAACGGTGTTGAAGTCGGCGATCTCGGTCAGCGCCTTGACGCGGTGCTGCCCGCCCTTCTCGGGGACGATATTGTCCTCGACATCCTCGAAGTCGTACTCGTCCTCGATGTCGCCGACGATCTGCTCGATCACGTCCTCGATCGTCACCAGCCCCGCCACGCCGCCGTACTCGTCCACCACGATCGCCATGTGATTGCGGTTCTTGCGGAATTCCTTGAGCAGCACGTTGAGATGTTTCGACCCGGGGATGAAGACCGCCGGGCGCAGCATGTCGCGCACGTTGAATTCCTCCTCGCCGGCGTAATGGTGCAGGAGATCCTTGGCGAGCAGTATGCCGATCACGTCGTCCTTGTTCTCGCCGATCACCGGGAAGCGGGAGTGGCCGGTCTGCATCACCATCGGGATGAACTGGGCGGGGGACTCGCGGATGTCGATGACGTCCATCTGCGCCCGCGGCACCATGATGTCGCGCGCCTGCATTTCGGACACCTGCAGCACGCCCTCGATCATGGCCAGCGCGTCGGCGTCGATCAGGTTGCGCTCGTGGGCGGCGCGCAGCAGCCCGGCGAGTTCTTCGCGGTCCTCGGGCTCGCGCGCGAGCCACGCGCTGACGCGATCGAGAAACGAAGGCTTGTTGGCGGCGGGCGGGTCGTTGGCCATGGGGCTATAAGGCAAAAGGCAAAAGGCAAAAGGCAAAAGGAGCGAAAGCGCGCGGCCTTGCCGTTTTCCCTTTTTCCCTTTTCTCTTTTCCCTTCATCCCTGGTCCTTGTAGGGATCCGGGAAGCCGAGCCGGGTCACGATCCGCGTTTCCAGCCGTTCCATCACGCGCGCTTCCCGCTCGCGCCCGTGGTCGTAGCCTTGCAGGTGCAGCACGCCGTGCACCACCAGGTGCGCATAATGCGCGCGGGCGCTCTTGTGCTGCGCCCGGGCCTCGCGCGCGATCACCGGGGCGCACAGGGCAAGGTCGCCTTCGAGCCGCGGCTGCTCGCGCATGACGAAGGTCAGGACGTTGGTCGGATGGTTGGTGCCGCGGAAATGGCGGTTGAGCGCGCGCGCTTCGCCGCCGCCGACGATGCGGACCGTGACCCGCGCATCGCGCTCGAGCGCGGCGCGGGCCCAGCGTCGCAACTGGCCGCGCGAGGGCAGCTCCCCGGAGCGGACGGCGTATTGCACGCTCAGTTTCAACCGGGGGTCCCGGGATGCAAAGGGTCGCGCGCTCATGGCTTGCTGCCGGCTTGAGGCCGCAGGCCCGTGGTTCGCGTGGCGTAATTTTGATAGGCATTGACGATGCGCTGCACCAGCGGGTGGCGCACCACGTCCTCGGTGTCGAATTGGGTGAAAGCGATGCCGCGCACCTGCTTCAGCACCTCGCGGGCTTCGACCAGTCCGCTCTTGTGCCCCTTCGGCAGGTCGATCTGGGTGACGTCTCCCGTCACCACCGCCTTGCTGCCGAAGCCGATCCGCGTCAGGAACATCTTCATCTGTTCCGGCGTGGTGTTCTGCGCTTCATCGAGGATCACGAAGGAATGGTTCAACGTGCGCCCGCGCATGAAGGCGAGCGGCGCGATCTCGATCGGGCTGCGGTCGAACATCTTCGACACCTTGTCGAACCCCATCAGGTCGTAGAGCGCGTCGTAGAGCGGGCGGAGATAGGGATCGACCTTGGCCGCCATGTCTCCCGGGAGGAAACCGAGCCGCTCGCCGGCCTCCACGGCGGGACGCACCAGCACGATGCGCTTCACCGTCTCGCGCTCGAGCGCATCCACCGCGCACGCCACCGCCAGATAGGTTTTGCCGGTGCCCGCCGGGCCGATGCTGAAGGTCAGATCGTGCGCGAGGATGTTATGCAGGTATTTCACCTGGCGCGGGGTGCGCCCGTGGAGATCCGGGCGCCGCGTGACCAGCGCCGGGCTGGCATCCGGGGCCTGCAACTTGCTCGGCCCGGCAGCTTCGATCAGCCCGAGCTGCACGTCCTCGACCGAGAGATCGTGTTTGGCGCGCTCGTAGAACGAATGCAGCACCTGCGCCGCTATCCGGGCCTGCCCGGGCTTGCCGGTGACCGCGAAGCGCTCGCCGCGGCGCGCGATGCTGACGTCGAGCGCGGTCTCGATTTGCCGCAGGTTCTCATCGAGCGCGCCGCACAGGTTGGCGAGGCGCTGGTTGTCCACCGGCTTGAAGGCGAGTTCGACGGGCTTCAAACGAGCGCTGGGGCCAGTTCGCCGCGCAGCGAGTGGGCCCGCGCGGCAGTGATCGTGACGTCGGCGAACCGGCCGGCCAGGCTTGCCGGCCCCGGGAAGTTGACCACGCGATTGTTGGCGGTGCGTCCGCAGATTTCAGCGGCATTTTTTCGGGATGCGCCTTCGACCAGCACACGCTGGCGCGTGCCGACCATGCCGCGGCTCAAGGCCTGGGCCTGACCGTCGATTTTCGCTTGCAACCGCTGCAGCCGCGCAAGCTTCACCTCGTGCGGCGTGTCATCCGGCAGCTCCGCCGCCGGCGTGCCGGGGCGCCGGCTATAGAGGAAGCTGTAGCTCGCGTCAAAACCGGCTGCTTCGATCAGCCGCAGCGTGGCCTCGAAGTCAGCCTCGGTTTCGCCGGGAAAGCCGACGATGAAATCCGAGGAGATCGAGATGTCGGGGCGAGCCGCGCGCAGCCGGCGCACGATCGACTTGTACTCCAGCACGGTGTAGCCGCGCTTCATCGCCGCCAGCACCCGGTCCGAGCCTGCCTGCACCGGCAGGTGCACGTGGGGCGCGAGCTGGGGGATGGCGGCGTGGGCCTCGATCAGGCGCTGGGTGAATTCCTTGGGGTGGGAGGTGGTGTAGCGGATGCGGCCGATGCCGGGAATCGCGGCCACATATTCGAGGAGCAGGGCGAGGTCGGCGGTTTCCCCGCCAGGCGCCGCGCCACGGTAGGCGTTCACGTTCTGGCCGAGCAGGGTGATTTCCCTCGCGCCCTGTTGTGCCAGCTCGGCCACCTCGGTCAGCACGTCCTCGAACGGGCGCGACACTTCCTCGCCGCGCGTATAGGGCACCACGCAGAAAGCGCAGTACTTGCTGCAGCCTTCCATGATTGAGACTAAAGCAGACGCGCCTTCAACGCGGGCCGGCGGCAGGCTGTCGAATTTCTCGATCTCGGGAAATGACACGTCCACCTGCGGTTTGCCGCTCGCGCGGCGCGCTTCGATCATCTGCGGCAGGCGGTGCAGTGTCTGCGGTCCGAATACGAGGTCCACGTACGGCGCGCGCGCCACGATGGCCGCGCCCTCCTGGCTCGCGACGCAGCCGCCCACCCCGATCAGCAAGCGGGGGTTGGCCTGCTTGTAAGGCTTCACGCGGCCGAGGTCGTTGAACACTTTCTCCTGCGCTTTTTCGCGGACCGAGCAGGTGTTGAAGAGAATCACGTCGGCCGCGGCGGGATCCCCGGTTGGTTCCATGCCATGCGCCTCGCGCAGCACGTCGGCCATCTTGCCCGAGTCGTACTCGTTCATCTGGCAGCCGAAAGTCCTGATGAACAGCTTGGGGGGCACGACGCGGTACGAGGAAAAGGAAGCGGAATCAGCGGGCGCGCTGGATCTGCTCCAGCTCGTCGGGCCGCAGGATATACACGAGGGAGAGATCGCCGTTCATGTCCTCGACGAACATCACGTGCGCTTGCTTCGGAAGGTAAGAGTGCAACAAGGTGCGGTTGTTCTCGTCGATGATGCGCCCGCCCGGGGCGAGCCGCAGGACCTTGTTGTTGATCTGGATGAGCGGGAAGAGGTGCTGCTGGCCGATCATCTCCCCCAGCTTGGCGTTTGCCGGGAACTGGCGGGGTAGCTGGGCGTGACTCGTCGCGGCAAACGCGACCGCCAGCGCCAGAATCCAAGCCCATCGTCGCATCGAATCACCGTAACACAATGTAATCAAATACTTCAACCCAGAATGCCACGCCACTTTCGGCTTGAGGTGGCGGCCGCGCCCACCCTGAACTGGTGGCGAGTCAGGGATTTGAACCCCGGACCAACGGATTATGATTCCGCTGCTCTAACCGCTGAGCTAACTCGCCTTAGGAATTTGCCGGACTAGTCCGGCAAATTCCTAAGAGGAGAAGCAGCGAAAATCGTGCCGGAATCAATGTCATACCAAGCGCGCTTGCTCCAGTTGCCAAGCCATTTCAGCGCACGCGCCTTCTGTTATTCAGCCTGCCGCTCGGGTATTGATTAAGACTATCCGGTCACGGTACCAACGCCATATCTTATGCTGTCCGGCAGGCTGGCGAGTCTAAAGACCGGGGCCGGCATTGTCAAGTTAAGCCCCTGAATAATTGCTGAATTCCAGTTATTAATCCGGCGGTTGTGACGACGGCTGAGAGAATGTTACTCTCGATTTTGATTATCGGATCGGATTTTCGTCATACGAAATCCCGAACTATCATGTCGCGGCTGCAGCGCTAAACTGGGCGTATGACTGGCAATCCGCGCACGCGCCATTCCTGTGATGCTGTCATCGTCGGCGCCGGTCTCGTCGGGCTGAGTCTCGCGCGAGCGCTTGCCGGCAGCGGGCTCTCCCTGGCGCTCGTCGAATCGCAGCCGCCGGCCGCGATCCCGGACGAGGATTCCTGGGACAACCGCATCTACGCCGTGAGTCCCGGCTCGGCCGCGTTTCTCCAGCGCTGCGGGGCCTGGGCGAGCCTGCGGCAGGACCGCCTGACGCGAGTCGAGACGATGCGGATCTATGGCGACGACGCAACCGCCTGCCTCGAGTTCAGCGCCTATGACGCCGGCTTGCGCGAGCTGGCCTTCATCGTCGAGAACCGGCGGCTGCAGCACGCCCTGTGGGAAGCCGTGCGCGGCCAGGACGTGCGCATCTTTTGCCCCGCTCGCTGGAGCGGCTTCGAGGCCGGCGCCAGCCACGCCCTGCTGCGGCTCGAGGATGGCGCGGAACTGGAGACGCGCCTGGTGATAGGCGCCGATGGTGCGGAGTCACGGGTGCGCGCGGCGGCCGGCATTGCGGCGAACCCGGCGGACTACGGACAGCTCGGAGTCGTCGCCAATTTTTCCTGCGAGAAGCCGCACGGCGGCACCGCGTTCCAGTGGTTCATGCGCGATGGCGTGCTGGCGCTGTTGCCGCTCGCCGGCAACCGCGTTTCGATGGTGTGGTCGGTCGGCGAGGAACGCGGACGCAACCTGCTGGCGGCTCCGGCGGAGGAACTGGCTGCCGCCGTTGAATCGGCAAGCCGCGGCATGCTGGGAGGCCTGGAACGGTTGGCGCCCGCTGCGGCATTTCCGCTGAGGCTTGCCCGCGTGACGCAGTTCACGAAGCCGCGGGTTGCGCTGGCGGGGGACGCCGCACATAATGTGCACCCCCTGGCGGGCCAGGGGGTCAACCTCGGTTTCCGGGATGCGCGCGAGCTCGCCGGGGTGCTGATGGAACGCGGGCCGCAGCGCGACTGCGGTGATCACGCGCTCCTGAGGCGCTACGAGCGGGCGCGCAGGGAAGACGTGGCCGCCGTTCAGCTGACGACGGACGGCCTGCAGAAACTTTTCACCAACCCGGATGTCTGGGCTTCGAGGGCGCGCAACGTGGGACTCGACCTCGTCAATCACCAGCCATGGCTCAAGAAATTTCTGGTGCAACACGCCGCGGCCTGAAGCGCGGGCACGACTAACGATAGGAACAACCATGCTACGAATCATCACGGCAACGCTCCTACTAATGACCGGACTCGCGGCCGGATCCGCGCTTGCCAGCGAGGCCGCCATCCGGCAGGCGTTTCAGTCCAAGATCACCGAGGTGACCGTGGAAAGCGTGTCCAAGACGCCGATGCCCGGCCTCTACGAGGTCATCGCGAACGGGCATATTTTCTACACCGACGAAAAGGTCAACTTCGTGTTCCGCGGCACGCTGTTCGACGCCAGGACGCCGACGATGCGCAATCTCACCCTGGCGCGAAATTCGGAACTGGTTGCGCAATCCCTCAGCAAGTCGACCGACAACGCGATCAAGCGCGTGCGCGGCAACGGCAAGCGCCTGATCTACACCTTCGAAGACCCCAACTGCGCCTACTGCAAGCGGCAGCAGCAGGAGCTGATCAAATTGAACGATGTCACCATTTACACCTTCCTGTGGCCGATACTCTCGCCGGATTCGATCGAGAAATCCCGGGCGATCTGGTGCAGCAAGGACCGCGCCAGGGCGTGGGATGACCTCATGCTGCGCGGCGTGGCGCCCCAGAATGAAGGCAAGTGCGACACCCCGATCGAGAAAAACATGGAAATGGCGCGGCGCTTTGGCGCGCAAGGCACGCCAGCCGTCTTTCTGGCCGACGGGCGCTCGCTCGGCGGCTTTGTGACGGCCGACAAGATCGAGGAAGGCTTCAGGGCGCCGGCCGCCAAGTAGGTCAACAAGGGATGACGCGGTGCGTTATCCCTTGAATGGACAACGCGGCATACGCCACTTTCCGGTTTGCCTATCACACGGGAGCCTGGTCCCGGCTCCGGCTGGCGCTCGCGGTTTCGCTGTTCTCTCACCTGCTGTTCCTGGCCGCCCTGGTCACCGAGGTGCATCGGGGGAGCGCGCGGGCCTCGGGAGCCGTCCCGTTTACCGTTAGGCTCGAAACCCCGTCCCACGTGCCGCCAGCCGTCGCGGCCGTCGCGGACCCGGACGAGCTTCCAGTCCCGCGGCGCATGGACCGGAAAGAGGGGAATTTACGCAACGATAGGTTGACTGCGCCGCAGGCGAAGGCATCGACAACGATACGTGCGCCGGCCCCCTCGCTCGCGTTGCCGCAGGTTCCCGACCCGACTGTTTACGCGGCGCGCGACCTCGACACCTATCCCAGGCCGCTGGTGCCTCTCAATGCCTCCCGGCTTGAAGATCCCGCATCAGGCGTAGCGGTTTCGGTTCGGCTCGAGTTGATCATCGACGAGCACGGCCTCGTGAACCACGTGGCGCTCGCCGGGCCGGGACCGGCCGGCGCTCTGGAAGCGGAGTTGCGTGCCATGCTCGCCGCGGCCCGCTTCATTCCCGCGAGCAAGGACGGGCGCGCCGTGAAGAGCCGCGTGCTGTTGAGCGTGAGCCTCAGCCCGAAAAACGGTGAACGGTGACCAACCTTCTTAGAGCGCGTAACTAAATTAAAGCGATTGGTTGGAACCACCCCCATCCCGACCTTCCCCCTGAGGGGGAAGGGGAGTCTTGTCGGCACAGGAAAAAAACATTCCCTCCCCCTCAGGGGGAGGGCTAGGGTGGGGGTGGGTCATCTGCTCCATGACCGTTTATTCTTGTTACGAGCTTTTCCTCCGCGTCCTCCGCGTCCTCTGCGGTGAGTGGTTTCAATTACCAGGCAAGCGGAAAGCATTCGGCAGCAGCACCCACATCCTCAGCGACTGCTTCATGCGCCCGGCCTCGCGCGCGGCCTCGTCGCCGAATCCCCAGAAAAAATCCGCCCGCACCGGGCCGCGGATCGCGCCGCCCGTATCCTGCGCCAGCATCAGGCGGTTGAGCGGCCGGCTGGAGAGCGGCCAGGTGGTCGCGATATAGACCGGCGCGCCCAGCGGAACAAAACCCGGATCCACCGCCACGCTGCGGCGAGCGGTGAGCGGCACGCCGAGCGCGCCGAGCGGGCCCGGCAAGTCGGCCGGCAATTCACGGAAAAAAACGTAGCTCGCGTTATAGTTGAGCAACTCGGTCACTTTGCCGGGATTCTCGCGCGCCCAGGCCTTGATGCCCTGCATCGAGGCTCTCTCCAGCGGCAGCTCGCCGCGCTCGACCAGCAGCCTGCCGATCGAGCGGTAGGGGTGCCCGTTCTGGTCGGCATAGCCGAGCCGCAGGATTTCGCCGTTCTCGAACGCGATGCGCCCCGAGCCCTGGATCTGGAGGAAGAAGAGCTCGATGGCGTCGTCCACCCAGACGATTTCCCTGCCGGCGATGGCGCCGCGTCCCTGGTCGATCTGCGCCCGGTCGTAGTAAGGAACGATGCGACGCCCCTCGATGCGGCCGCGCAGCCGCAGGCCCTTCAATTCCGGGTGAAGGTCGGTGAGATCGACGACCAGCAGGTCGTCCGGCAAGCCGTACACGGGATAGCGGTAGCGCGCCGTGGGCTTGCGGCTGCCCTTCAACAGCGGTTCGTAGTAACCGGTGATCAAACCCTCTTCGCCGCCATCGGGGCGGGTGAGCTGGAAGGGAGTGAAATTGAGCTCGAAGAAGCGGCGCGCCTGCTGCCGGTCAGGATTCTTGATGCCTTCCGCTGTCGCGCAGACTTCCCGCCAGGCATCCTGTCTGGCGAGCGCGCGGCAGCTGATCAGCATGGATTCCCAGGCGAGCGCCGGGTTCTCTTCCTGCCATTCCGGCAAGTCCTGCCAACTGGCCTGGCGCAGCGCGCCGGCCATGCCCGCGGCTGGCGGCTTGGGAGCAGGCGCAACCTTGGGGGGAACGGGTTTCGGCGCGGGGGGCTGCGGCGGGATGCTTTCGCAGCCGGGCAGGACCAGCAATGAACAGAGCCCCAGCGCGCACAGCCTGCGCATTGGGTGCTGATCAGTCGCCTTCAGCGACATGTTCCGAGTTCAATGTTCCGGGTTCCGAGTTCCGAATTCCAAATTTCAGGTTCCAAGTTCCGAGTTCCGGGTTCCGGGTTTAAACTCGCGAGCGGCAGCTCGCGCTGACAACCTTGAACCTTGAACCCGGAACCCGGAACGTTGCACGGTCAGTGCAATACGCGCGGCATCGAGAGCGTGAACTCGGGGATCGTCGCATCGAACTGCACGCCGTCTTCCGCGACCATCTGGTAGCTGCCGCGCATGGTGCCGACCGGCGTGGCGATGGCGGTGCCGCTGGTGTACTGGAAGCTCTCGTTGGGACGGAGCAGCGGCTGTTCGCCGATCACGCCGGCGCCGCGCACTTCCTGCACCTGGTTGTCGGAATCGGTAATGACCCAGTGGCGGCTCACCAGTTGGGCCGGAACCGTGCCGGTGTTGGTGATGGTGATGGTGTAAGCAAAGACGTAGCGGCTGCTGCTCGCGTCGGACTGGTCCGGGATGAAGGCGGTGCGCGCCGCGACCGTGATGTCGTATTTCTTGTCAGGCATGCGCCGATTCTTGACCATTTCGCCGCAGCGCGCAAGAACGGTTAAAATCTTCACATTCTTCAGAGAAGCGCATGGCGAAAACCTACCGCATCGCACCCAGCATCCTGTCGGCCGACTTCGCCCGCCTGGGCGAGGAAGTGCGGAGCGTGATTGCCGCCGGCGCCGACCTCGTGCATTTCGACGTGATGGACAATCATTACGTGCCCAACCTGACGATCGGCCCGCTGGTGTGCGAGGCGATCCGCCCGCTTACCCAGGCCCTCATCGATGTCCATCTCATGGTCAAGCCGGTGGACCGCATCGTGCCGGATTTCGCCAAGGCTGGCGCCAACATCATCTCGTTTCACCCCGAGGCTTCCGACCACGTGGACCGTACCATCGCGTTGATCAAGGACCAGGGCTGCAAGGCGGGGCTGGTGTTGAACCCCGCCACGCCGCTCTCCCATCTCGATCACGTCATCGACAAGCTGGACCTGGTGCTGGTCATGTCGGTGAACCCCGGCTTCGGCGGGCAGAAGTTCATCGCCCAGGCGCTGAAGAAACTCGCTGCCGTCAAGAGCCGCATCGAGGCGACCGGGCGCGATATCTGGCTCGAAGTGGATGGCGGTGTGAAGGTGGACAACATCGCCGAGATCGCGCGCGCCGGCGCCGACACCTTCGTGGCGGGTTCCGCTATTTTCGGCACCAGGGATTACAAGGCTACCGTGGCCGCGATGCGCGCCGAGCTTGCCAAAATCTAGAAAGATTAACCGCCATGACGCCAAGGCGCCATGAAAAAGAAAAGCAATAATAGGTAACTCCTTTTCTTGTTGTATTCCTGGCGTCTTGGCGTCTTGGCGGTTCAATCATGATCCTGGCGGTTCCATCATGAATCAGCGTTTTCCGCTGCGCGTGAAAGCGGTGACGATCGACCTCGACGGCACGCTGGCGGA
>CAZFRR010000038.1:0-4989 GCA_964521405.1 uncultured Streptomycetaceae bacterium | reverse complement strand
GTAAATTCTTCCTGCTCGGTGCCGAACTTGCCCAGCTCGGCGCTGCGCAGGAAGCCGTCGTCGAACAGATTGTCCTCCAGGTATTTCTTCCAGCTTTCGGTCTTGGAGAACCGCGCGAACAAATCCTCATAGTACGCGACCACTTCCTGCGGAATGCCCGGCGGCGCGACGATGCCGCGCACCTGCCGCACGGTGGGGATATTGAAGCCCGCTTCCTGGATCGTCGGCACGTTGGGAAATGCCGCCAGGCGCTTGTCCGCGACTTGCGCGATCACGCGCATGTTGCCCGCGCGGATGTGCTCGCCCGCCTCCTGCGGCTCGATCACCATCATATTGACGTGCCCTCCCAGCACCGCGGCGATGCGCTCGCCACCGCCCGGGAACGAGATGAACGCCCAGTTGGCGCCGGTGCTCTTCATCAGCACCTGCCGCACCATCCAGTCGCGGCTGCCGATCGAGCCGCCCGACCACTTGAGCTGCCCGGGGGCGGCCTTGGCGGCGTCGATGAAGTCCTTCAGCGACTTGTACGGCGAATCCGCCTTCACCACCACCAACGCCGGCTCGGTAACCAGCCGGACGATGGGCGTCAGGTCCCTCATCGTGAACTTGGCCTCCTCGCGCATGAGCGGCACGGTGTACCAGACGCTGGTAAAGACGGCGATGGTGTGAGTCTCGCCCTTCTTTTCAGCAAGGTAGGCCATCGCGGTCAGGCCGCCGCCGCCGGTCTTGTTCACGACCTGCATGCGCACGGGAAGCAGTTTCTCCTTTTCCATCCCGGCCGCGATGCCCCGGGCCAGCACATCGCCCCCGCCGCCGGGCCCGGTGTGGGTGACGAATTCGATCGGCTTGCTCGGCTTGAAGCCTTGCGCGTGTGCCGGCAATGCGATTGCCGCGGCAACCAGTACTGCGGCGAGAATGGCTGAGTATGTTTTCATGATTTCTCCTCGTTAGGTTCCCGAGCGGGTCTACGACCGCCAGGTCTGTGCCGCTTACCGTTTACTGCTTACTGCTTACCTCGTCAACTAATGGCCTTGACGCGCCAGGCATTGGCTCTTCTGAACAGCGGCGCGATCAGTATCAGCGCTGTCAAAAATAGCATCGTAGCCGAAATTGGTCTGGATACCAGTATCGAAAGGTCTCCCTGCGACATCATCAGCGACTGGCGCAGCGCGCGCTCCATGCTGTCGCCGAGCACGAAGCCGAGGATGAGCGGCGCCGACGGGTAATCGAGCCTGCGCATCGCGTAGCCGATCAGCCCGAACGCGCCCAGCATCCAGACATCGAACAGGCTGCTCGAGACGCCATAAACACCGATGATCGAGATGCCGAAGATCACCGGGTACAGGACGTATACCGGCAGGCGCAGGATCTGCGCGAACAACGGAACCAGCGGCAGGTTCAGCACCAGCAACATGACATTGCCGATATACATGCTTGCGACCAGCCCCCAGAAGAGCTGCGGGTTATCCTGGATCATGAGCGGGCCGGGCTTCAACCCCCACAGGATCAGCGCGGCGAGCAGGATCGCGGTGGTGCCGGAGCCGGGTATGCCGAGCGTCAGCATCGGCACCAGCGCGCCACCCGTCTCCGCGTTGTTGGCGCCCTCGGGCGCAGCAACCCCTTCCACCACGCCCGTGCCGAACTTCTCGGGATGCTTCGAGACCGCCTTCTCAATACCGTAGGAGATGAACGAAGCGATCGTGGAACCAGCGCCTGGCAATACGCCGATGATAAAGCCCACCACCGAGCCGTTGATGAAAGCAAACCGGCAATCCTTCAGGTCCTGCCACGTGGGCATGAGGTTGCGCAGGCCCTTGGGCACCGGCAGCATCTTCGTGCCCTCGCGGATTTCCATATTGCCCAGCACTTCTCCGAGGGCGAAAACGCCGATCGCGACCACTACGAAATCAATGCCGTCGAGCATCTCGGCATTGCCGAATGTGAAACGGGAGGTCGAGGTAAAAAGGTCCGTGCCCATGCCCGCGATCCACAAACCGACCAGCATCGCGAGCAGCGCCTTGGTCATGGATTCGCCTGCAAGCAGCACGACCATCGCCAGCCCGAGGCTCATCAAAGCAAAGTACTCGGGAGAGCTGAACGAGAGCGCAAATTTGGCAAGAGGCGGCGCGACCAGCATCAGTCCGATCACGCCCACCGTGCCGGCAATGAAGGAAGCTATCGCAGCGATGCCCAGCGCCGGCCCGCCCCGCCCCTTCTTCGCCATTTCGTAGCCGTCGATGCAGGTGACCACCGAAGCTGATTCGCCCGGCACGTTGAGCAGTATCGAGGTCGTGGAGCCGCCGTACTTGGAGCCGTAGTAGATGCCGCCGAGCATGATCAACGCGCTGGTCGGGTCCATCCTGAACGTCAGCGGCAGCAGCATCGCGATCGTCGCCGCGGGCCCCAGCCCCGGCAGGATGCCGATGACGGTGCCGAGGAAGCAGCCGAGGAAGCACCACAGGAGGTTCATCGGGGAGATCGCGACCCCGAAGCCCTGCATCAGGTAGCCGATTGTTTCCATGATCAGTGTTGAATGTTGAGTGCTAAGTTTTGAGTTTTGAGTTTTGAGTTAGCACGTCACGCGATGATCACTTATTCCACTAAACACTCAACACTAAAAACTCAACACTGTTCTCAAAAGCCGAGTTTGCCGACCGGCAGCGCGACATTGAGCGCCAAAGGGAACAGGAGGTAGAAGCCGAGGGATATGCCCACCGATACAGCAACCGCCGCACCGAGCGTACGGCGATACATCACCGCAACCAGGAAGAACGTGAACAAGCCGAAGGCGAGCAGAAAACCCAGGATCTTGAGGAGACCGATGCAAGTTGCGAGCGCAGCCCAGGCCGTCATCGCCCTGCCGACCTCGCTCCAGGAGACGGCCTTGCCGGGCCCGCCGGACGACTTCCTCAGGCTCGTCACCACCAACAGCAGCGAGAGCGCGACCATGGCAATGCCGTACCACAGCGGGAAAAAGCCCGGCCCCGGCCCGTCAGACCCGAGATACTCCCAGCCCTTCGCTTCGATGATGATGAAGACGCCGAGGCCGGCCAGTGCCGCCCCGGAAACGATGTCTCCTGTTTTAGTCATCAGTCGTTGGTTCTTTATAGCGATCAGCCCTCGGCGCCACGCAGTTACCATAGGCAACCGGCATGGCCAGGCTTATGGGAATTAATGAGCTGATCGCTATTTGGCCTTCTTGTAGCGCTTGGCCGGAACGATCTCCGCGACGATGCCATCGGGCGCGCGGAACTTGACGGGTATCACGCCGGGGTCGCTGACGATCTCGCAGCCGTACTTCTTCAGGCCGGCCACGCTCGCCTCGACGTCATCCACCTCGACCGCGAAGTGATGTATGCACGGCTTCTCGCCGGCCGCCAGGGATTCCGCGGACCGCGTGCCCTCGTCGTACTTCATCAGCGTGAAGTCGAGGTTCCCGTCGGTCATGTGGCGCGAGATATGGTCGCGCGTCTTCTTGGTCTCGACTTCCTTGAAACCGAAGACTTCTTTGTAGAAGCGGGTGGCCTTGTCGAGGTTTTCGACTTTCAGCGCGAGGTGAACGATGCGATTCATGTGCAATCCGTGAGTGGTGAGTGGTGAGTGGTGATATGTTACACCCCTGTTGGCCAGGATATTCGTGAGGTCAAATAGCGCGCACGACGGCGTCGCCCATCTCAGTGGTGCTTGCCTTCCCGCCGAGATCGCCGGTCAGCCAGCGCCCCTCATCGATGACGCGCTCCATCGCAGTTTCCATCAGATCGGCCGCGCGCACCGCGCGGGGCTCGTTGTGCTTGTGGCCCAGCCACGCCAGCAGCATCTGCCCCGACATGATCATGGCGTAGGGATTGGCGATGTTCCTGCCCGCGATGTCGGGCGCGGAGCCGTGAGTCGCCTGCGCCATGGCGCGCTGCGGACCCGCCGACAATCCCGGCGCGAGCCCGAGTCCGCCCACCAGCCCCGCCGCCGCATCCGACAAGATGTCGCCGAAGGTATTGGTGGTCACGATCACATCGAACTGCTGGGGTTTCATGACGAGCTTCATCGCGAAGGTGTCTACCAGCACCTCGTCGTACGTGATGTCCGGATACTCTTTGGCGAGCGCGCGGCATTCCTCGGCGAACATGCCGCAGCCCAGCTTGAACACCGTGTCCTTGTGCACCGAGGTCATCTTCCTGCGCGGGCGGGTGCGCGCGAGCTCGAACGCGGCACGCGCCACCTTGCTCGAGCCCTGCCGTGTGATGACGCGAATCCCGATCGTCATGTCAGGCGTGGGACGGAATTCGCCATTCCCCATGTAGACATTGCGGTCGGGCGGAAAGCCCTCATTGTTCTCGCGCACAATGATGAGATCGACATCCTGGTAGAGCGCGGGCAGCCCCGGGTACGACTTCGCCGGGCGGATGTTGGCGAAGAGGTCGTAGTGCTTGCGCAGGATCGGGTGGGGATTGATGACGTTCGGCAGGCCCTTCGGATAGGCCTGGTGCCCGATCGGGCCCAGCACCCAGCCGTCGAGCGTGTCGAGCTTCTCCAGCGTGCCCGGCGGCAGGGTGTAACCCAGCTCATCGAGCGCCTGCTTCCCGATCGGCACCGGGTGCCAGTCGATGTCGAGCCCGGTCTTCTGCGCCGCCGCGCGCATCACCTTCACGCACTCCGGGACGACCTCGAGCCCGATGTCGTCGCCGTTCAATATCCCGATCTTCAATGCGCGGCTCATGGATTTATTCTCTCCCGATAAATCACTGGGCCCTGGCCAATCCCAGATCAGTGAGCACGTTCTTCGCCGCCGCGTATTCGCGGGCGAGATAGCTCATCGTCTCCTGGCTGCGCTGGAACTGCGGGCTCCAGTAGTTGAACTCGGCGTAGGCCTTCCACTCCGGGTGCTGGACCGACTTCGCCAGCAACTCCTCCCAGTAGCGCACCTGCGCGGCATTTAGCCCTTTGGGCCCCAGTACCACAGTCCAGCCGTTCACGGTCACATCCATTCCCAGG
>CAZFRR010000037.1:0-20138 GCA_964521405.1 uncultured Streptomycetaceae bacterium | reverse complement strand
GTCATGCCGAGGCCGATTTTTCCTCCGATTTCGATGCCGAGGACATAGGCTTCGATGAATGCCTTGCCGCTCACGCGCTCGCCCTTCAGGCTCGCCAGCACGGCGGAGAGGATGATCGTGCTCGGGTGCGCCGGCATGATGGCGAGCACGTCATCGAAGTCGAGCGCATGGCCGAAGGTGCCGTTGACGAGCGCGGCCATCTCGGCATTCGTGGTCATGCCGGTGCCCAGGATCGGGCTCGCACCGGATTCGCCGGCGGTGCGCGCGTAGCGGAGCAGTGGCTCCGTCACCTCGGAGCCCGCGCCCGCGAGCATTGCGGCGAAAGTGTCGGTGATGGCCTTGGCCGCTTTTTCCGGCGCATCCGGCGGCAGGTCCGCGAGCGAGGTCTTGGAGATGAAAGTGGCGATAGTTTCGGTTGCTCCGGTCATTGGTCATTCCTTAGTCGCACTGTGTCATAAAACACCAGAGAAACTCCTTCCCCCTTGACGGGGGAAGGCTGGGATGGGGGTGAAAAAGTTGCGCATCTTGAGGCGGTTCACCCCCACCCTAACCCTCCCCCGTCGAGGGGGAGGGAACCAATTTTGAGACACAGTGCAAGAATAATGAGTAGAGCGTGGAACTAACAATTGCGAGACGCCGTTCTCCCATTACCCATTACCCATTACCCATTACCCATTACCCATTACCCATTACCCATCACTCATCACCCATCACTCGGGTTTAATGCCGGCGCTTTTCACCACCTGCGCCCACTTCGCGGTTTCCGCGCGCAGGAAGGTCGCGAACTGCTCGGGCGTGCTGCCGACCGGATCGGCGCCGTCGCCGGCGAGACGGTCCCTGACATCGGCCGACTGCAGCGTGCGCACGATTTCGCCGTGCAGGCGCGCGACGATCTCGCGCGGCGTGCCGGCGGGGGCGAGCACGCCGAACCACTGCACGGCTTCGTAACCCGGCACGCCCGCTTCGGCGATGGTCGGCACCTGCGGCGCGCCGCCCGCCCGCTTCGCGCTGGTAACGCCCAGCGCGCGCACGCGCCCGCCTTTTGCGTGAGGCAGCCCGGTCAGTATGCTCGGCATCATCACCGGCACGTGACCGGCGACGACGTCGACGATGCCCTGGCCCGAGCCCTTGTACGGCACGTGGATCATCTTCAACCCGGCCATCGACAGAAACAGCTCCACGGACAGGTGGGGGTTGGTGCCGACGCCCGCCGAGGCGTAATGAATCTGCCCCGGCCGCTGCTTGGCAAACGCGATCAACTCCTTCGCCGTCCTGACCGGCAGCGAGGGGTGCGTGACCAGGACGTTGGGCAGCGATACCACCTGCGAAATCGGCGCGAAGTCCTTGAGCGCGTCGTACAGTACCTTCTTGTACATCGCCGGATTGATCGCAAGCGTGCTGATGCCCATCAGCAGGGTGTAGCCGTCGGGCGCCGCGCGCGCGACCACCTCGCCTCCGATCATCGTGCCGGCCCCCGCGCGGTTCTCGACGATCACCTGCTGGCCGAGCAGCTCCGAGAGCTTCGGAGCGATGATCCGCGCCGTGATGTCGGTGCCCCCGCCCGGGGCGGAAGGCACGACGAGGCGCACCGTTCGAGAGGGGAACTGCTGCGCGTTCGCGGCAGGTGCCGCAAACGCGCAGCAAAGGATGAAGGCGGAAGGATGAAGGATGACCTTAATACACCTTCGGATTTCGTTTTTACTTTTGCTTTCTGGATTATTCTTCATCCTTCATCCTTCATCCCTCATCCTTGCCTTGTGGGCCGCGCCTTGCTCCGTCCCGCGTGACGTGACTATACTCCTCGCGCCGGCGGCTTCTTCATCGTCCGCGGCATCAATCCACAGCGAGGATATTCATGGGACAAGTCAGACGCGTGGTCACGGGCCACGACAAGAATGGGAAGGCGGTCGTCCTGTCGGACGGCCCGGTGCCGGTGGTGCACAGCAATCCGATGCGCGCCGGCCAGCTCTCTCATGAAATCTGGAAGACGAGCGCCATGCCGGTGGCGATCGCCGCAGCCGAGCCCGAGCCCACGGCGGGTCCGCGCCAACTGCACCCCGCCCCGATGGGCACGGTCTTCCGCATCTCGGAAGTCCCGCCGGAAACGGAAGCGGTCCGCAATCTCACGCCGGAGCAGGCGCGCGCGGCGTTCGGCGCGAGCCGCGCCGAGGATGCATCTACCTGGGGGCGCGGTGGCCGCCACCCGCTGATGCATCGCACCGAGACCGTGGATTACGCGGTCGTCCTCGAGGGTGAAATCACGCTGCTGCTCGATGAGGGCGATGTGCACCTCAAGGCGGGCGATGTCGTCATCCAGCGCGGCACCAATCACGCCTGGAGCAACCGCTCGAGCAAACCGGTGAAGATGCTCTACGTGCTGATCGACGGCAAGTTCGAACCCGAGCTGTCTGCAAAATTCGGGAAGAGGTAACCCTAGAATGGTCTCGTCGGTTGTCGCGGTGTATCATGCGAAAATCTGGCGAAACAAAGTTCCGGGACTGAATTGTCCGTTCGGTGAAGATTATGAGGGAGCCGCATGACTTTTTTTGTTGAAGGCCTGAGCGGGCATCTTGAGCCGAAGTCGCAGGTGCGGCGTATCGGGGAGTACAAGACGGTCGCAGAAGCCATATTGGTGGCGCAGAAGACGGTGGATGCATTCCTGCTCCGCGAGTTCAAGGCGGGCATGGACTCCAAGGCGCTCTTCGCCCTCTACCAGACAACGGGAGAGTATCCCTTCATATTCCGGGACGACGACAAGACGTTTAACGTGCCCGGCTTCAGCCATGTCCAATACGCCGTGACCCGCGCCGCGGAGATCTGCGGTGGCAAGAAATGACGTCGATGAACGGAAATCCTGAAACCGCCCGCAGGAATGCGCGGGCAGTTACCGCGGTGTTTTTCGTGATGCTGCTCGCGGGGTGCGTGGCCCCCGGGGTGGAGGAGACGGTACTGCCGGCCCGCATTGACTATGCGTGCGCGAACAACCGGGTGTTGCCGGTGGCGCGCGGGGCGGACGGGCGGCTCGCCGCGGTGCTGGTCGACGGAAAAGAGATCGCGCTGCAGCGGGCAGGCAGCGCGGCGCAGGAGAAATACAGCAATGGGCGCTACTCCCTCTACCTGGATGGCGAGCGCGCCATGCTGGAAGACGAGGGCAAAGTCATCTTCGGCCCGTGTGTTTCTCCGGTCCCATTGCCGTCGGCCATACGCTATCGTTAGCAGCCATTGCATAGCGTCAGCGCGGGCTTGATTTTCCCGCGATGCTTAAAGAGCGTCTCAATCGACGCGCAGTAACACTCGCCTTCACGTTGTTTGGAATGACCGTGGCGCACCTTCCGCGGTGAGTGCCATGGCGGCCGGTTCTCGGGTCACCATCATCGTGGATAGTCCCGGTGTGCGGTAATTGGCAGTCCGCTGACGATCCCGGCCCTGCAGTACTTGACCTGTGTCAATAAGAGCACGAACGGGATATTCATCCCATTGACAGTATTGTGCTCGCTGCGCATCCTGACTGCGTAGCGCGTAAAAAAAGGGGCAGGTGTGGGTAGTCTGGATTTCCTCATGACTTATGTGGCGGCCTGCAGCAGCGGCATGCTGGCGTCCTCCGAGTGCGGGCCCGCCCAGCAATTCGGTGTCATCGGCCTGCTGTTGGTGTCGGCCATCACGGTGCTCATCGCGCTGAGAGTACGCGCCTACGTGCTTTCCGCGCGGAGCTGATGTCGAACGTCCGTCCGCTGCGAAAGAGAAAAGCTTCACCGCCAAGGCCGCCAAGGAAAGGAAAAGCTTCAACGCGAAGGTCGCAAAGGCCGCGAAGGAATCAATAATAAGAACAAAGGGCGCGAAGACAACGCCAAGAGGGATACTGGCCACGCCTGGGGAAGTGGGGGTTCCTGAAAAAACGGGAAAAAGGTGTCAGGAACCTTTTCCGAAGCTTCAGTCGAGCTTGAGGGCGGCGACCTTCGACAACCTGCGCACCCTTTCGATTTCCGCCTGCAGAAATGCGGCAAACTCGGCGGGGGAATTGGATACGGCCTCCGCGCCTTCCGCCGCGAGCCGGTCCCTGATCTCGGGCAATTTCAGGGCTCGCGCCAGATCCGCATTCAGGGTGGAAATAATGGATGCTGGCGTGCCGGCGCGCACCAGGATTCCGTACCAGGTCGTCGTTTCGTAGCCGGGGTATCCACCCTCGGCGATGGTCGGCAGTTCCGGCAGGATGGCGGAACGCCGGGCGCTGGTTACCGCGATCGCGCGCAACCGCCCGGATTTCACGAACGTCATCACTGTCAACAGGCTGCTGAATCCGACTTGAACCTGGCCGCCGACGAGATCAACCGTGGCGGGCCCTCCGCCCTTGTACGGCACGTGCACCAGGTCGACGCCGGCCATGCTCTTGAACAGCTCACCGGCCAGGTGCTGCGGACCTCCATTGCCCGAACTGCCGTAGCTCAACTGTCCGGGCCTGGCCCTGGCCACCGCGACTAGATCCTTGGTCGAGCGCACCGGTAACGATGGATGCACCACGACGATCAGGGGAGCCAGTGCAGCCAGGGTTACGGGCGCAAAGTCCTGCAGCGAGTCGTACGGGAGCTTGGGCAGGAGCGCGGCATTGGTGGTAAAGGGAAACGCCGTCAACAGCAGGGTGTAACCATCCGGCGCGCTGCGCGCGACGACTTCCGTGCCGATGATCGAGCCGCCGCCGCCGCGGTTATCCACGACCATTTGCTGTCCCCAGGCATCGGTCAACTTCTGCGCGAGGAGTCGCCCGATAAGGTCGGTTCCGCCACCGGCAGCAAATGGCACCACCATGCGCACGGTTTTGGCCGGATAGGTCTGCCCGCCTGCGCAGGGCGTCCACAGCAACAGTGCCGAAATTACGATTGCCAACGGATATTTTTCATTGCCGGGCATGAGGCGCCTTCCGGTAATTGTGGCTGGCTCGGAGCGTTTGGAAACAGGTCAGTGCAAGTTTTCTGCGGCAGCGCTCTCGGCTTGGCGACGTAGGCAATAAGAGGAGGTTAGTGTCTGGCGGTACCCGTCACCCGGACGATATGCCAACCAAAATGGTTACGATTCAGTGAGATATTGATGGAGCACAACAGATCACTCAACCGTTTTGCCGGTCCGGCTGAGTTTACCTGCTTGCGGTTCTTTCCTATAAGTCCCAAGATGAGTCCCAGGGGCATGTCCAGTTAAGAAGGCCGGCGGCGGGAGTTCACGACTCGAGCCGCATGGGCGGATGCAGGAACACTTACTGGAGGGGCGCATATGGAAGAACTTTGGCTATTCGGTCAAGCCATCTCCATTGTTCTTTTTTTATGTGGCGCCATCTATTGTCTTGTCAACGCCGGCATGTCTGACGCGGACGCCTCATATGGCGCTCCCGCACCCTCTTACGTTGCAAGTTTGCAACGACATGGAGACTTCGATGCCCACGCGGCTGGCGGACAGTTGTCTGACCTGCAAGGCAAACTGCCGCAGCGGTATGGGGGAATATACTAACTTCCCGGATGAGCGTTCCCTGCTCAGTGACCCGTCGTAAGGTTTCCTTGGTGTCCCTGGCGTGGAATCTTTTCGTCATTCGGCCTTAACACCCGCCTCGCGAATGATCTTCCCGTACTTGTCCAGTTCCCGCCGCAGGTAAGCCGCGAGGTCCTCGGGCGTGCCGGAGAGCGGCTCCGCGCCCTGGCCGAGCAGCCGCTCCTTCATCTCCGGGCGCTGGGTCGCCGCGTTGATGGCGGCGTTCAACCGCTCGACGACGGCGCGCGGCGTGCCGGCCGGCGCGAAGATGCCGAACCAGCTCGCAAGCTCGTAGCCCCTCACGCCCGCTTCGTTCAGCGTCGGCAGCTGCGGCAGCAACGCAGAGCGCTGCTGCGTGGTGACCGCAAGCGGGCGGATCCGGCCCGAGCGCGCGTGCGGCAGCGTCGTTGGCATTGAATCGAACAGCACATCCACTTCACCCGCGATCACCCCGGTCACCGCGGCGGCAGCGCCCTTGTACGGCACGTGGGTCATCTTCACGCGTGTCATCGACATGAAGAGCTCGGTCGCGAGGTGCGCGGTCGCGCCTTGACCCGACGATCCAAAGTTGAGCTTCCCGGGTTGCGCCCGGGCGAGCGCGAGGAGTTCCTTCACCGATTTCGCGGGCACGGAAGGATGGACATCCACCACGAAAGTGAGGCGCGTGAAAAGACCAACCGGCGCGAAGTCCTTCACCGGGTCGTACGGCAGCCTGGGATTGAGATGCGGCGTGATGGCGAACCCGCCCGAGCTGCCGACGGTGAGGGTATAGCCGTCGGGCGCGGCGCGCGCGCCAAGTTCCGTGCCGATGATGCCGCCGGCGCCGCCGCGGTTGTCCACGACGACGGGCTGGCCGAGCAGTTGCGTCAATTCCTGCGCGAGCGCGCGCCCGACGATGTCGCTGCCGCCGCCGGCGGGGAAGGCGATGATCATGCGCACCGGCTTTACCGGGAATGACTGCCCGTGCGCGACAGTCATTCCAAGGCAAAAGGAAAAAGGCAAAAGGCAAAAGGAGTATTTCAGCGGTCTTCTCACAGGGCTCCAGTCACCAGTCACGAGTCACGCTTCATCAGGCGTGTCAAAGTCTGACTCCTCCCGGCAGCGGCCTGAAGCGCACCGGCATGACGCCGGTCATGGTCACGCCGCCGTCGGCGCCCTTGTGCATCAGTATCAGTATTTGCACGTCCCCGTCGGGGCCGACCGGAGCGATGAGCCGTCCGCCCGACTTCAACTGCTCGATCAGCTCGACAGGCACGTCCGGAATCGCCATGCGCACGAGGATGGCGTCGTAGGGGCCGCCCGGGCGCCAGCCGTAGTAGCCATCGGCCACGTTGACCTTCACGCTACCGTAGCCGAGCCGCTTGAGCGTTTGCCTTGCCGCGTCGGCCACCTTGGGGTTGAACTCCACGCTGTACACCTCATCGGTCATCTCGGCAAGGATGGCGCTCTGATAGCCGCCGCCGACGCCGATTTCGAGCACCTTCTCCCCGCGCTTGATGCCGAGGAGATCGGTCATCATCGCGACCAGCGAGGGCTGCGAGATCGTCGAGTCGGGGCCGGGCCCGACGGTCAGCGGGCGGTCGAGATAAGCGTAAGGGCGCAGGTCCGGCGGCGCGAACTCGTGGCGCGGCACCTTGCCCATGGCCGCGATCACGCGCTTGTCGATCGGCGCCCCGCGGGTTTGCTTGCGCGCCTCGTTCACGGCCTTCTCGATTGCCTCGGCGAGGCTGCGGCGCATCTCCGCAAACTCATGCGCTTCCTGCGCCGCGACCGTGCAGGAGAAAAGCGCCAGTGCAATCACCGACCAGCGAAAGCGAAGAACGACTGCGGCAAAAATCCAGTCACCCGTCACGAGTCACCGGTCACGCCTTATCCAAGTTTCCACGAGGCAAACCCGCAGCCCACGTACACGTTCGGGATCGGCGCGTAGCTGATCAGCTCGAAGCCACGCCCGCCGGCTGCGCCGTGCGCGGCGACCCAGTTGCGCACTTCGGATGCGCCGTTGCCCGCCGTGGGCAGGCGCTGGTTGAGGAAATCGAGGAGGGCGGGCGGGTCGCCGTTCTCGAGACGGCGGATGCAGTCGCGGTCGAACGGCTCGTCGATGCGGCCCATGTCGGGCTCGCCGATCGAATGGCTGAGACCACCGGTCGCGAGGACGCCCACTCTCAGCTTGCCGGGGAAACTCGCAATCGCTTGCGCCAGCATCTCGCCCCAGGCGTAGCAGCGCTTCACGGTCGGGAACGGCGGCTCGATGTCGTTGAAGATCACCGGGACGATGGCGGGGAGGGGGTCGACGCCTGCCTTCCACAACGGGATGCAGAAGCCGTGGTCGAGCGCGAGCTGGTATGAGACCGACGGCTCGAAATCCTGCCCGAGCGCGGTGCGCACGATGTGCTCCGCGAGCGCCGGGTGTCCCGCCAGCTTGCGGTGCGGGAAGACCTTGAACCAAGGCTCGGGCGGCCCGTCGTGCACCTCGCCCACGCCGACGCAGATCGAAGGCAGGTTGTCGATGAAGAAATTCACCCAGTGATCCGGCGAGATCACGATGAGCGCATCCAGCCGCGCTGCCGTGATGCGACGGCCCAGTTCCTTGAACGCTGTGTCGAGACTGGTTTTCTCGGTGGGAGCGAGTTTATCCCAGTTGCGCACGATCATCGGCCCGTGGCTGGCCGCGTAGACGCCGGCGAGCTCAGCCATGGGCTGCGCTCTTCGGGGCGGTGGCGCGGATGCGGCGCAGGAATTCATCCTCCGGCATGCCGGCCATGAGGAAATAGAACCGCAGCAGGTAGGGATTCACGAGTTTCGACAGCACCGCGACATCGTCGGCCTCGACGGCCGCGCGCACCTCGGGCTTCAGCGGGTAACGGTCGAGCAGTTTACTGCGGTCAGTGCGATATTCATCCGCAACCGCCGGGGTTTGCAGGTCGAAGAACAGCTTGGAGAGCCAGTAGTCGCGCATCTGAGTGGCAAGTGGCAAGTGGCAAGTGGCGAGTGGCGAGTGGCGAGTGTCGAGGGACGAGTGTCGAGTGTCAAGTGGCGGGTGACATTCTATTCAAAGTTCCAAGTTAAACCCTGAACCCTGAACCCTGAACCTTGAACCCGTAACTCGGAACCCGGAACCTATAGAGAATTATGAAACCGCATGACCATCAAGAGCAGGTCGTGCGACGTAACCACCCCGTCCGCTTTGCGTCCACCCCTCCTTGAAAAGGAGGGGAGAAAAAATACCTTCCCCTCCTGCCTGAGGAGGGGTGGCGTGAAACGCCGGGGTGGTGGGAGCAGCATGAGGAGGGGTGCCTCTGGAGGAGTCGGGGTGGTGTGGTCGCGCGTCACGCGGATATGTAAAGCTCAATAGAACCCGGAACCCGGAACCCGGAACCCGGAACCCGGAACCCGGAACTCGTAACCCGGAACCCGGAACCCGGAACGGACTCATCCCTCATCCCTTATTCTGGCTGGATGCCGGCGGCCTTGGCGACCTTGGCCCACTTGGTGATATCGGCGCGCAGCGCCGCGGCGAACTCCTCGGGCGAGTTGCCGACGACGTCAGCGCCGTCCTGCGTCAGGCGCATGCGGACCTCCCGGTTGGCGAGCACCGCGATTGTTTCCCGGTGCAGCCGCGCGATGATTTCCCGGGACGTGCCGGCCGGCGCCATCAGGCCGTACCACTGGAGCGCTTCGTAGCCTTTAACCGTCTCGGCGATGGCGGGAACGTCGGGCGTGATCGCGGAGCGCTGCGCGCTGGTCACGCCCAGCGCGCGCAACCGCCCGGAGCGGACGTGCGGGATTGCGGCGAGGATGGACAGCACGCCCACCGACCCCTGGCCCGACATCACGCCGATGGCAAAGCCCCCGCCGCCGCGAAACGGCACGTGCAGCATGCGGGTGCCGGTCATGTACAGGAACAACTCCATGGCCATGTGAGGATTGCTGCCGTTGCCGCCCGAACCGTACAGGACATCGCCCGGCCGGGATTTTGCGAGCGCGATCAGGTCTTTCACCGTCAGGGCCGGCAGGGACGGATGCGCGATCATCATGCCCGGCTGGCTCAGCACCTGAGAGACCGGCGCGAGATCGCGCAAGGCATCGTAGGGCACGTTCTTGAGGGTTACCGGTATGATCGCCAGCGTGTTGATGGCCATCACCAGCGTGTAGCCGTCCGGCGGCGATTTCGCCGCGTAGTCGTGGCCGAGCATGGTGCCGGCGCCGGCGCGGTTTTCCACCACCACCTGCTGGCCGAGGCGCTCCGAGAGCGCCGGCGCGAGGATGCGGGCGGCGGTGTCCGAGCCGCCGGGCGGCGAGCTGGGCGAGATGATGCGGATGGCGCGGGTGGGGTAGGCGCCTTGCGCATGCGCGAGCATTTGCGCCGCCGACAGCAGCGCGGCGATCAGCGCGAGCGCCCATCCCTGCACGGTGTTTGTCATGAAACGCTCGTTCAAAAAGAACTCTTCTACACGACCCGGTAGCCTGCAGGCAACGGTTTATCGCGCGTGACCTGCGGTATCACGGGGCGGAAGACCCGCAGGCCCGGCACGGCGGCGATCGGGAGCCGTTCCACCTCGGCGCGGCCGAGCACCGCCAGGCCGCGGCAGGGCGTCGAACGGTCGAGACCGATGCAGGGCAGCCACTGGAACGGGATGCCGAGCGGTGAGCCCGCGGGGGCGGGCCGGTCCAGTACCAATAGTAATGAGTCCATCGGGACGTCGGGTGCGTCCGCATCCCCGAACAGGTCGCGGTTCCAGAAAGTGATAATGGGTTTCCAGTTCTCGGTCTGGAAGCGCCCGCCGCCGGCGTTGCGGTAGGCGTCGCTCGTCATTACGTCCGGCGAGGTGACGCTGTACATCGCGAAATAGGCGGGCGGCTTGACGTTGGTGCACTTGAAGCGCTGCGTCGTCAGGATGCCGGGCACCGCCGTCGGCAGGATGTGCGGCGGCTTCATGCTGTGGTACCAGCGGTTCCAGTCCTCGTCCGTCTGCTGGTCCGTCAGCGCGCATTCCACGATGTAGATCATGCACGGGCCTATCGTTTACTAATTATGCTTCAAATAACCCGCCACTGATCCGGCGCCGGTCGCGTCACATTGACACATTTTCGCCGCCGACCCAGACTGGCCATTATCGAGCATCCGCAAAATGCTTGACGATGCTCGATCCCTCACCCCTTCCCCCTCTCCCGAACGGAGAGGGGAAATGGATGGCGGTAGATGGTTCGTCAACCATTTACCGAATATTCAATAGGGAGGAAACATGCAGCTCACGTTGTGCAGCGAAGTCATCCGCGAGCTCGACTTTCCGGCGATGTGCCGGTTCGCAGCCCGCGTCGGTTACGACGGGCTCGAGCTCGCGCCGATGGTGCTCGGCCGGGAGCCGCATCTCCTGCCGGAGAAACGGAGAGCCGAGGCGAGGAAGATCGCGGCAGACAACGGCATCGCGATCACGGGTCTCTATTGCCTGATGCACGCGCCGACCGGGCTGTCCATCACGAGTGCCGATCCGGCGGCGCGCGCGCTCACGTTCGAGGTCATTGCGCGCCTGTGCGATCTCTGCGCGTCCCTCGGCGGCAAGTACCTGGTGCATGGCTCGTCCCAGTATCGCCGGCTCGACCCGGCGGACCCCGGCGGCGGCCGAGCGCGCGGCATCGAGGCTTTTGCGCACGCCGCGAAATGCGCGGCCGCGGCGGGCGTCACCTACCTTGTTGAACCACTGCGCCCGAGCCGCACCGGATTCATCAACACCGTTGCGGAAGCGGTCGAGGTCATCGATGCCATCGGCAGCCCCGCGCTGAAAACCATGCTCGATTGCTGCTCCGCCAGCGAATCCGAGTCCGCGCCGCTCATCGACGTGCTCGACCGCTGGCTGCCGACGGGCAAAATCGCCCACTTCCATGCCAACGACGCCAATCATCGCGGCCCGGGGCAGGGCGAGCTGCGTTTCAGCGAGATCGTCGCCGCGCTGAAGCGCGGCGGTTTTACCGGCGTCATCGGGGTCGAGCCTTTTCTTTACGAGCCGGACGGTCCCACCTGCGCCGCCCGCGCGGTCGGCTACCTGCGAGGCGTCATGGAGTCGGCGCATTAAGCAGCACGAGCCGCCCGCTTACTTCATGCGATTGCGCAAATTCGCGCCGGTCACGATCTTGCCAAAGACGACCGACTCCTTCTTGATGAATTGAGCCGCCTCGTCCGGGCGGTTGGCAACCGGGTCGAAACCCTGCCCCTGCAGCTTCTGCCGCACGTCGCCCTCCTGCATGACTTCCCGGACATCGGCAGAGAGCTGCTTCAGGATCTCCGCGGGGATTTTGGCCGGGGCAAAGAAACCATACCAGGTAAAGAGCTCGTAACCCGTCACGCCGGTCTCAGCAATCGTCGGCACTTCCGGCAGCAGCAATGAGCGCTTGCGGTCGCTCGAGCCAAGCGCGCGCATCTTCCCGGACTGGATATGCGGCATGGCGGCGGGGATGCTGACGAACCCCAGCGTCAGCCTGCCGCCGATCAGATCGATCACGCCGCCGGCCGAGCTCTTGTAGGGCACGTGGGTCAGGCGCGTTGCCGTCATCATCTGGAACAACTCGCCCGCCAGGTGATCCGGACTGCCCACGGCGGAACCATAGAGCAGCTTGCCGGGACTGGCCTTTGCCAGGTCGATCAGTTCTTTTACGGATTTGCTCGGCGTGGCTTCCGGATTGATAACCAACAAGTACGGCGCGGTCGCGAGGAGAGTGATCGGCGTGAAAGCGTTGGCCGCGTCGTACGGCAGGTCCATGAGCAGCGGATTGATGGTGATGTGGCCGCCGGTAGCGACCATCAACGTGTAGCCGTCCGGCCGTGCTGTCGCCACGATCTGCGCCCCCAGGGCGCCGCCGCCGCCCGCCCGATTGTCGATAACGACGGTGCTGCCCCATTTCCGGGTGAACTTCTCCGCGATGATGCGCGAGATGAGATCCGTTCCGCCGCCGGGCGCGGACGGCACGACCAGGCGGACCGGACGATCCGGATAACCCAGTGCGGTTGCCGCCGGGCCGAGCCCCAGGACGGTCGCGCCGAATGCGAACGCGAGGATAGCTTTCATTCGAAAAACGGCGGCTGTTAACCGCAGAGGCGCAGAGACGCAGAGGTAACACACAGAAAATCGATGAAACGACAGTTCATTAAATTGGAGAATCGTGGAAACTGTGTAAATCGTTGAATTTTTTGCTCTCCGCGTCGCTGCGTCTCCGCGGTTCGCTTTTTCTGGGTTCATCGGCCCCACTTCGATCGTCCCGTATTCAAGCGACGAAGCTCGCGATTTTCTCGGCGGCGCGCAAACCGATGGTCGCCTTGATCAGGCCGCCGACGTAACCGATCGAAGGGCCGCCCTCGAGCCCTCCGGTTGCGCCTCCCGCTGCATAAAGCCCGGGGATGGGCGAGCCATTCTGGTCGAGCACGGCGCCATCCTGGTTGACCGCCAGCCCGCCCATGGTGTTGGTGATCCCGGTGCAAAGCGGCACCGCGTAGAAGGGCGCCGTCTTGATCGGCCACGCTTGGTAGCGGTCGGTGCGGCGCGCGGGCGAGAGCTGCTGGAGCGCGCCGGACTCGAGCGCCTTGTTGTATTCCCCCACGGTGTCCTGCAACTGCCGCGCCGGCGCGCCCATCAATGCGGCGAGTTCCGGCAAGGTGTTGGCGCGGTGCAGCGTGCCGCCCGCGTTCGGTATGTGCGGATTTGCGGGTATGAGCGTGTTGGTGCCGGGCCCCTGCCAGATGGCTTGATCCATGATGAGGCTCGCACTCAACGGATCGGCAAGGCGCGCAACGGCGTTTGCCAGGTAGACGCCGCCTTCGCCTTCGTCCGCGAAGCGCTGCCCCGCGGCGTCGACGAGTATGCCCGCAACCGCCAGCGCATCGACGTAGGGCCGCGGCCAGAGCTTCTCGTTGTGCATCGCGTCGCGGCTCAGCAGATGGCCGTAGAAGCAGTCCATGCCGACGGTCGCGGCGCCCACGGCCTGCGCCATCCGCAGGCCGTCACCCATTGCGGTCCGGGCGTTGCGCTGCAGGATCTTGTCGGCAACCGGCGTGATGTGCTGGCGGACCAGCTCGACATTCGCCGGAAAGCCGCCGTCGGCGATGACGACAGCCTTGGCGTTGAAAACCGTCCTGGCGCCCGCCTGTTCCGCCTCCACCTTGATCCAGCCGGGCGTGGAAGTGTCCAGCGCGAGCGCCCGCGTGCCGCGCTGGATCCTGATATTGCGCTTCATGAGGTTGGCTTCCAGGGTGCGCAGCAGCACGTCGCCGCCCCGGCCTTCCCAGTCGAGGCCCGGGCCGGTGCGCGACGGCGGGGCCAGCACGAACGAGTGATAGTGGCCGAGGTTCACGAACTTGATGCCTTCGCCCTGCAGCCAGCGCACGAGGCGCAAGCCGTCCCTGGCGATGGCGGCAGCCAGGTCCTTGCGCGCGAATCCCCGGGTGGTGGTTTCGATCAATTGGGCGAGCTTGTCCTCGCCCGACATCAGGTCCGTGAGGCAGATATGGAAAGTGCCGCCGGTGTAGCGCGTGCTGCAGAGGTAGCGGTCTTCCGTGCCTTTCTCGAGGACAGCGGTGCGCTTGCCCAGCTCGGCGGCGCGGTTGGCCGTCACCAGCCCTGCGATGCCGCCGCCGATGACGATAACTTCATAGTTGGAATCCGATGAGGTCATTGCGCTCAATCCTCCTGATCACCAGGAAAAATTGTATCATCGCCAACATTCAAGCCACGCGGGAAGCCCGCCCCGAACCTTGGGGTGCCTGCGCTGCTGTTGAAAAACGGCAATTCAGCCACAGAGATCACAGAGAACACAGAGAAATACAAGGGATTGAGTCAGCACGCCACACCTCACTAGATGGGGGAGGCTTGAAAATAATATGTGTTCTTGATCTTCCTCTGTGAACTCCGTGTTCTCTGTGGCAAATAGCTTGTTCTAGGATGAAAGGCGCGATGAGATGACGACGAGCGAGGGAACGCATCGATTCGAGACCGACGTCGTCGTTGTTGGCGGCGGGGGCAGCGGGCTGGCGGCGGCCATCGAGGCGCGCAGCCTGGGCCGTCGCGTGGTCCTGCTCGAGAGGAACGCAAAACTGGGCGGCAGCACGGCGAAATCGATCGGCTCGATTACCGCGACCAACACGCCGCATCAGTTGAAGAAGGGCATACGCGACTGCCCCGACGATCACTTCGAGGACATGGCGCGGTTCAGCGCCGCTTCGAAAAGAGTGCGCGAGAGCCGCTACCCGATCCACGACAACACGGCGCTGAGGCGCGTGTTCGTCGACAACGTGCCCGATACGTTCCGCTGGTTGATGGCGCTGGGGGTGGAGTTCTACGGCCCGCTTCCGGAAGCTCCGCACCGCAAGCCGCGCATGCACAACGTGCTGCCGAACTCGGGCGCTTACGCCTATCACCTGGAAAAAGCCGCGCGCCGCGCTGGCGTCGATATCGTCACTTCCGCCCGCGTGCAGCGGTTGCTGGTCGAGCAGGGGACCGTGGTCGGGGTTGCGTGTGATACCGCGGACGGTGCGATCGAATATCGCGCGCGTGGCGGCGTCGTGCTGACGACCGGCGACTTCGGCGGCGACCCCGAAATGAGAACGCAGTACCTCTCGGAAGGTTTCGCTGACATCCAGCCGGTCAACCCGGCCAACGCGGGCGACGGGCACAAGATGGTAATGGCGCTCGGCGGGCGCATCGTCCACACCGGCCTGCACAGCGCTGGCATACGCTTCCAGCCGCCGCCGCCCTCGTGGATCACGGCCCTGCCGCCGCAACGCGCCTTCATGCGGCTGGTGAACTGGGCGATGGAAACGTTCCCAACCTGGCTGCTGCGCCCGGTGGTGATGAGCTTCCTCACGACGATACTCGTGCCCTCGCCGAAGCTGTTCAGGGCGGGCGCCGTGCTGATCAACGCGCGCGGCGAGCGGTTTCTCGACGAACTCGACAGCCCCTCCGACACTTCCACGCCGGTGCTGGCGCAGCAGCCCGGGAAACTCGCCTACGTGCTGCTGGACGGCAAGCTGGCGGAGAAGTTCTCGCAGTGGCCGCACTACATTTCCACGGCGCCGGGCTTCGCGTATGCGTTCGTCTCCGACTACCGGCGCACCCGCAAGGATATTTTCCACGAAGCGCCGACGCTGGCAGCGCTGGCGGCAAAAATCGGCGCGTCGCCGCAGGTGTTGATGCAGACGGTGGCTGACTACAATGCGTCGCTGGCGGCGCCCGGCAAGGCGGCGGGGCGCGAGCCGCTGGAGCGCGGGCCGTTCATCGCCATGGGCCCGGTGCGGCACTATCTCAATTTCAGCGACAGCGGCGTCGCGGTCGACACCCGGCTGCGGGTGCTCGGTGCGCAGGACCAGCCGATCCCGGGCTTGTTCGCGGCGGGCTTCATCGGCATGGGCGGCATGCTACTGGAAGGCCACGGCCACCATATAGGATGGGCGTTCACCTCGGGTCGCATTGCAGGGCGGCAGGCGGCGTATCGTGTCGTGACGGAGGATCTGCCGTGAACGCGTCGCCGGTCTCGTACATCATGTGGACCGACTTCCCGCCCGAACGGACGGTCGAATTCAACGAATGGTACAACCGCGAGCACGCGCCGGACCGGGTGCTGCGCATTCCCGGCTTCATCCAGGCGCGCCGCTTCGTTGCGGTGGAGGGGGCGCCGCAGTATGCGGCGTGGTTCGACGTCGAAGGGCCGGCGGTGTTCCGGAACGACGCCTATCTCGAGATGCGGCGTTCGCCCGACCCGCGCAGCCTGCAGTTCATCCCGCTGTTCCGCAACGCCATCCGTTTCGTCGGCCAGGCCGCGGTGGACGCCGTCGCCGTGCCGGGCATCGCGGAGGGCGCATGGGTGCGATTCGCCGCGTTCGAGGGAGATCTGGAGAAAGGCGATGTCGGCCGCTGGTCGGAAACCGCGGCCGCTCTGGTGCGAAAGCCCGGGATCATGCGGGCGCGAGTGTTCCAATCCGTGCCCGAACTGCTCGACGGCGCCGTGCGCAACATGAAGGGCCACGTGCGCGAGACCCTGCGTGCGCCGGACCGCCTTGCCGGGTGGCTCGTGATGATCGAGAGCGTCACGGACGAGCAGCTGGCCGCAGTCGAGCCGGACTTGTCCAGGGCGCTCGCGGGGCATCCCGGCTGGACGCCAATCGGCTCGGCGCGCATGCGGCAGCTGATGCGCGTCGCGAAACCGTGAAAATCGAAAGGGAACCGCCGATGAACGCCGATGAACGCCGATTTAACGTAACGTTACACCACGAGGGGATTGGAAAATGATCTCTCATCGTTGGTTTGCCACAGTGGCTTCGGCCGCCATCATGATGGTTGCCGCGATGGATGCAGCGGCGCAGTCTGTAGCCCAGTTTCCCGAGCGCTCGGTGCGGCTGCTGGTCGGCTTCGCCGCCGGCGGCGGCACCGACGTCGCGTCGCGGCTGATCGCCAGGTTCCTCACCGAGGCGTGGGGCAAGAGCGTGATCGTGGAGAACAAGCCGGGCGCCGACGGCGACATCGCCACGGCCGAGATCGCGCGGGCGAAACCCGACGGCTACAACCTGCTGGTTACCACGACTTCGATCGCCATCACGCCGGTGCAGCGGAAGACGGCGTTCGACCCCTACACCAGCTTCGAGCCGATCACCCTGATCAGCTCTTCGCCCAGCCTGATCGTGGTGCACCCGTCGATGCCGGTGAAAACCATCAAGCAGCTCGTCGCGCTGGCAAGATCGAAGCCCGGCGCGATCACCTTCGGCTCCGCGGGCGCCGGCACGGTGCCCTATCTCGCCACCGAGCTGTTCCTCCAGGAAACCGGGACGAGCATGGTTCACGTCCCCTACAAGGGCGGCGGTCCGGCGGTGATCGGCATCATGAGCGGAGAAACCCAGCTCCTGTTCAACTCGACGGCGCCGCTGCGCCCCCACGTGGTGGCGGGCAAGCTGCGGCCGATCGGGGTCACTTCGCCGAAGCGCCTCGAGCTTTATCCCGACGTGCCGACTCTCATCGAGTCCGGACTGCCCGGTTTCGACACCAAGGTGTGGTTCGCGGCCTTTGCGCCGGCGCAGACGCCGAAGGAAATCGTCCACAAGCTGAACGAGGATTTCGTGAAAGCGATCCGCTCGCCCGAGGTCCGGGGCACCCTTGAGAAGCAGGGCAACACCGTGGAGGGAGGCTCGGCCGAAGAACTCGCGCAACTGGTCAAGCTGGAGTTCACGCGATGGTCGCGGGTGATCAGGAACATCAAGCAATAAGTTATCCTCGAAAAACACTATTTGCCACAGAGAACACAGAGTTCACAGAGAAAAATAAAGTACGCATATTATTGTTTGACTCGCCCATCTGGCGAGTACTGCGTGCTGACTCAACCCCTTGAAACTCTCTGTGTTCTCTGTGATCTCTGTGGCCGAATTGCAGTTCTTAAGGTGAAAAGGGGGCGCCCGTGCCGAACTATCCCATCATCAACTTCCTGGTCCGACACGGCCACCGCTTCGCCATCGGCGTGGCACTGCTGCCGGTGGCGGCCGGGCTCTGCCTGGCCTATGCCGGCGGGGGATGGCACTACGGCGCGGGCGGGCTCGTCGCCGGCGCCATTCTTTACGTGCTCATGAAGAGCTACGTTGAGCTCGTCGCCATCATTGCCGACATGCTGTTGCCCAAATAAAAGGTGAGGCGCTGAAATGAAATCGCTGGGAGAGTTCGATTACGTCGTCGTGGGCGGCGGGAGCGCGGGCTGCGTGGTCGCCGCCCGCTTGAGCGAATCCGGCGCGCACCGCGTCGCGCTGATCGAAGCCGGCGGCGAGGACGACAGTTTCTGGATCCGCGCGCCGCTCGGCTACGGCAAGCTCTACGACGATCCGAAGTACAACTGGACCTACGAGAGCGAGCCCGAGCCCGAGCTGGCGGGAGGGCGCAGCTACCTGCCCCGGGGCAAGGTGCTGGGTGGCACCGGCTCCATCAACGGCATGATCTACGTGCGCGGCCATCGCGAGGATTTCGACGGCTGGCGCAAGCTCGGCAACACCGGTTGGAGCTACGACGAGGTGCTGCCGTACTTCAAGATGTCCGAGGACAGCGTGCGCGGCGACGACGCGTATCACGCGACGGGCGGGCCGATCCGGGTCGAGTACACGCGCCGCCACGAGCTGGCCGACGCCTTCGTCGAGGCCGCGGTGCAGGCGGGGTTTCCCCGCAACGACGACGTCAACGGGGCGTCCGCGGACGGCTTCGGTTACAACCAGGTGACCATCCGCGGCGGCCGCCGCAGCGGCACCGCCGCCGAGTACCTGCGTCCCGCGCGCCGCCGCCCCAACCTGAAAGTGATCCTGCACGCGCTCGCCACGCGCGTGCAGTTCCGCGAAGGCCGGGCGGTGGGGGTCGAGTTCCGGCGTAACGGAGTCCTCGAGTGCGTGACGGCACGCCGCGAGGTCGTGCTGTCCGGCGGGACGTTCAATTCGCCGCAGCTCCTCCAGGCGTCGGGCGTGGGCCCGGCTGACTTGCTGCGCAGCCACGGCATTCCGGTCACCGCGAATCTGCCCGGGGTCGGGAGCAACCTGCAGGATCATTTCCAGATGACGGTGGGCTACCGCTGCACCCGGCCGGTCACCGTCAACGATGTCGTCAACAACCCGTTGCGGCGCACCGCCATGGGCATCCAGTACCTGCTCTTTCGCAACGGCCTGATGGCGACGAATGCGAACCTGGCCGGCGGCGGCATCCGCACCGATCCCTCGTTCGCATCGCCGAATTGCCGGCTGCAACTGCGGCTGTGGGGGCGGTCGATCACCGGCCGCTCCAAGGAGCGCATGGGACTGCACCCGTTCTCCAGCTTCATCGTTTCGGCGACGATGGTGCATCCCGACAACCGCGGCAGCGTGCGGATCAAGGGCCCCGACACCGCGGTGGCGCCTGAGATTCGCTTCAACTATTTCGTTTCCGAACGCGACCAGCATGCCTGCGTGGTCGCGCTGCAGACCATCCGCAAGCTCATGGCGATGCCGGCGATCGCGTCTTACGTCGCCGAGGAAATGTCGCCGGGACCGCAATGCGTTTCCGAGGCCGACCTCGTCGAATTCTGCCGCAAGCGCGGGACCACGAACCACCACCAGGTCGGTACCTGCAAGATGGGTGTTGACGCCGAGGCCGTGGTGGACCCGAAGCTGCGCGTTCGCGGCATCGCGGGGTTGCGCGTCATCGATGCCTCGGTCATGCCGACCATCGTCGGCGGCAACACCAACGCCACGACCGTCATGATCGCCGAGAAGGGGTCGGTGATGATGCTCGGGGACGCTGCCTGAAATAAGCTTCGAGGAAGCGGCGGCACGCTTCGCCGGTCATCCGGCCCTGCTCGTCGGGCGGGAGCCGGGCGTGTCGCTGATGCGGCGCCTCGACGTCGATCTGCACGTCCCGCGGCACCGCGTCCAGGAAATCGTGCAGGGGCAGCCCGCCCTCGCCGGGGTAGAGCCGGTCGGTGAGCGCTTCCGCGCGCAGCTCGAGGCCGGCGCGCTTTTCCAGGGGTGCGTCGCACAGCTGCACCATGTAGATAAGGCCGGGGTCCACCTGGGCCAGTTCCGCCGGCGTGCCGCCGGTCCGCGCGAGGTGCAGCGGATCCATCATCAGGCCCAGGTTGGGCTGCCC
>CAZFRR010000036.1:0-28940 GCA_964521405.1 uncultured Streptomycetaceae bacterium | reverse complement strand
CTGCGGCGAAGCGAAACAGATGCGATCTGATCTTCCTATCCTCGCATGGCCGCCACGGCTTCAAGTCCTCCATGCTCGGCAGCCAGGTGCAGAAGGTGCTGGCCCAGTCCAAGATCCCGGTGATCGTCCACCGCTAGCCTGACCGCGCGAACCGGAAGTCCCGCCGGCTGCGTGTTTCGCGGGCACCCGTGGCCTGGGTTCGGTGTCGAATCGGGTGCAGGGGTCGGTGGCCACCAAGGTGATCCACCTATCGCCGGTGCCGGTGGTGCTGGTTAAGTAACGGCAAGATGTGATTTGTTGCGGCGCGTCATCCGACCCCGAACCGGGAAATCTCGTAAAATTGACGCAGGTCGATAGCTTTGCGGACCGCCCCGCCGATGATCAAGCAGTCATAATGACCTACAAGAGTCAGGGCAGGCGCGTATGCCGGAGTCGTTTATTTCATACACAGGAGGAGTGAATCATGCGTATCCAGCGTGTTGTGACGTGTAGCGCGGCGCTGCTCGCGGCGGCGCTTGCCGGTTCTGCGGGGGCGTGGGAGCCGACCAAGTCGGTCGAGTTGATCATCCCGGCCGGAACCGGGGGCGGCGCGGACCAGATGGCGCGCTTTACCCAGGGCGTGGTCGCCAAGCACAACCTGATGAAGCAGTCGGTGGTGCCGATCAACAAGTCGGGCGGCGCGGGCGCCGAGGGCTTCCTCGACGTCAAGGCGTCGAAGGGGGATGCCCACAAGATCATCATCACGCTCTCGAACCTGTTTACCACCCCGCTCGCCACGGGCGTGCCGTTCAGCTACAAGGACCTGACGCCGGTTGCGATGCTCGCGCTCGACAACTTCGTCTTGTGGGTCAACGCCGAGACGCCGTACATGTCGCCCAAGGAGTACCTCGACACGGTCAAGAAGGGCGGCCCCAACAAATTCAAAATGGGCGGCACCGGCTCCAAGCAGGAAGACCAGATCATCACCGTCGCGATCGAGAAGGCGCTGGGCGTCAAATTCATCTACGTGCCATTCAAGGGCGGCGGCGAGGTCGCCACGCAGCTGGTGGGCAAGCACGTGGATTCCACGGTCAACAATCCGATCGAGGCGGTGGCGCAGTGGCGCGGCGGAAAGCTGCGGCCGCTGTGCGTGTTCGACGGGAGCCGCATGCCGTACAAGAACAAGGTGACGGAAACGATGTCGTGGAACGACATTCCGACCTGCAAGGAGGTCGGCATCCCGATGGAGTACGTCATGCTGCGGGGTATTTTCATGCCGTCCGGCGTGTCGCAGGACGTGGTCAGTTTCTACGTCGAGCTGTTCAAGAAAGTGCGTGGCACCCCGGAGTGGCAGAAGTTCATGGAAGACGGCGCATTCAACCAGACCTTCATGGCGGGCAAGGAGTACGTGGACTGGGTCGCCAACGCGGAAGTCCTGCACCGGAGCCTGATGCAGGAAGCGGGCTTCCTCGCGGTCAAGAAGTAACCGGCGGAGATGATGGGCTGGCGGGTCCTCCCGCCGGCCCGTTGTCCTCGCTCAAGTGGGGGGGTGCGGCAACGCGCCCGTCGGGGAAGTTTTCTGGAGCGATGACTGACAATGGCGCATGACCATGGATCGGCCCAGGCTGGGACACGCACCGTCATGGTTGAACTGGCCGTCGCGGCCATCATCTTCGCGCTGGGCGCGCTGGTGGCCTACGACAGCTACCGGCTGGGCTCGGGTTGGGCCTCTGACGGGCCCCAATCCGGCTATTTCCCGTTTTACATAGGCCTGTTCACCTGCATCTGCAGCGCCGTGGTGTTCGCGCAAGGCCTGCTCAGGCGGAAGACCAACCAGCAGGTTTTCGTGACCCCGACGCAGCTCCGGCAGGTATTGGTGATCCTGCTGCCGTCCACGGTCTACGTGCTGGGCGTGCAGTTGATCGGTATTTATGTTTCGTCGGCGCTGTTCATAGCGTTGTTCATGAGACTCGCCGGCAAGTACTCGTGGATCCGCAGCAGTGCCGTGGGCGTGGGGGTGAGCGCAAGCGCGTTCGTCATGTTCGAGATCTGGTTCAAGATCCCCCTGCCCAAGGGGCCGCTGGAAAGCCTGCTCGGTTACTAGAAGTTGTGTCGAAAAGCCGAATGAAACCGCAGATAAACACAGATAAACACAGATGAATCGAAACCGAAGAAGTCATGGGCGGGGATACTCATCCGCGTTTATCTGTGGTGAGCCTTGTTTTTGCCTTTGAGATATGCCTAGAACTTGTCTCAAGAATCAAGAACTCATTTTTACCGAAGATGACTACCGAATAACGCCGATGCAAAACAGAAGCAGAACCGGGTGTTGTTCTATATGCGTCGGCGTTCATCGGCGTTCATCGGCGGTTTCCTGTGTTTTTGATGTTTTTGAGACACGCTCTAGCGAGAAACAAGGATAGGCGAAGTGGAAGAACTCAACTCGCTGTTTCACGGTTTCTCGGTGGCGCTGACGCCGTACAACCTGATGCTGATGTTCATCGGCATCACGCTGGGGGTGATCATCGGCGTGCTGCCCGGGCTGGGGGGCGCGAACGGCGTGGCCATCCTGCTGCCGCTGACTTTCACCATGTCGCCGACCTCCGCGATCATCATGTTGTCGTGCATTTACTGGGGCGCGCTGTTCGGCGGCGCGATCACCTCGATACTGTTCAACATCCCGGGTGAGCCGTGGTCGGTGGCGACGACGTTCGACGGCTACCCGATGGCGCAGCAAGGCCGGGCGGGAGAAGCGCTGACCGCCGCATTCACCTCGTCGTTCGTGGGCGCGCTGGTGGCGGTCCTGATGTTCACCTTCCTCGCCCCGCTGGTTGCCCGGTTCGCGCTGAAATTCGGCCCGCCGGAATTTTTCTCCGTCTATCTGCTTACGTTCTGCAGCTTCGTCGGCACCGGCAAGGGCAATCCCTTCAAGATTATCGCCGCGATGATGCTGGGTTTCGGCATGGCTGCCGTCGGCATCGACATCATCACCGGCCAGCTGCGCCTCACCTTCGGCCTGACGGAGCTCCTCTCGGGGTTCCACTTCCTGGTGGCGGTGATCGGCCTCTTCGGCATCGGCGAGATCCTGCTGTCCATGGAAGAAGGGCTGTCGTTTACCGGGCACAGCGCGAAGATCAATCCGAAGATCGTGCTGGATACCTGGAAGAAGCTGCCGCGCTATTGGGCGACCTCGATCCGCAGCTGCATCATCGGCTGCTGGATGGGCATCATCCCGGGCGGGGCGACGCCGGCTTCCTTCATGAGCTACGGCGTGGCGCGCAACGTGTCCAAAGACGGCAACAAGTTCGGTACCGGCCAGCTCGAGGGCGTGGTGGCGCCCGAGACCGCCGCGCACGCTGCCGGCACCTCGGCGCTGCTGCCCATGATCACGCTCGGCATCCCGGGCTCGCCGACCGCGGCGGTGCTGTTGGGGGGGCTCATGATCTGGGGACTGCAGCCGGGGCCGCTGCTGTTCGTGGAGCAGAAGGATTTCGTGTGGGGACTGATCGCCAGCATGTATCTCGGCAATATCGCAGGGCTGATCGTGGTGCTCACCATGGTGCCGCTGTTCGCCGCGATCCTGCGCGTGCCGTTTCCGATCATCGCGCCAGTCATCGTGGTGATCTGCGCCATCGGCGCGTTCACGGTCAAGAACAACATGCTCGACGTGTGGCTGATGATCGTATTCGGGGTGGTCGGCTACGCCTTCAAGAAGCTCGACTACCCGTTGGCGCCCATGGTGCTCGCGCTGGTGCTGGGCGACGCGGCCGAGAGCTCGTTCCGGCAGTCGATGCTAATCTCGCAGGGCGACCTCACGGTGTTTTTCTCGAACTGGCTGGTCGGCAGCCTGACCGGGCTGGCGCTGGTCGCGCTGTTCTGGCCGCTGATTTCCGCGGCGCTCGCGCGGCTGAGATCGCCGCGGGCGGGCGGCGACTTTTAGATCTTGCCGCGACGTTTTAGCCGCGACAAGGTTTCCGGCGAGAGATTGAGGTAGAGCGCCAGCTCTTTTTTCGGCAGGCGATCGGCCAGCTCGGCGTGCTTGCGGGTGAAGCGCCGAACGCGACCGGGCGCATCCAGGAGGTGCAGCGTGATGGTGTGGGCCATGACTTCGCTCATCAGTTTCATGATCTCGAATTCGAAGGCGTTCTTGACGTCCGCATGACGGCCGAGGAACTGCACCCAATTCGGCATCGTGAGCTTGGCCACGCGCACCCTGGTGACGGCCCGGATCGAGTACGGGATGGGCGTTTTCAGGCGCCAGGCGGCGTAGCTGGTATCGATGTCGGCTTCGGCGGCGAAGCGGAGAATCATCTCCTTGCCCTGGGCGTTGGACACCACTCGCTTCAGGATGCCGTCGAGGATGAAATACTGCTCCAGGGACCGGTTGCCCTGATGTTCGAGAGATTCGCCCTTGGGATAGTCCACGATTTCGAGCAGCGGCTCGAGTTCGCGCCATTGGCCGGCATCGAGCGGTTTCAGGATCCGGTTCTGCCGCAGCTGGATGCGGATGATTTTCGCTTCCGGGTGCTGGGCAAGGGCGGTCATGGAGATTCGCGGCGGTGCGGCAGTTGGACGAGGCGAGTATAACCGCAAGTTCTTGACCGGGATCAAGGCCGGCGCCCGGTCGAAAGCCTATATTTGACAACCTTTCAAGACGTTAGAAGTTTGATGCCGAAGCCAATTGCGCAAGGAGATAGCCATGGGGACCGTTGAGAATCCGGTTGCGGGCACCGCACCCGACGTCCAAAAGGAAATGACCGACGGCTTTCACCTGGTCATCGATGCCCTCAAATTGAACGGCATCGACACGATTTTCGGCCTGCCCGGAATCCCCATCACCGACCTCACCCGCAAGGCGCAGGCCGCGGGCATGCGCGTGATTTCATTCCGCCACGAGCAGAACGCTGGCAACGCCGCCGCCATCGCCGGCTTCCTGACGCAAAAGCCGGGCATCTGCCTGACGGTGTCCGCCCCCGGCTTCCTGAACGGCTTGACTGCGCTGTCCAACGCCACCACCAACTGCTTCCCGATGATCCTCATCAGCGGGTCCAGCGAGCGGGAAGTTGTCGACCTGCAGCAGGGCGACTACGAGGAGATGGACCAGCTGGCCATCGCCAAGCCGCTCGCCAAGGCTGCCTTCCGCGTGCTGCACGCCGAGGACATCGGCGTGGGCATCGCGCGCGCGATCCGCGCCGCCGTCTCCGGCCGCCCGGGTGGCGTCTACCTCGACCTGCCGGCGAAGCTTTTCGCCCAGACCCTGGAAGCGGAAGCCGGCAAGCGTTCGCTCATCAAGGTGGTCGATCCGGCCCCGCGCCAGATCCCGGCGCCGGACGCCGTGCGGCGCGCCCTCGAATTGCTGAAGAGCGCCAAGCGCCCGCTCATCGTGCTGGGCAAGGGTGCCGCCTACGCCCAGGCCGACGCGGACATCCGCGCCCTGGTCGAGAAGACCGGCATCCCCTACCTGCCGATGTCCATGGCCAAGGGCCTGCTGCCCGACACGCACGAGCAGTCCGCCGCCGCCGCCCGCTCCTACGTGCTGCCCGAGGCCGACGTGGTGATGCTGATCGGCGCCCGCTTGAACTGGCTGCTGTCGCACGGCAAGGGCAAGACCTGGGGCGGCAAGTCCCACAAGGATTGGGGTGGCCAGAAATTCGTCCAGATCGACATCTCGCCGCAGGAGGCGGACAGCAATGTCCGCATCGACGCCCCGGTGGTCGGTGACATCGGTTCCTGCGTGTCGGCGATGCTTGGCGGCATCAACGCCATGGGCGCCGGCTGGCCCAAGCCGTCCTCGGACTGGCTGGGCGCCATCGCCGAGCGCAAGGACAGGAATATCGCCAAGCTGGGCGAGACGCTCGCCAAGAATCCGGTGCCGATGAATTTCCACAGCGCGCTCGCCGTGATGCGCGACATCATCAAGTCCAATCCGGACGCGATCCTGGTCAACGAAGGCGCCAACGCGCTGGATTTCACCCGCAGCATCGTCGACATGTACCGGCCGCGCAAGCGCCTGGACGTCGGCACCTGGGGCATCATGGGTATCGGCATGGGTTTTGCCGTCGCGGCCGCCGTGGTCAGCGGCCAGCCGGTGATCGCGGTGGAGGGCGACAGCGCCTTCGGCTTCTCCGGCATGGAAGTGGAGACCATCTGCCGCTACAACCTGCCGGTGTGCGTGGTCGTCTTCAACAACAACGGCGTCTACCGCGGCACCGACGTCAATCCGACCGGCGGCCCCGACGTGGCGCCCACCGTGTTCGTCAAGAACGCGCGCTACGACAAGCTGATGGAGGCCTTCGGCGGCGTGGGCGTGCACGCCACGACCCCCGGCGAGCTGCGCAAGGCCGTGGAAGAAGCCGTCCGCTCACGCAAGCCCACGCTCGTCAACGCCGTCATCGATGAAACCGCAGGCACTGAAAGCGGTCGCATTACGAGCCTGAATCCGAGCGCAAAAAAGAAATAGCGCTTGGAGCCGACGCGAACGGCGCGCGGCTCAAGCGATCGCGAGAACGAGCGGACTAATGCCGCTCGTCTCGCGACGGGAAACGACAACGAGTGAGGACACGATGGAAGCATTAAAAGGCGTGAGAATTCTCGACATGACCCACGTGCAGGCCGGGCCGACGTGCTCGCAGCTGCTGGCATGGATGGGCGCGGATGTCATCAAGTTCGAGCCGCCGCAGGGCGACGCGACGCGCGGCCAGTTGCGCGACGTGCCCAATGCCGACAGTCTCTACTTCACGATGTTGAACTGCAACAAGCGCTCGATCACCGTCAACATGAAAAGCGCAGACGGCAAGACTGTGTTCGTGGATCTCCTGAAGAAATGCGACATCGTCATGGAGAACTTCGGCCCGGGAGTCCTCGACCGTCTCGGCTTTACCTGGGAAAAGATCCACGGGATCAATCCGAAAATCGTCATGGGCTCGATCAAGGGTTTCGGCTCAAGCGGGCCGTACGCCGACTTCAAGGCCTACGAGAACGTGGCGCAGGCCATGGGCGGGGCCATGAGCACGACCGGTGTTCCCGACGGACCGCCATTCGTGACCGGCGCGCAAATCGGCGATTCCGGCACCGGCCTGCACCTCGCCGTCGGGCTGCTCGCGGCGTTGAACCAGGCGAACCGCACCGGGCAGGGGCAGTACGTCGAAGTGGCGATGATGGACGGCGTGATGAATCTCTGCCGCGTCAAGTTCCGCGACCATCAGCGGCTGACGCGAGAACCGCTCACCGAGTTTTCGGTGCCGACTTACCAGGGGATGGGCGACGTGCCGCGCGGGGGCAACGACTCGGGCGGCGGCCAGCTCGGCAACGCCATTCACTGCAAGCCGCACGGCCCCAACGACTGGCTGTACGTGGTGGTGCAGGAAGCGGTGTGGGACGGACTTGCCAGCCGCATCGGCCCCGACCTCGGCATGCCGGGTCTCGCGACCGATCCCCGTTTCGCCAGGATCGCGGACCGCCGCAAGAACCAGAACGACATGTGGGCGCTGATCACGAAGTTCGCGGCCGGCTACACCAAGCGCGAATTCATGGCGATACTGAACCCGCTCGACGTTCCCTGCGGCCCGATCATGAGCACCGAGGACCTCGCCAACGACGAGCACATCAGGGGCCGCGACATGTGGGTCGAGCTCGATCACCCGCAACGCGGCAAGTGGTGGAACGTCGGCATGCCGATCAAGCTGTCCGGCTCCCCGGCGGTCATCAAGCGCTCGCCAACGCTGGGAGAGCACACCGAGGAAGTCCTGAAAGACGTGCTCGGTTATGGCGAAGAGCAAATTTCGAAGTTGAAGAGCGCTGGTGCATTCTCGGCGTCGCCAAAAAAAGCGGCATAGCCGCCTTTCATTCTGGGAGCGGATACTGAAATGAGAATCGCGATAATCGGTCAGCAGGATTACGGCAAGGCCGTCCTCGAGGCATTCCTCGCCCGCAAGGACGAGGTCGCGGGCGTATTTTGCGCGCCGGAGAAACCGGGGGCCAAGGCCGATCCGGTGCGGGTCGCCGCCGAGGAAAAGCAGCTCAAGGTGTTCCAGTTCAAGTCGCTGCGCGACGCCGAGGCGCACGAAGCCCTGAAAAGCCTCAAGGCCGACATCGGGATCATGGCCTACGTGCTGCAGTTCGCGCCCGACACCCTCGTCAAGATCCCGCGTCTTGGGACCATCCAGTACCACCCTTCGCTGCTGCCGAAGTACCGCGGCCCGTCGTCCATCAACTGGCCGATCATCCGCGGTGAAACCCGCACCGGGCTCACCATTTTCCGCCCCACCGAGGGGCTGGACGAAGGCCCGGTGGTGCTGCAGAAAGAATGCGATATCGGGCCCGACGAGACCATCGGCGACGTCTATTTCAACAAGCTCTTCCCGATGGGCGTGAAGGCCATGCTGGAAGCGGCCGACCTGGTGGCCGCCGGCAAGCACCGGGAGGTCGTGCAGGATGAATCGAAGGCGAGCTACGAGGGCTGGTGCCGGGAAGCCGAGGGGCGCATCCACTGGGCGCACCCCGTGGATTTCGTCTACAACGTGATCCGCGGCTGCAACCCCGCGCCGGGCGCGTGGACGATTTGGAATGGCAAGAAACTGCAGATCTTCGACGCGCGCAAGCAGGTGTTCCGGCGTTTCGCGGACGTGGTCGGCAAGATCGGTGAGGTCACCGGCGTCACCGACACGAGCTTCAAGGTCACCGCTCAGGGCGGGCTCATCGAGGTGCTGCGCGCGCGCGGCGAAGACGGCAAGAAACTCTCCGGCGGAGAGTACGCCCGCGCGGCGGGACTCGCCGCCGGCACCATACTCGGCAACTAACCCATTTCCAGGCGCGGCCCCTCCCCGGGGCCCATTGCCGGCTGCCGCCATGGGCTGCCGTGCCACGCGGTTGATTTGCCGGTCGATCCCTGAGCGCCTTCGCGTGCACGGCCGGATAACGCTACCTTCTTCCTATTGCAGACAGCAGCTTTTCTGAGCGGATCCGAACGCGCGTCATATCCCGTAATATCTTGTATTCATGGGAAGTTTCATCCTGCTGTTGCCAGAAAAACATATACTTTTTCGGCAAATATCGTAGAATTGATGAGTGAACGACGCTAACCCGCTGGAAAAAAATAACAAATCGCTGGAAATGGGATGAAAAAACTCGATTTTTGGCGAGCCGATTGGTTTCTCGGGGTACTGGTCGCATTCATCGTCCTGGCTTTCTCGAGCCGGGATCTGGTCCAGAGCCTCGAGCGCAAGGCCTACGACCTGGGCGTGCAGGCCACATCGCGCGAGCCGCTGAAGGACATCCACCTCATCCTCATCGACGAGCAATCGCTCGAAAAGATCGGGCGCTGGCCGTGGTCGCGGGACGTGCTCGCCAGGATGACCGATCTCCTGGCTGGCGCCAGGCCCAAGGTGATTGGCAGCGCGGTGCTCTTGAGCGAGCCGCAAATCGACGCCGGCTACCAGTACATCGTCAAGCTGACCGAGCTCGCGAACCAGGCAGCTGCCCAGCCCGGCGCCGTTCCTGGCGCTTCCGGCCCCCCGGTCACCGGAGAATTGGCGCAGTTCACCGCGCTGCTGAAGGAGGCCGAGCAGTCGCTCAACAACGACCGCAGGCTTGCCGAAAGTTATGCCAGGGCGGCCAACGTCGTATTGCCGCTGCTGTTCCGGATCGCCGAGCCGCGCGGCAAGCCCGACGGGCCGCTTCCCGATTACGTGTTGAAGAACGCGATCGCCTCGCCCCAGGGCGATGAAGTCGCTCTGCCGACCGACCGGGTCGAGATACCCATCGAGATGCTGGGACAGACCGCCGCAGGACTCGGACACCTCAACGCCAACCCGGATGTCGACGGCGCGGTCCGCACCGAGCCGCTCGTGCTCGGCCACTACGGCAAGCTCTACCCTTCGCTGTCCATGGTGATCGCGGCGAAGTATCTCAACCTGGCCCAAGCGGATATCAAGGTCCGCCCCGGTCGGGGTGTGTTGCTCGGCAAGCTCGCCATCAATACCGATCCGGCGCTGCAGATGTATACCTATTTCTACAAGGACCGCGACGGGCGCCCCGCATTCCGCGTCGACTCGTTCTTCGACGTGTTGAACGGCAAGATCCAGCCGGACACCTATCGCGACAAGATCGTTCTGATCGGCGCGACGGCCGCCGGGCTGGCCAGCACCACGGTGACGCCGGTGTCGCCCGCCATGCCTTCCGTGCTGACGCTCGCGCATTCCGTTTCCTCGATCCTGCAGGAGCATTTCTTCGTCGCGCCGACGTGGGGCTGGATCGTGGAGTACGGGGTGTTCCTGCTGGTGGCGCTTTATCTGATCCTGATGTTGCCGCGGTTGAAGGCGGCGGTCGCGGGCATGCTGAGCCTCGCCATCGGCATCGCGCTGATCACCGTTCATTTCGGGCTGATGATCACGCAACTGATGTGGCTGCAGCTGATGGCGGCGGTGGTGCTGCTGGCGGTCGGCTACGCGGCGCTCATCACCAAGCGCTTCCTGGTCACCGAGCGCGGCAAAGAGAAGTCCGACCTCGATTCCGCCCAGAGCAACCGCATGCTCGGCCTCGCCTACCAGGGGCAGGGGCAGCTCGACACCGCGTTTGATTGCTTCCGCAAGCTGCCGGTGGACGACGGCATCATGGATGTGCTCTACAACCTGGCGCTGGATTTCGAGCGCAAGCGCCAGTTCAACAAGGCGGAGTCGGTGTTCCGCTACATGGCCGACTATAATCCCAGGTTCCGCGATCTCGAAAGCCGCTTGAACCGCGCCAAGGCGATGTCGGAAACCGTGATCCTGGGCGGGGCGGGCGGGGGGCACCCCGGAGGCACCGTGATCCTGCCGGGCGGCGGGGTGGAAAAGCCGATGCTCGGCCGCTACCAGGTCGAGAAGGAGCTGGGCAAGGGCGCGATGGGCATCGTCTACCTCGGCAAGGATCCCAAGATCGGGCGCGTGGTGGCGATCAAGACCATGGCGCTGTCGCAGGAGTTCGGTCCCGACGAGTTGAAGGACGTGAAGGAGCGATTCTTCCGGGAAGCCGAGACCGCGGGCCGCCTCACCCATCCCCATATCGTGACGATCTACGACGCCGGCGAAGAGCACGACCTCGCCTACATTGCGATGGAATTCCTCAAGGGAAAAGACCTGACGCCGTACATCAAGCCCGAGAACCTGCTGCCGCTGCCCAAGGTGCTCTCCATCTACACGCGCGTGGCGGAGGCGCTGGCTTACGCGCACAAGAACAACGTCGTGCACCGGGACGTCAAGCCCGCCAACGTCATGTATGAACTGGAAAGCGACACGGTGAAGGTCACCGATTTCGGCATTGCCCGGATTACCGATTCGTCCCGGACCAAGACCGGCATGGTGCTCGGCACGCCCTCCTACATGTCGCCGGAACAGCTCTCGGGCCAGAAGATCGAGGGCCGCTCGGACCTGTTCTCGCTCGGTGTCGCGCTCTACCAGATGGCGTGCGGCCGGCTGCCGTTCCAGGGCGACTCGATGGCGCAGCTCATGTTCAAGATCGCCAACGAAGCGCACGCGGATATCCGCACGCACGATCCGAAATTGCCGGCATGCGTGGCGGCAATCGTGAACAAAGCCCTCGCCAAGAACCCGGACCAGCGCTATCAGGATGGTGACCAGATGGCGAGAGCGCTGCGGCTTTGCCTGCAGAGCCTGTCGGCGGTGCGGGCGGCGGCCGCGTCTTCGGCGCCGGCGGCGCCGGCGACCAGCCCATCAGGGATGAACGGATGATCGAGCTCAAGTCCGCCCTCGAGGTCGCGTCCGCCACCCATCCGGGCATGGTGCGCTCGCACAACGAGGACAGCATCGCGACCGATGCCGAGGTCGGGCTGGCGGTGCTCGCGGATGGCATGGGCGGCTACAACGCGGGGGAAGTCGCAAGCGGCATCGCCGTCGAGTTGATCAGGACCGAGATGAGGAAATCGATCTCGGGAAGGAAATCCGAGGAGCAGAACGGGTTGAATGCCGAGCAACTGATCACCGACCACGCGACGCGCGCGAACGCGGCGATCTTTCATGCTTCCCAGAGCCAGCCGCAGTACTCGGGGATGGGCACGACGCTGGTGGTTGCGTTATGGCATGACAACCAGATGTCAGTCGGGCATATCGGCGACTCGCGGCTCTACCGGCTGCGCGGCGGCGTCCTGGAACAGATCACGCGCGACCATTCTTTGTTGCAGGAACAGATTGATAGCGGCATGATAACCCGGGAGCAGGCTCGTCATTCCCAGAACAAGAACCTGGTGACGCGGGCCGTCGGGATCGATCCCGAGGTGGAGACCGAGGTTCATTCGTATCCGGTTCAGGCGGGCGATATCTACCTGATGTGCTCCGACGGGTTGAACGACATGGTGACCGACGAGGATATACAGATGACCCTGTCCTCGTTTCAGGCCAACCTGCCGCTCGCCGCGAAGCAGCTGGTGCAGCAGGCATGTGACAATGGAGGGCGCGACAACGTTTCGGTTATTCTGGTGCGGGTCCTGAAGGCCTTTCCGGCGCGCACCGGCTTGATGGGTAAATTGAAGACTTGGTTCAGTTAGAAGGCGGGGATAACACCATGGCGAAGTTGATTCTCAGTCTCGAAGGGTCGGTGATCCGGGAGATCCCGGTCAATAAAGAGCGCATCATGATCGGGCGCAAGGTGCAGAACGATATCCAGATCGAGAATCTGGCGGTGAGCGGCGAGCACGCCTGCATCGTCACCATCCTCGCCGATTCGTTCCTCGAGGACCTGGGCAGCACCAACGGCACGCTGGTCAATGGCAACCAGGTCAAGAAGCATATCCTGCAGAACAACGACGTGATCGAGATCGGGAAGTACAAGATGAAGTACCTGGTCGAGTCCGTCTCCGGGCAGCCCCCGGCGGAGGATTTTGAAAAGACCATGGTGATGCGTTCCCCCGCCAAGCTGGCCGCCGCAGCGCCCAAGCTTGCCGCACCTGCCCCGGCCCCCACGCCGGCCGCTGCGCCCAAACCTGCCGCGCCTGCGCCGGTCCCCACGTCGGCCCCTGCGCCCAAGCCTGCCGCGCTTGCGCCGGCACCCAAGCCGGTGGCGGCTCCCGCGCCGGCTCCGGCGACGCCCAAGCCCGCTGCTCAACCGGCTGCGGCGTCCGCACCGGCCCCGGCTGCTCCACTCGCCGCGCTCCAGCTCCTTACCGGCGGGGCTGCCGGCAGGGAGATCGAGCTCGTCAAGAACCTCACCACACTCGGCAAGCCGGGCGTGCAGGTGGCGGTCATCACGCGGCGCCCGCAGGGTTATTTCATCACTCACGTCGAGGGTGCCAACTTCCCCGTGATCAACGGCAAAACGCTCGACAACCAGGCCCGCCAGTTGAACGATCACGACGTGATCGAGCTAGCTGGCGTGAAAATGGAATTTTTCATCAAGAAGTGACTGACAGCCGCCAGTCGGCCGGCAAATGGCGAGGTTGGGCCGGACCTCGGTGCAGTGCCGGTATCCGGCCTTCGTTTCTGTCCTGGCCGGGCGCGTGTGTGGCGCCCGCCAGCGACGGATGTCAACGGCGATAGTGCGGTAGAGCTGGGGAACAGTGGATGCTCGCGGCGATAAAGAAGCATCTGGCACGGATCATCATTGGCCTCCTTGTGGTGCTGGTCTTCCTCGTTCACGCCATCGGGTTGTGGGGGCTCAAGCTCCCGCTGATCGAAAAGCTCGAGGCCATTACTTACGACACGCGGTTGCAATTCACCATGCCGGGCGGCGTGGATACGCGCATCGTGATCCTCGACATCGACGAGAAGAGCCTTGCCGAGAGGGAGATGGGCGGCGAGGGGCGCTGGCCGTGGCCGCGCGACCGCATGGCGCTGCTGCTGGACAAGCTGTTCGACCAGTACGAGATCGCCGTGCTCGGCTTCGACGCGGTGTTTTCCGAGCGTGACGAGTCCTCGGGCATCCGCGTGCTCGAGCGCCTGGGCGCGCGGGAATTCCGCGATATCCCGGAGTTTCAGTCGGTACTGAAGCAGGTCAGGCCGCAGCTCGAGTACGACGACATCTTCGCGCGCAAGATGAAGGGCCGCCCGGTCGTGATGGGCTACATTTTTTCCGGAGAGGAAGCGGCGCTGGCGCCGAAAAAGGGCGTGCTGCCCTTGCCGATACTCGGCGTTGACACGTTCAAAGGCAGGATGATCCAGACCACTTCCTGGAACGGCTACACGGCCAACCTCGAGGTGCTCCAGAAGCACGCGGCAAGCGCGGGGCATTTCAACTCGCACACCGACGACGACGGCATCGTGCGGCGCGTGCCGATGCTGGCCGAATACGCAGGCGCATACTACGAGCCGCTCTCGCTGGCGATGGTGCGCGTGCTGCTCGGCTCGCCGCCGGTCAAGGCAGTCGCCCCCGACCAGGCGCTCGCCCCGGAGGGCTACCCCGATCTCGAAGCGCTGCAAGTCGGCTCGTTGACGATCCCGGTGGACGACAGCGCGAGCGCGCTGATCCCCTATCGCGGGCGCCGCAACAGCTTCAGGTATTACTCGCTCGTGGACGTGATCAACGAGCGTATCGACCCCTCCGAGTTAAAGGGCAAGATCGCCATCGTGGGCACGACGGCCCCCGGACTGCTCGATCTGCGGGCGACCCCGGTCGATGCGGTCTACCCCGGCGTCGAGGTGCACGCCAACATGATCGCGGGCATGCTCGATGGCAACATCAAGAAGCGCCCGCCGTACGTGGTGGGCGCCGAGTTCCTGCTGCTGCTGCTGGCGGGGCTCTTGCTGGCGCTGCTGCTGCCGCTGCTGAATCCGCTCAGGCTTACCCTGGTGACCGTACTGGTGCTGATCGCGGTGGTGGCCGGCAACTTGCACATATTCGAGCACGGCCACCTCGTGCTGCCGCTCGCCTCGGGTGTGGTGATGATATTGCTGCTCTACACGCTCAATATGGCCTACGGTTTTTTCATCGAGGCGCGCGGCGCGCGGCTCATCACCGGCTTGTTCGGCCAGTACGTGCCGCCCGAGCTGGTGGAGAAAATGGCGGAGAACCCCGAGAAGTTCAACATGGCGCCGCGCGCGGAGGAGCTCTCGGTGCTGTTCTCGGACGTGCGCGGATTCACGACCATTTCGGAGAGCCTCTCGCCCGAGGCGCTGTCCAGCTACATCAACGAGTATCTCACCACGATGAGCCTGGTGATCCGCGAGCGGCACCGCGGCACGCTCGACAAGTACATCGGCGACGCGGTGATGGCTTTCTGGGGCGCCCCGGTGGCCGATCGCGAGCACGCGAGGAACGCCGTGCTGGCGGCCCTGGACATGCAGAAGGAGGCGGTGGATCTCAACGCGAAATTCAAGGCCAAGGGCTGGCCGACTTTCAGGATTGGCATCGGCGTGAATTCCGGCGTGGTGCGTGTCGGCGACATGGGCTCGCGAATCCGCAAGGCCTATACGGTCATGGGCGATGCAGTGAACACCGCATCGCGGCTCGAAGGCATCACAAAACAGTATGGGGCTGATATTATTATCGGAGAAGGCACCCAGAAGCTGCTGGCGGGTTTTGTCTGCCGTGAAGTCGACCGGGTGCGGGTAAAGGGCAAGGAGGAACCCGTTGCGATCTACGAGCCGTTGGGACTGGAGGGCCAGGTTGACCAGGCCAAGCTTGAAGAGATTATATTATGGAATCAATCAGTTAAATACTATCGCTCGCAACAATGGGACCAGGCCGAATTGCAGTTGTTGAACCTCAAGAAGGTGCGACCTGGTATCGAGCTGTATGACATCTACCTCGAGCGGATCGCCGTTTTCCGCAAGGAGCCTCCGGGGGACGGATGGGATGGCGTGTGGAAATTTGAGACCAAGTGATGAAGCTGAGGGTGCTCGGTTGCAGCGGCGGCATCGGCGGCGAGCTGCGCACCACGGCGCTGCTCGCCGATCACGACATCCTGATCGATGCCGGCACCGGCGTGGGCGATCTCTCGATCAACGAAATCGCGCAGATCGACCATGTCTTCGTCACGCACTCGCACATGGATCACGTGACTTCGATCCCGTTCATCGTGGACACCGTGGGCTGGATGCGGGAGAAGCCGCTCACGGTGCACGCGACCCGGGAGACGCTCTCCATCCTGAAGGAGCATCTGTTCAACTGGAAGCTGTGGCCGGACTTTTCACAGATTCCCGACGCGAAGAATCCCGAGTTGCGTTTCGAGGCGGTCGCGATAGGGACCCCGGTGACATTGGGCGGGCGCACCATCACGCCGCTTCCCGCCAATCACGTGGTGCCGACGGTGGGCTACCGGCTCGATTCGGGCAAGGCAAGCCTGGTGTTCACGGGGGATACCACCAGCAACGATGCGCTGTGGCCGATCGTGAACGGGATCGCCGGCTTGAAGTACCTGATCATCGAGACTGCATTGTCGGACCGCGAGCGGGATCTCGCCATCAAGTCGAAGCATCTTTGCCCCAGCCTGCTGGCGGAGGAACTCGCGAAGCTGAAGCTCACGCCGGAAATCTACATTTCTCACCTGAAACCGCGCGAATCCGAGCTCATCATGCAGCAGATCTCGGTCAAGGTGCAGGGGCACAGGCCGCGTATGCTGCAGAACAACCAGGTATTGGAATTCTGACCGGGCACGTGTGGGCGATCAGGGGCATCAGGGAGCCGTAATTCGCAGGGCAGGAACCGACAGGGCGAGGCAGCTATGAGCACAGTTCTCCAGAGCAAGCCGGTGGCGCAGGATAACCTGGCCGAAAAACTGCAGTTTCAGACGAAACTGCAGGCGGTCACCAACAAGATCCATGCGACCAAGAACATCGACGAGATCATTCTCGAGCTGTCGCAGGAATTGTGCAGTTTGTTCAACACGGACCGGTTGACGATCTACCTCACCAGCGAGGACAAGGGCTCGATCGTCTCCAAGGTGAAGACCGGCCTCAACTCGTTCAAGGACATCAAGCTGCCGATCAACGAGCAGTCGGTCGCCGGTTTCGTCGCCTCCAGCAAGCGCACCATCAACATCCGGGATGTCTATGACGAAACGGAGCTGAAGGCTTACAGCGCGCAATTGAACTTCCTCAAGGCGGTGGACGCCAAGACCGGATACCGCACCAAGCAGATGCTGGTCTCGCCGGTGCTGGAGGCCAAGACGAAGGAATTGATCGGGGTGGTGCAGATCATCAACTCCAAGTCCGGGCAGCCGTTCCCGGGCATCATGGAGGAGGGCGTGGTGCAGTTGTGCGAGACGCTCGCCATCGCGTTCCGCCAGCGCCAGGGCCCGATGATGCAGGTGCGCACCAAGTACGACGGGCTGGTGACCAGCGCCGTCATCTCCGTGGAAGAGCTGGAGCTTGCGCAGCGCTCGTCCCGGCGCAAAAACCTCGATCTCGAGACCGTGCTGGTCGACGAGTTCAAGGTCGGCATGCAGGCGCTGGGGGACGCCCTTTCGGCATACTTCGGCGTGCCCTATGAGGCGCACAAGATCGACCGCATCAAGCCGCCCGATCTGTTGAAGAACATGAGCCGCGAATTCTGCCAGACCAACCAATGGATCCCGCTCGAGGACACCAAGGAAGGCCTCGTCGTGATGGCCATCGATCCCGAGAAGACCAAGGCGTCGAAGATGGTCAATAACGTCTATCCCAAGAGCAGAATCGCCTACCGGGTCACGACCAATCGCGAGTTCGCCTCCACGCTCGATCTGATGTTCGGCGGCGGCGGGATAGGGGCGATGGGGGATTCCGGGGACATCGGCGATATCCTGGGGACGCTGGATGATGAAACCGAGACCCCCATGGAGGGCGGGTCGGAGGACGTGGCGTCCGCCGCCAACGACAACGAGCTGGTGAAGCTCGTCAACAAGGTCATCATCGACGCCTACCAGCAAGGCGCATCGGATATCCACATCGAGCCCTATCCGGGCAAGGGCAAGACCGAGATCCGCTTCCGCAAGGACGGCGAGCTGGTGCCCTACATCCAGGTGCCGGCAAGCTACCGCAATTCGCTGGCGGCGCGGTTGAAGATCATGTGCGATCTCGACATCTCCGAGCGCAGGAAACCCCAGGACGGAAAAATCAAGTTCAAGAAGTTCGGTCCGCTCGACATCGAGCTGCGGGTCGCGACCATTCCGACCCAGGGCGGGGTGGAAGACATCGTGATGCGGATACTCGCCGCGGGCGAGCCGCTTCCCCTCGACAAGATGGGGTTTTCCAAGCGCAACCTGCAGTTGTGCAAGCAGGAGGTCGACAAGCCGTATGGTCTCTTCTTCGTGTGCGGCCCGACCGGCTCCGGCAAGACCACCACGCTGCATTCGGTGCTCGGTTACCTCAACACCCCGGACATGAAGATCTGGACCGCGGAGGACCCGGTCGAAATCACGCAGAAAGGCCTGCGCCAGGTCCAGATGAATCCCAAGGCGGGGCTCACCTTCGCGATCGCCATGAAGGCCTTTCTGCGGGCCGACCCGGACGTCATCATGGTGGGGGAAATGCGGGACAAGGAGACGGTCTCGACCGGCATCGAGGCTTCCCTCACCGGCCACCTGGTGTTCGCCACGCTGCACACCAACAGCGCGCCGGAATCCATCATCCGCCTGCTCGACATGGGGATGGACCCGTTCAACTTCGCCGACGCGCTGCTCGGCATTCTCGCCCAGCGTCTCGCGCGGCGGCTGTGCAAGTGCAAGCAGGCGCATGTCGCGACCGCCGAGGAAATCCATGCGCTGATGGAAGAGTACTCTCTCGAACTGACGCACACGGATACCTGGAAAAAGGATCCCAAGGCCGCGCGCGAGAAGCTCTACGAGGACTGGGTGAAGGAGTTTGGCAACGACAGGGGCGAAATCGTGCTCCACACCGCCAAGGGGTGCGAAGTCTGCGGCAATACCGGCTACAAGGGCCGGTTGGGCCTGCACGAGCTTCTGATCGGCACCGATCGCATCAAGAAGAACATCCAGGAGCACGCGCGCGTGGCGGAGATGTTCGCCACCGCCCTCGAGGACGGCATGCGCACCCTGAAGCAGGACGGCATCGAGAAGGTACTACAGGGGATCACCGACATCCAGCAAGTGCGCGCGGTGTGCATCAAGTAGAGCGCCCCGCATGAACGATCTCGGCCGTACCCGCGGCGGGGACGATTTGCTCAGGCGTCTCGAGCAACTCAACCGTGTCGGCATCGCGCTCTCCCAGGAGCGGGATATCACCAAGCTCCTCGAGGGGATCCTCGTCGCCGCCAAGGACGTCACCTACGCCGACGGCGGCACGCTCTACCGCATGACCGAGGAGAAAACCCTCAAGTTCGAGATCATCCGCAACGACTCGCTCGGCATCGCGATGGGCGGCACCACCGGCATCGAGATCCCGTTCTACCCGATTTATCTCTTCGACAAGGATGGCACGCCGGTCAAGAGCATGGTGGCTGCCTACGCGGTGCACAACGACCGGTCGGTCAATATTGCCGACGCGTATACGGCGGAAGGCTTCGATTTTTCCGGCACCCAGAATTTCGACAAGAAAACCGGCTATCGCTCGCGCTCCTTCCTCACCGTGCCGATGAAGAACCACGAGAGCGAGATCATCGGCGTGCTGCAGCTGATCAATTCCAAGGACCCGGCAACGGGCGAGGTCGTCGCATTTTCCGACGCCGACCAGCATCTGGTCGAATCGCTTGCCTCGCAGGCGGCCATCGCGCTCACCAACCGGCTGCTGATCAACCACCTGGAAAACCTGTTTGAATCGTTCATCGGGCTCATCAACACCGCGATCGACGACAAGTCGCCCTACACCGGCGGTCACTGCCAGCGCGTGCCGATGCTCACCATGATGCTGGCGGAGGCGGTCAGTGACTGCAAGGTCGGCCCGCTCCGCGATTTCACCATGACCGACCGCGATCGCTACGAATTGAAAATCGCGGGGCTGCTGCACGATTGCGGCAAGGTCACCACCCCGGTGCACGTGGTGGACAAGGCGACCAAGCTGCAGACCATCTTCGACCGCATCGCGCTCATCGACACGCGCTTCGAGGTGGTGAAACGGGACGCCGAGATCACGGCCCTGCGGAAGCGGTTGAATGCGCTGGAGCGGCGGGCCGCCGACAGCGAGCTGGGCCGGGAAATCGAGTCGCGGCTGAAGCCGATCGAGGATGACCGGGAATTCCTGCGACGGGCCAATGTCGGCGTAGAGGCGATGAAGGAAGAGGATATCGCGCGGGTGAGTGAAATCTCCGAGCGCTATCGCTGGAGAGACGTGGCAGGAAACGAGTCGGCATTCCTGAGCGACGAGGAGCTGAAGAATCTTTCAATCCGCTACGGCACGCTGACCCCGGATGAACGGAACATCATCAATCACCACATCGAAGTCACGATCGATATGCTGGAAGCCCTGCCGTGGCCCAAGCACCTGAAGAACGTGCCCGAGTACGCCGGGGGGCACCACGAGCGCATGGATGGCAAGGGCTATCCGCGCGGGCTTACGCGCGAGCAGATGTCGGTCCAGGCCCGCTGCATGGGCATTGCCGACATCTTCGAGGCGCTGACCGCCAAGGACCGTCCCTACAAGAATGGCAAGACGCTCACCGAGTCGCTCACCATACTCGGAAAATTCAAGCTGAACGGGCACATCGACCCGGATCTCTTCGACGTCTTCATGTGGGAAAAAATCTACGAGAAGTACGCCAGGCAATTCCTCGATCCCGAACAGATCGACGAAGTCGACGTCACGAAAATCCCGGGCTACGTTGCCCGGCCCGCGCGCTAGGGCCTGCGCCGCGCCGGGTTCACTTGACCGACAGCCGGATGATCAGGTCCTTGACCAGGGCCTCGACGAATGGCTCGCCGTAGCCCAGCTCTTTCAGCTCCCAACGGAAGGTGTTGCCCAGCCGCGCCGTCTTGTAGATGCCGAGCTTATGCTGTTTCTTGAAATCGACGGCTTTCTTCAACGATCCTTCCAGGACCGACGCCACTTTCTTCTGCGAGACTTTGCGGGCGCTGTCGGCGCCGGGTTCGGGGGGATAGTATCTCGCTATTTCGGCAACCAGTGACTTGGCGAATTCGTCGATCTGTTTTCCGGACGCCGAACCGAAGAAATTCATTGAGGCTACTCGCGAATAAAGGCGGTTGCATTATGGTGCGTCCCGCCGGGATGGTCAATACGACGGGCGCCGTTCACGGCCGGAACCGGTAATGTTGGGAAATCTTCTCAGGTCGCTCATTCAAAATCCGCTGCGTGCCGGGCGCGCGAAGCGCGCCCGGGCGCTGTTTGAAACGGGGATGGCGCAGCAGCAGTCGCAGGACTACGAGAACGCGCGCCGCAGCTTTCAGCAGGCGGTCGAGCTCGATCCCGAGAACGCGGACGCCCATCTCTGGCTCGGGGTCATGCTGGCCAGGGACAGCCATTCCTATGCTGCATCGGTGCGGCATCTCGAGCGCGCGCTTACCCTGAATCCCGCCATCGAAAACGGCTGGATCGATCTGGGAAACGTCTATTATTTCCAGCGCGATCTCGTCAAGGCGGGGGCAAGTTTCCGCGCGGCGCTTGCCGCGGATCCCGATTCGGTAATGGCCCTCGTCAATCTCGGGGTTGTGCTCAAGGAAAGCGGCCGCCTCGAGGAAGCGCTCGGCCACTTGCGGCGCGCCCATGAGCTGGGGCCAGAAGCGGATGGAACCTTGCGCAACCTGGTGGTAACGCTGATCGAGGCTGATCAGTGCGACGAGGCGCTGTCAGTTGCCTTCGGGGCCGTCCGGCGCAATCCGTCCGGTTACGAGGCGCACAAGTTTCATGGATTGGCGCATCAGAAGCTGCATGATCCGGTGCAGGCGCTTGCCTGTTACGACACGGCGCTAAAGATGCGAGCTGATGACGCCGAGCTCCATGACCACCGCGGCGTCGCGTTCCACGAACTCGGGAGGTTGCCGCAAGCAATCGAATGCTATGAGCGCGCGCTGGCGCTGCGGCCGGATTTCTCGCTATCGGCTTTTCATCGGGCCCTGGCGCGGCTCCAGCTCGCGGACTACGGCCAGGGTTGGGACGATTACGAGTTGCGCCAGTTGAACCAGGACTACCCGAGGCGCCAGGACGCGTACCCGGTCTGGGACGGCTCAGCCCTTGCCGGCCGCACTATCCTGATTTACCGGGAACAGGGGTTGGGTGATGAAATCATGTTTGCATCGTGCCTGCCGCAGCTGGTACAGGCGGCCGGGCATTGCATTATCGAGTGCGAGCCAAGGCTGCAGGGCATTTTCCGCCGCTCGTTCCCGGCTGCGACGGTGTTTGCCTCGATGCCGGATGGCGGCTTGCCTCGGGAAATAGCGGGGCGTCATATCGACTTCTCGACCCCCGCGGGCAGCATTCCGCGCTTTCTCAGGAGGGACCTTGCCGATTTCCCCCGCCATACGGGTTATCTCGAGGCCGATCCGGCGCGTGTTGCCCTGTGGCGCGAGCGGCTGTCGCGACTGGGGCCCGGCCTCAAGGTGGGCGTCTCCTGGGCGGGCGGCGTGCGCAAGACGCGTCGGGCGCTGCGCTCCCTCCCGCTCGATCGATGGCTGCCGATATTCCAGGCGCCCGGCGCGCGTTTCGTGAGCCTGCAGTACACCGCCGACGCCGGCGCCGCGACGAGCGCATTCCGGGATCAGTACGGCATAGCAATCGAACACTGGGCCGAAGCCATCGAAGACTACGAAGAAACCGCGGCGCTGGTGAGCGCTCTTGATCTCGTGGTCAGCGTGTGCACGGCGGTTATCCATCTGGGCGGGGCGCTTGGCCGGCCGGTGTGGGTGATGGCGCCCTACAGTCCCGAATGGCGCTACGGGTTCTTGGGCGATACAATGCCGTGGTATCCCTCGGTGAGAATCTTCAGGCAACCCGCGTTCGGCGAGTGGGAACCGGTGACGATTTCGGTCGCTGCCGCGTTGAGGCGCCTCGCTGGCGCGTCCCCCGGTTGAGGAATTCTTGATTGCGCATCCCCCGGTGGCGGGCAAGATCCGGTGTGCAGTGTTGCAGCCGGATCATCTGACGCGTCATTCAATGGCTATTTGAATTCCAGAACCATCATGACCCAATCCATTCCCCGCAGCTGGTTCTTCGCGCTCTTCACGCTCTCGGGATTCGCCGGCCTGATCTACGAGTCGATCTGGAGCCATTACATCAAGCTTTTCCTCGGCCACGCCGCCTATGCGCAGACGCTGGTGCTCGCGATTTTCATGGGCGGCATGGCGCTCGGCTCCTGGTTGTGCAGCCGCTATTCGTCCCGCTGGCGCAACCTGTTGATAGGCTACGCGGTCGCCGAGGCGGCGATCGGGATCTGCGCGCTCGTGTTCCACCGGGTATTCGTGGCGGCCACCGATGCCGCTTACGACAGCATCATGCCGGGGCTCGGCAATCCGCACGCGGTAAACGCATTCAAGTGGGCGTTGTCGGCGTTATTCGTGCTGCCGCAATCGGTGCTGCTCGGAATGACATTCCCGCTGATGAGCGCCGGCTTGATCCGCGGCTATCCCGGCAGCACCGGCGGCACCATCGCGATGCTCTACTTCACCAACAGCCTGGGGGCGGCGGCGGGGGTGCTTGCGAGCGGATTCGTGCTGATTGCCTGGGTTGGCCTGCCGGGCACGATGCTTACGGCGGGAATACTCAACATCCTGCTCGCGCTGCTGGTATGGGCGCTGGCGAAGAACATGGAATTTGCCCCCCCGGCCCCGTCGCGGGCCGCGCCCGGCGAGCGCAATCCCCGGGGATACGCGCTGATGCTGTCGGTGGCCCTGCTGACGGGCGCGGCTTCTTTTATCTACGAGATCGGCTGGATCCGGATGCTCAGCATGGTGCTCGGAAGCTCTACCCATGCTTTCGAGCTCATGCTGTCCGCCTTCATCCTCGGGCTCGCGTTCGGCGGCTTGTGGATCAAGCGGCGCATCGACGGCATCGCCGCTCCCGAACGCTATCTCGGCGTGGTACAGGTCGCAATGGGATTGCTCGCGCTCCTTACTCTGGTGGTCTATGGCCACACGTTCGAGATCATGCAATGGCTGCTCGGGACGCTGGCACGGACCGATTCCGGCTACGCGGCATTCAATATCGGCAGTCACCTGATTGCGCTGCTGGTGATGTTCCCGGCCGCGTTCTGCGCCGGCATGACGCTGCCGCTGATCACTTACGTCCTGCTGAGGCGGGAGACAGGGGAACGTGCGATCGGGGCGGTATACGCCGCGAACACCGTCGGCGCGATAACCGGCGTGTTCGCCGCGGTGCATGTCGGCCTGCCGGTGCTGGGGCTGAAGGGCCTGATAGTGGCCGGGGCGGCCGTGGACATCGGGCTCGGAATAGTGTTGCTGTGGTGGACCGCGAAGGGCGGCCGCTTGCCGGCCTACGCGACCGCCGCCGGCATGGCCGGCATCGCGGCGACCCTCTTTTTCGTGCAGCTCGACCCCTACAAGATGGCCTCCGGCGTCTACCGCCATGGCGCCTTGCTGACTCGCGACCAGGCCGAGCTCCTGTTTCACCACGATGGCAAGACTGCGACCGTCGATCTGGTCAGGACGGCGGGGCGCATATCCATACACACCAACGGCAAATCCGATGCTGCGCTGCATGCCGGCGGCGGGGTTGCTCCTGACGAAGCGACGATGGTCCTGACCGCGGCGCTGCCTCTCGCCTACTTGCCCGGCGCCAGGACGGCGGCAAACATCGGCTTCGGGTCCGGGCTTTCAAGCCACGTGCTGCTCGCGTCGGAGACGCTGCGGGAGGTCGACACCATCGAGATCGAGGCGGCGATGGTGGATGCCGCCCGCGGCTTCAGCCCGCGTAACGACAACGTCTATAGCGATCCGCGCGGCCGCATCCAAATCGAGGACGCGAAGACGTTCTTTTCAATGCACAACAAGCGCTATGACATCATCGCCTCGGAGCCGTCGAATCCCTGGGTGAGCGGGGTGGCGAGCCTGTTTACCAACGAGTTCTACCGGCGCGTTAAGCGGCACCTGAACGACGAGGGCGTATTCGTGCAGTGGATGCAGCTCTACGAGATCAGCCCGCCCCTGGTCGCATCGGTCTTCAAGGCCCTCTCACGCGAGTTTTCCGACTACGCAGCTTATACCGCCAACAATGTCGATCTCATCATCGTCGCCAAAAACGGTGGCGCGCTGCCTCCCCTGTCCGCCGCGGTGTTTCAGCAGCCGCGCCTTGCGGCCGAGCTCGCCCGCATACAGATCAAGAGCATCGCGGACCTGGAGTTACATCGGGTCGGCGGCAAGCGGGCGCTGCAGCCGTACTTCGACAGCTTTCCGATTTCAGCAAACTCGGATTTTTTCCCGGTGCTCGATCTCAACGCTGCCAAGGCCCGTTTTATGGGCGCGAGCATGACCGAGGCCATCAACAATCTTGCTATGACCCCTGTTCCGGCGCTCGAAATGCTTGGCAGGGAGGCAGCCCGCGGCAGCGTTACCGGCGCGGCCCGGCCGTGGCTCAGGAAAGCCGAGCTCACGCAACAGGCCCTGGCGCTCCGCGCTTATTTGCTTGAAGGCCGCCACGAGCAGCTGGATCAGGTTCCGCTGGCGTCGAGAAGCAACGCGCAAATGGTGCGCATGCTGGCGATCGAGTGCGTGAGCTCGCTGAGCGCCGTCTCGGTGGATCAACTTTACGAAGCCGCCATGGCCCTGATGCCGTTCCTCGCGCGAGAGGAGTTGCGCGGGGTGTGGGATAAATTGAAGACTTCGCCGTGCGCCGCGCGTCTGGGGGAGTCGCAGCGGGCCTGGCTGGCGCTGTTCGCGGCCGTGAGCGAGCGCGATGCGGGCAATATGGTCCGGTTGGCGGAAACACTGCTCAAGCAGGATGCCGCGCGCAAGGACTACCTGCTGGGTGCCGCCGTCACCGGGCACCTTGCCCTGGACCAGCACGACAAGGCTGTCGTGTTGTGGCAAGAATTCGCTGGCAAGGTCACGAGCTCTCCGAACGACGTGCTGCCGGAACTCCTGCGTGGCCATCTTTTTTCACGCCAGCCGGCAGGCATGTCAGGGCAGTCAGGGTATGCCACCAAGTGACGTTTTTTGTCACTTTTTGACCGGGACCGAATATGGAATCCAGCCTTCGGGGCTTGAAATTGCCGGGAAAGCTGAAAATGGCTCGCGAGGGCGGTAATTTGTCATGAAATTTGGCCCTTGGGGATAGGTGGCATGAAGCTTGCGTCTGAGAGGGGGCGAGCAATGAAAATTGCTTGATTTTTTAGATGGTTAACTACTAAAGGAGTGCCTATATGAGTTATCTTCAGAAGGGCTTTACGCTGATAGAACTGATGATCGTGGTTGCGATCATTGGTATTCTGGCGGCGGTGGCAATTCCGGCGTACCAGGACTACATCGCGCGTTCGCAAGTGTCGGAAGCGGTGAGCTTGACGGCGGGTGGCAAGACCCCGTTGGCGGAATTCTTCGCCGACAAGGGTATCTGGCCGTCGACCGCGAGCGATGTCATGGGCAATACCGCCGGCAAGTACGTGAGTGCGATCACGATCGTGGCCGGTGGCGGAACCACCACCGCGATCAGCCTGGAAGGGCGGATCAAGAACATCGGCGTCAACACCGCCATCACCGGCGCGACGCTGATCCTGACCAGCCTCGACGGCAAGATCTGGGATTGCACGACCGGTACCGTTGGCGCCAAGTACCGGCCTGCGGCATGCCGTCCGTAACAGTTTAGCCGGATGGTAAGTAGGGAAAAAGCCCGTCGTGAGGCGGGCTTTTTTTCGAGCGAGCGTGATTTGAAATCAAGATTGATGATGGATGGGGACGATCATGATGCTACAAAGAGGCTTTACCCTGATCGAACTGATGATCGTGGTCGCGATCATCGGTATTCTGGCGGCGGTGGCGATCCCGGCCTACCAGGACTACATTGCGCGAGCCCAGGTGTCGGAAGCCGTGAGCCTGGTTTCCAGCGGCAAGACGCCGTTGACCGAGTTTTTCGGCGACAAGGGTGTCTGGCCGTCGACCGCGAGCGACGTCATGGGCAATACCTCCGGCAAGTATGTGAGCGCGATCACGATAGTGGCCGGTAACGGCATCTCCGGAATGATGTCCCTGGAGGCGCGAATCAAGAACACCGGTGTCAATATTGCCATCACAGGTGCGACGCTGGAGCTGACCACCGCCGACGGCAAGATCTGGGATTGCACGCAAGGTACCGTCGCTGCCAAGTACCGCCCTGCCTCGTGCAGGTAAAATACTTTCCCGCTAATGAGAAACATGCTCCCGCGCGTTGATCGGGTTGGGGCCCGGCACGGGAGCATCCCATTAATCTGGCAAGGCGCCTGAAAGCGTGGCCGGCGCTGGCGTTCTCGGGTATTGTCCGCATAAGAGCACCCCTGTGTTTGCGAACAGTTTGGACCGGCTGCAAGCGGGCGGGCAGCGGTGCGTGGTTCGCCGGCTAAATGGATAGGCAACGCAACGTGATCAGGGTATTCATCGGCTACGATTCGCGCGAGGCGGTTGCCTTCAGCGTTCTTTCGCACAGCATCCAGGTGCGCGCCTCCGCCCCGGTCTCGGTCTCACCGCTCATGCTCTCGCAGCTGAAAGGCATCCTCACGCGCGAGCGTCACCCCCTGCAAAGCACGGACTTTTCGTTCTCGCGGTTCCTCACGCCGCACTTGTCCGGCTATGAAGGCTGGTCAGTGTTCATGGACTGCGACATGTTGATGCTGGAGGACATCGTCCGTCTCTACGAATTGCGCGACGACCGATGCGCGGTGATGGTGGTGAAGCACGACCATGTGCCCAGGGAAACGACGAAGTTTCTCGGGGAGCCTCAGAGCAAGTACGAGAAAAAGAACTGGTCGAGCGTCATGCTGTTCAACAACGCAAAATGCCGCGCCCTGACGCCCGGCTATGTAAATACCGCCTCGGGGCTCGAGCTGCACCAGTTCAAGTGGCTCGCCCATGACGATCTCATCGGCGGGCTGCCGGACCGCTGGAACCACCTCGTGGGCTACAGCCCGCCACGTAAGGATGCCGCGCTCGTGCACTACACGCTGGGCGGCCCGTATTTTGACGGCTACCGGGATTGCGAGTACTCGAAAGAATGGTTCGCCGAGCGCGATGCGATGCTGCGAGTGGTGAATCAACAACAGAACTTAGCCGCAGATAAACGCCGATGAACGCCGATACTGAGACCGAAACATTACAATGGGTTGGTCTTGGTTTTGTCCGCGTCCATTTGCGTCAATCGGCGGCTTAATGGCCTTTGTTTCTTGAGCTACGCTCTAGTCAATTGATCCGGAGAGGCCGGGGTTGCCCCGCACGCCGGTCAATTGCGGGCGGTTGGGCCTGACGGGGCGGACGATCCTCTTGGCGCGCAGGTGGCGCGCTACGATCTCCCATACCGGCTCGCCGCTCGCGCCTTCCGCGACCGGCGCCCAGCTCGCTACCTTGTAAGTCCTGCCGGCCTCGATCGGTTTGCCCTTGAGCGTCATGTTGGCGATGCGCCCGCCGATCTTCTTGGCGGGGTCCACGCTGTATTGCATGCCGCCCACGCGCACCATGTCGCCGCCTTGTTGATAGTAGGGATCGGGGTTGAACAGGTTGTCGCAGATGTCTTCGAGGATGGTCTTGATCGCCTCCCCGCTCATCTCATTGATCGTGGTGTAGGGATACGTGATGGCGGTCTGATCCATCACGCGCTCCATGGTGATAGCCTCACCGGGAAGGATTGTCGTGCCCCACCGGAAACCCGGCGAGAAGGCGATCTCCGCGCCTTTTGCCTCCATCAGTGCGTCCAGGATCACCTGGTCCATGGTGCCGGTGAAGTTGCCGCGGCGATAGAGCAGGCCTTCGGTCACGGCGAGCGGCTCGGAGAGCTTTTGCTCGAACGGCGCCCTGATGTTCCGGATGTGCGCCGCCATCTCCGGATCCGCCTCGAGCAGTTCCGCGAACACCGGCAGCAGCCGGTACTGATAGCCGGCGAGCCGTTTGTTCTTCACCTCGAGGTCGAGCACCGCGAGAAACTTGCCGTTGCAGCCGGCGTTGGTCACCAGCGTCGTGCCGC
>CAZFRR010000035.1:0-2829 GCA_964521405.1 uncultured Streptomycetaceae bacterium | reverse complement strand
TCCGCGCCACCTCGGCGGCGACTATCTCCAGGACGGCTTCGGCGTCGGCAACGCCGAGCTCGACGCTTGCGCGAAGGCGCAGGGCGTGGAGGTGCGGCGCGGGGACTTCGTGATCGTGCGCACCGGCCAGATGGAGCACTGTCTCGCGAAGGGGGACTGGGGCGCCTACGCGGCGGGGGATGCGCCAGGCCTGCGCTTCGAGACCTGCGAATGGATCCACAAGAAGGAGATCGCCGCGATCTGCTTCGACACCTGGGGCTGCGAAGTGCGCCCGAACGAGAGCACCGAAGCGTTTCAGCCCTGGCACTGGATCATCATTCCCATGGTCGGCATCACCATGGGCGAGATCTTCTACCTGAAGGACCTCGCCGACGACTGCGCCGCCGACAAGGTCTACGAGTTCATGTTCTGCGGGCCGCCGCTGCCCATTACTGGCGCTGTTGGGTCTCCCATTAATCCAATGGCCATCAAGTGACCGTGGCCGGTCACTTGAGAAGGATGAAGGATGAACGTGGAAGGATGACCTAGCAAAACAAGGATGAAGGATGAATGTGGAAGGATGATCCCCGCAGTGCGGGAGTCAGAACCAGGTCATCCCTCATCCTTCATCCCTCATCCTTCGGGTTGGGGGTCATCCTTCCACGTTCATCCTTCATCCTTTGATTGATTTATCGAGGAGTAACGTACCGTGGCAACACCCGCCAAGAAAGTGATTATTACGTGCGCAGTGACCGGCTCGATCCACACGCCGACGATGACGCCGCACCTGCCGATCACGCCGAAGCAAATCGCGGATGAATCGATCGCTGCGGCAAAGGCCGGCGCGGCGATCATCCACCTGCACGCGCGCGACCCGAAGGACGGGCGGCCGACGCCGGATCCGAAGGTGTTCATGGAATTCCTGCCGGCGATCAAGGACGCGACCGACGCGGTCATCAACATCACCACCGGCGGCGGACACAACATGACGGTGCAGGAGCGCCTTGCCGCGCCGCTCCGGTGCAAGCCCGAGATGTGCTCGTTCAACATGGGCTCCATGAACTTCGGGCTCTATCCCAACCTCGAGAAGTACAAGCAATTCAAATACGAGTGGGAACCGCAGTACCTGGAAAACAGCCGCGACTTCATCTTCCGCAACACCTTCAAGGACATGGAGTACACCCTGAAGCACCTGGGGGAGGGCTGCGGCACGAAATTTGAATTCGAGTGCTACGACGTCGGCCACCTCTACAACCTCGCGCATCTTCTCGACCGCAAGCTCGTCAAGCCGCCGCTCTTCGTGCAGACGATCTTCGGCATCCTCGGCGGCATCGGCCCCGACCCCGACAACCTCATGCACATGCGCAGCGTGGCGAACAAGCTCTTCGGCGACGGCTACGAGTGGTCGGTGCTCGCCGCCGGCCGCCACCAGATGGCGCTCACCACGATGGCGGGCATCTGCGGGGGCAACGTGCGGGTGGGGCTCGAGGACAGCATCTTTCTCGCCAAGGGCAAGCTCGCGCAGAGCAACGCCGACCAGGTGGCCAAGATCCGGCGCATCCTCGAGGAGCTCTCGCTCGAGATCGCGACGCCCATGGAAGCGCGGCAGCGGCTGGCGTTGAAGGGGGCGGAGAAGGTTGAGTTTTGAGTGTTGAGTGTTGAGTGTTGAGTGTCGAGTGGCGAGTGGCGAGTGGCAAGTGGCGAGGGATGAATAGTTTGCAGTTTGCAGTGGGCAGTTTGCAGTTGCTGCCAACTGACGGCTGCCAACTGCCAACTGGAATTATCGAATCACGTATCACGCTTTTTCCTGAAAGGAGATGTTGATGTCGCTGTCCGTGCCCCCCGAGCGCTTGCCGCCGATTCCGCGCGAGAAGCTGACCGAGGCGCAGAAGAAGGTCGCGGCGGAGATCGCGGCGGGGCCGCGCGGAGACGTGCGCGGGCCTTTTGTCGCGCTGCTGCGCAGCCCGGAGCTGCTGAGCCCGCTGCAGAAGGTGGGCGAGTACCTGCGCTACCAGTGCCGACTCGACCGCAGGGTCATGGAATTCGCGACGCTGATCGCCGCGCGCCACTGGACGCAACAGTACGAGTGGCACTCGCATCACGAGCACGCGATGAAGGCGGGCTTGAAGCCAGCTATCGCGGCCGCCATTGCCGAAGGGCGCCGGCCGACCGGCATGGCCGAGGACGAGGATATCGCATACGACCTGCTGACCGAGACTCTGCACAATAAGAGCGTCAGCGACCCGACTTACGCGCGCGCGGTCGCGCAATTCGGCGAGTCCGGCGTGGTGGACCTGGTTGCACTCGCCGGCTACTATTCGACGCTGGCGATGGTCATGAACATGGCGCGCACCGCGCTGCCGGCGGGCAAGCTGGAGTTGCTGAAGCCGTTTCCCCACTAGTTCGAACGGCGTGAATAGTGAATGGTGAATAGTGAATGGTGAAGCATGAATGCTCGCTGACCCGCGGTTGCCAGCGTCCATTCACTATTCACCATTCACGCAGTTGGACAAAAGGAGTGCACATGTCGATCTGGAAGATCCTGCCGTTGGCCCTTGCGCTCGCTCTGGCTCCATGCACGGCAGGCGCGCAGCAAGCCAAGCCCATCGGTTTTCCCGACGGCCCGGGCAGGGACATCCTGCTGGGCCAGTGTTTCCAGTGCCACGGCGACACCATGTGGCGCGATCATCGCCAGGACCGCAGAGGCTGGGATGGCGTGCTCTACCGCATGGTGGGCCGCGGCGCGCTCTGGACCGAGGAGGATATCAACACCATGTCCGGCTATCTCGCGACGGTCTACGGCTTGCCGGCCGGCAAGGCGTCGAAGTGACATGAAGGTGTCGCTAACGA
>CAZFRR010000034.1:0-47525 GCA_964521405.1 uncultured Streptomycetaceae bacterium | reverse complement strand
CCGACTACGTGGACGACGCCGAAAACGGGGATGGCGGCACCATTTACATAACTCCCTTATCCACTGCGTATGCGCGCGACCGGCTCTACACCATTTCCCCTGGTAACACCATCCCTTAGGATTTTGTCGGACTCAGGTCCGGCAAAATCCTCAACTAACCTCGAAGAAACGAATCAAGGGCCACCGGGACATGAATTCGATCCTGCCCCAACTCCAGCACCGGTCCACGAGTAGCTACCTGGCCGGGATTTCCCCTGGCTCGTCGAAAAGCCTCCCGTCAGGTATTTTCCGCACCAGAGCGCGGCAAATTCCTCGCGGCTTCACCCTGATCGAGATCGCGCTCGCCATCTTCATCATCTCCATTCTGCTGGGCAGCATCCTGATTCCGCTCGCCACCCGGGTCGAGCAGCGCCAGGTGAGCGAGACGCAGAAAATGCTGGAAGACATCAAGGAAGCGCTGATCGGCCATGCCATTGCCAAGGGGCACCTGCCGTGCCCTGACCGGACTTCGGGCGGCGCCGGCACCGCCAACGACACTCTCAACGATGGCGTCGAGGACTACAACACGGGAACCGGGGTCTGTTTCAGCGCCACCGCGACGGGCAACGTGCCGTGGGTGACGCTCGGTCTCGGCGCCTCCGACCCCTGGGGCAACCGCTTCCGCTACCGGGTGCACGGCAACTACGCGCAGCGCCCGGTCGTCGCCGGCCCTCCCCCTGCCCCCGCCCTGTTCAATCTGTCCACTCTCACCAATCTGGCCGTGACCGCCACCAACGGCGGCACTTTGCTCACGGCCGCCAGTCCGGATGGCGCGGTGGCGGTGATCATCTCGCACGGCAAGAACGGCTACGGGGCGATGAACTCGCTTACCAACACCCAGCGCCCCCTGCCCCCGGTGGCAAACGTAGACGAGACCGACAACATCCCCGGCGGCTCCGCTTCCAGCTTCACGAGCCGCACCATCACTCCGCTCGGCGCCTCCGCCGGGGAGTACGACGACATCGTGATCTGGCTCGGCAAGTACCCGCTCTTCAACCGCATGGTCGCGGCGGGAAAATTGCCCTGATCCGGGTTCCGGGTTCCGGGTTCAAAGTTCCAAGTTCCAGGTTCCAGGTTCAAAGTTCAAAACCAGAACCCTCGAATCTGAAGCCGCTCGAACCTTGCTTGAACCTTGAACCTTGAACTTTGAACGTTGAACCTTGAACGTGAAAGCCGGCGCGACGTCATGTCGCTTCGGCTTCGCGCGTCAGCATGAAGCACACCCTTCCCGGTTCGTTGGCAGCGAGGGCGAGCCGATAGCCGAGCGGGTTGGCCTGCTTCGCCGACTGGTACAACGCCACGCCCAGCCCTGTCTGCGATGGCACCGGCGCCTCGAACAGCTGCTCGGCCGTGCTCTTCGGGACCGCGGCGCCGTTGTCGCACACGGTGAGCGTGCCGCCGCGCGCCGCGGAGAAGGTCACGCGCACCTGCAGCCGGTTGCCGCCCGCCGACTTGTTGAGCGCATTCTCGATCAGGTTGTCGGCCACGCCGTCGAACAGCTCGGAAGGCAGCTTCAAATCCCTGGCGGCCCCGCCGTCCACCTGGAAATGGATGTTGCGGCCGGCGTAGCGCTGGATCAGCCCTTCCCACCATACCGCCGCGTCCACCTGGGTGACGTCCACCTGCTCGGGCGAGCGCAGCTTCTCGAGCGTCGCGTTGAGGCGCTGGGTGATCTGCGGCAGTTGCCGATGCATCAGCGTCTGCAGGGCCTCCGCCTGGTCCGGGCCGCTGGTCTCCACCGCCGCGCACAGCGAGCGCAGCGATTGCAGCAGGTTCTTCACGTCGTGCGTCAGGCGGGCGCCGGTCTCGTAGATCGCCTGCGTGTAGGCGCTCTGGCGCTGGAGCTGCTCGCGGCGCTTGGCGTCGTAGAAATGACCGACCATCTGCGTGAGCAGCCTGAGATGCAGCAATACCGCCGGCGACAGCGCCCAGCGGGTGTAGATCCTCAGCCGCAGGTCCTGGAACCAGAGTTCCGCCGAGTGGCTTGACTTGACGCCATGCTCGCCGCGGCCCAGGCGCGCCTCCCATTCGAGGCCCGTCACCCACGGCAGGTCGAGCATGTGCTGCAGCGCTATCGTCAGAAAACGCTGCGGCTGCGTCTCCTGCTCCGCGATCTCGGCCAGCCGCTTGACCCATTGCTCGAACGGCAAACCCAGGCTCATGAGGTAGCGCGAGAGGAAGTGGCCCAGGCCGGAGAATCCGCCGCGGGGGTCCCAAAGCCATGACAGCGTGACCAGCAGCACCGCGATCGCAAACAGGGTCTGGGCCAGCGCCAGCGGGTAGTTGCCGTGGCTCAACTGCTTGACGACGAAGCTGCCCAGCACCAGCACGACCACCAGCAGGAAGAGAATCACGCTGTAGAACAGATCCACTGCGACCGGCGCCGTGGTGCGGCTGCCTTCGACCCGGATCAGGAGGATGGCAACTGGCACCAGCGGCAGCCCGTACTGCACCAGCAGGACCAGCGCATCCTCGATGATCTGGCCGGGGAAAAGGTGCGGCACGACCCAGATCAGCAGCATGGAGAGGAGATAGAGCGCGGCCAGCATCGAGGACAACCGCTGCCGGCGCTCGGTAATACCGGGAACGGAGCCGCCGATCAGGCCGAACAGCACGGCGAGCCACACCGCCATCAGCCACCAGTTGGTCCACGCCGCCAGCAGGGCCCCGACGATAACCACCAGGAGCCCGTAGCGGGACTCGATTTTCTTTTCACCGCGCCACACCGGCTGCCACAAGAGGAACAGCCCGAAGTGCGCGAGCAGGAAGGCCCGCGGCCACCACTCGGCGATGCCCCAGGCGAGGGAGGCGTGCAGCGCGAGCAACATCAACCCGAGCCACCACTCGGGGTGGGCCAGAACCAGCTGGCCGCGGGTGCCTGCCGCCGCGCTCATTCGTCAATTCTCCCCAAGCTGCACCCCCGTGGACTTTCGCTATACTGCCCGAATGTCCTAATTATTGTTATTGGCCGTGACCGCTATTCGCCACGGCCAATTGTGGCATGGATTCCAGAATCGCAACCATTGCGCGTTTCACCCTGCTCGAGGCGCTGCGCACCCGCTTTCCAGCGCTGGTGCTGGCCACCCTCCTCGGCCTGCTGGGAATGAGCTTCTTCATCGCTTCCATCACGGTCACCGAAGGCGTGCGATTCCAGACCGGGTTCTACGCGGCAGCCATGCGGTTTGCCTGCGTCTTCATCGCGGCGCTCTACGTGCTGGTCAGCGTGACACGGGAACTGAACGACAAGGGGCTCGACGTCCTGCTCGCCCTCGATCTGCCGCGCTCGCATTACATCCTGGGCAAGCTCGCCGGGTTTCTGACGATCGCGGCATTGATCGCGGTGACCGCCTCCCTGCCGCTCGCCTGGTTTGCCAGCCCTCAAGCGGCGGCGCAATGGATGGCTTCCCTCGGATTCGAGCTCGGCATCGTCGTCGCATTTTCCCTGTTCTGTATCGTCGCCATGGGCCAGCTGACCTCCGCCGCGAGCCTGGTGCTGGCGTTTTACCTGCTGGCCCGCTCGTTGACGGCAATGCGGTTGATTGGCGCCAACCCCATCTCCGGCGCGGATACCCTCTCTCACGAAACGATTCGCCTCCTGGTCGAAGCCCTGTCGCTGGTCGTGCCGTCATTCGATGCCTGGACCCGGACCGCCTGGCTCGTCAACGAACAGGCACCTTGGTCCGTCATGGCCCAGCTCGCCGGGCAAGGCGCGCTCTATATCGCGCTACTCGCGGCCGCGACGACGTTCGACTTTTACCGAAAAAACTTTTGAATACCGATTAGCCACAGAGAGCACAGAGGACACAGAGAATTCATGGGACACACACCCCTTCGTTCTTTTCGCCTGCCTCTGTGATCTCTGTGTTCTCTGTGGCTGAATTGTCTTGTTGTTTCACACGAAATTGAAATGAAAAGCAACGCGGAACGCGCGCTCAGCCAGGTGCCGCGGCCGGCGCTGGCACTGCTCGTCATCGCCCTGTGCCTGCAGGTCGGTTGGCAGGCGGCACAACCGAAACCGAGCGCCCGGGCCGAGTCGCTGGGTCCGCCGGCCTCGCCGGCCGTGCTGCGCGCGTTGTCCTTCGGGGAGCCCATCGCCCTCGCCCAGCTCCTCACGCTCTACCTACAGGCGTTCGACAACCAGCCCGGCGTGAGCATCCCGTTTCTCGAGCTAGACTATTCCCGGGTCACGGCCTGGCTGGAGGCGATCCTCACGCTCGATCCGGCGGGCCACTACCCGTTGCTGATGGCGGCCCAGATCTACGGCCAGGTTCCGGACCCTGCGAAGCAGCGCCGGATGTGCGAATTCGTGCGTGGGCAGTTCGACCTCGACCCCAACCGGAGGTGGCGCTGGCTCGCTCACTGCGCAATCCTGGTGAAACACCACCTGCGCGATGAGCGCCTCGCGCTGGCCTACGCCGAGGCCATCACGCGCGACGCGCGCCTGGCGTCCGGATGGGCGCGCCAGATGCGCATTTTCATGCTAGAGGACCTGGGTGAAACCGAAGCCGCCACGGTGCTGCTCGGCGGCCTGCTCGCGAGCGGGGAGGTCACCGACCCGCAGGAAATCCATTTTTTGACGCAAAGACTGAAGGAAATGAAGCCTGCCGGAAAATCGTCACCCCTGTCGGGAAGCCGACATTCAAAACCGTAACATTCAATAACATTCCTTTATCTTTCAAGCACTAAAAGCAATAACCCGGTAATCCGTATCACCGGCCGCCACGGTTGAAAACACTATCTATAACAACAGTTTGTATGCAATAAACTGGACCAGCGTGACCTAATTCACGCTGTGTCGCACAACCGCCGCTCATGACCGGTAATAATTGGCATAGATCTTGCGAACGGTAGCCGTCGTCAACGCCACTTTAAGGACTTTCGACATGCGTAAACCACAATCCGGTTTCACTCTGATCGAGATCGCAATCGTGCTCGTGATCATCGGCCTGCTGCTGGGCGGCGTGTTGAAGGGCCAGGAACTGATCACCGCCGCGCGGGTGCGCAACCTGATCTCCACCCAGGACGGCGTCAAGGCGGCCTACTTCGGTTTCCTCGATCGTTATCGGTCACTGCCGGGCGACTACGTTGCCGCCTCGACGAATATTCCCGGTTGCGCCGGTCTTTGCCTCAATGGCAATAACGACGGCCAGATCTCCGGAGTGGACGAGCCGCAAATCGCCTGGGAGCATATGTCGAAAGCCGGTTTTATCACGGGCAGCTATACCTACCCCGCGCTGGGCGCCGGGCCCTTGCCCACCAATACGCCGACCAACCCGTATGGTTCGCTCACCCAGTTGATTCTTGACGGTATCTATCGCGATCTCGCCGCAGACGCAGGGACGCCCCGGCACAACCTGAAAACGGGCAACAATATCCCTTCCGACATTCTCGCCGAGGTGGACCGCAAGGTTGACGACGGATTGGCCAACGGTGGGCAGTTCCGGCACTCTATTTTTGGTGCGAACCCGCCTGTCTACGTTGCTTCCTGCGCCACTGCAGCCAACGCATGGCAATCCCAGACTCCCGTCGCCAACTGCGGCGGCGCATCGCTGTTTTAAACAAGTCTTGTTTCCGAAAAAAAGCCCGCATCCGCGGGCTTTTTTTATTGCGTTTTCTAGCGCGCTCACCAATGCTATTCTCAGCGTGCCTGACCGGTTCCAAGGCCCCAACCATGATGCAGCTGCCGCAAAAGGGACTTTGTTGTGATGCCTAGACAGCAAGCCGGTTTTACCCTGATCGAGGTCGCGCTGGTGCTCGTGATCATCGGTCTCTTGCTGGGCGGAGTGTTGAAGGGCCAGGAGCTGCACACCGCGGCGCGGGTGCGCAGCGTGATCGCCATGCAGTACGGGTTCAAGGCGGCTTACTTCGGATTTCTGGATCGTTATCGGACGCTGCCAGGCGACTATAGCCAGGCCTCGGCCAATATTCCCGGTTGCGGTGCCTGCCTGAACGGCGATAACAACGGCGAAATCTCAGGAGTCGATGAGCCGCAAATGGCATGGGAACACTTATCAAGAGCCGGGTTTATCACGGGCAGCTATACCTATCCCGCACTGGGCGCGGGGCCCTCGCCCCTGAACACCCCATCAAACCCGTATGGCGCGCTCATCCAGCTCAACTTTGATGGGGTCTACCAGGAAGGCGCTGCGGCCAGCGGGACCAACCGGCACAACATAAAGACCGGGGCCAGCGTTCCGTCCAACATCCTCGCCGAGGTGGACCGCAAGATCGACGACGGCCTGGGAACACGCGGTCAATTCCGGTTCTCGACATTCAACGGCGTCGTCAATACCGGCGGGGCCTGCTTCGATACCACTACCGGCTCCTGGCAAGCGGCGACATCCTTCGCCAACTGCGGCGCGACAAGTCTCTTCTAAAATAACGTTCCGGGTTCCGAGTTCCGAGTTCCGGGTTCCGGGTTCCGGGTTCCGGGTTCCGGGTTCCGAGTTCAATGTTCCGAGTTCAATGTTCCGAGTTTTGAATCGCGAGCGACAGCTCGCACTGACAACCTTGAACCTTGAACTCGGAACCCGGAACTTGTCTTAGCCTTGCATCAGCTTGATCTCGGCGGCAGCCAGGTCCTCCTCGGCACCCAGCAATACCAGCACGTCGCCTTCCTCGATCCTGGTCGTGGGCTCGGGCGCGACGCCGCGGATATTGCGCCGCCGCACCGCGGTTACCTCCACGCTCAAGCTCGCGAGTTCAAGCTCGCCGAGCGTCTTGCCGATCGCCGCCGCGTGGGGAGCGATGGTAACGGAATGCAGCCGCAACTGCGCCAAATCCTCCTCGCTGCCCACCTCGTCCGTAATGCCGCGGAAAAAGCCGCGGAACAGGCTGTAGCGCTGCTCGCGGGTTTCGCGTATGCGCCGCAGCACGTGGTTCAACGGCAGGCCGAGCAGCATGAGCGTGGTGGAGGCGAGCATGAGGCTCCCCTCCATGATCTCGGCGACGACTTCCGCGGCGCCGGCGCTCTTCAGGCGGTCGATATCCGTGTCGTCCACGGTGCGCACCACCACCGGCAGCCCCGGCCGCAACTCCTGCACGTGGCTGAGTATCCTCAGGGCGGAAACGGTATCCGAATAGGTGACAGCCAGCGCTTTCGCGCGCAGCAGCCCGGCCGCGACCAGCACTTCGCGCCGCGCGGCATCCCCGAATACCACGCTCTCACCGGCGGCCGCGGCCTCCCGGATACGCTGCGGGTCGAGATCGAGCGCGATGAACGGAATGGATTCCTTTTCGAGCAGGCGCGCCAGGTTCTGGCCGCTGCGCCCGTAGCCACAGATGACCACGTGCTGGTCGGTGGCCATGGACTGGACCGCGATGTTGTGCAATTCCATCGCCCGGTGCATCCAGTCGGAACGTCCCCAGCTGCGCGCGAGGTGCTCGCTGCGCTCGAGGAGAAAGGGCGCCGCCAGCATCGAGAGCAGCACGGCGGCGAGCACCGGCTGCGCCACCGGCGCGCTGACGAGGGAAACATCGAACGCCCGCGCGAGCAGCACAAAACTGAATTCGCCGCATGAGGCCAGCGTGAGCCCGGTGCGCAAGGCGACCGCGGAGTCCGATCCGAAAGCGAGGCTCAACCCGGAAATGAGCAGCGCTTTCAATGCCAGCAGCGCCGCGAGCACCAGCAGCACCCAGGGCGCCTGCTCCAGCACCACGTTGAGGTCGAGCAGCATGCCGATGGTGACAAAGAACAGCCCCAGCAGCACGTCGCGGAACGGCTTGATGTCGGTTTCCACCTGGTAGCGGTACTCGGTTTCCGAGATCAGCGCGCCGGCGATGAAAGCGCCGAGCGCGAGCGAGAGGCCCGCGAGCTCGGTGACATAGGCGAGTCCCAGCGTGATCAGCAGCACGTTCAGGACAAAAAGCTCGCTGGATTTCTGCCCGGCTACCAGGTGAAACCAGCCGCGCATCAGCCGCTGGCCGAGAAACAGCAGCAACGCCAGCACCACCGCTGCCTTGGCGAGCGCCAGCCCCAGGTTGGCGGCAAGGTCCGTGGTCCCGGCCGCAAGCGCCGGCACCAGGATCAACAGCGGCACCACCGCCAGGTCCTGGAACAACAGGATGCCGATGATTTGCCGCCCGTGGGGCGAGTTGAGTTCCAGGCGCTCCGCCAGCATCTTGGCGAGAATCGCCGTCGAGGACATCGCCAGCACGCCACCCAATATCAGCCCCGCCCGCCAGTCGATGCCGAGCGCCGCGGCGATCGCCCAGACGATGAGCATCGTGGCCAGCACCTGGGCCGCGCCCAGGCCAAATACGATGCGGCGCATCGTGACGAGCCGGGGCAGGCTGAATTCCAGCCCGATGCTGAACATCAGGAACACCACTCCGATTTCAGCCAGCGCGCGCGCTTCCTGCGTGTCGGGTATCCACGCCAGGGCATGCGGGCCGATCGAGACGCCGACGATGAGATAGCCCAGCATGGGCGGCAGTCTCAGCGAGCGAAAAATCACCACCACCAGCACCGCGGTGGCGAGCAGTATCAGTACTGATTGCAGCAGCGACTGCATTGCTCAATCCTCAATCCTCAATCCTCAATCCAAAGGATGATGCCTAATCGCCCGCGAATTGCAAGGCAAGGCCCGGGTAGATGGGGCGGGGAAAGTGGGTGATTCTGCTATACTTTCCGGGCAATGAAGACGGCACCCGGCGGCGCCAGCCGCGCACCCCAGGAGAGCGCCGCGCTCGCCATGGCGCGCGAAGTGCTGGAGATCGAGGCCAAGGCCGTTTCCGATCTGATCGGCAGGCTCGATCACCGTTTTACGCAGGCAGTGGAGCTGCTGCTCAACTGCCGCGGACGCGTGGTGGTGAGCGGCATCGGCAAGTCGGGACATATCGCGCGCAAGATCGCCTCCACCCTGGCCAGCACCGGCACCCCCGCGTTCTTCGTCCACCCCGCCGAGGCGAGCCATGGCGATCTCGGCATGGTCGCGCGCGAGGACATCTTCATCGCGCTTTCCAACTCCGGCGAAACCAGCGAGTTGCTCGCCATCGTTCCGCTACTGAAGCGGCAGAGCGCGAAGTTGATCGCGCTGACCGGCAACCCCCAGTCCACGCTCGCCAGCGAGGCCGACGTCCACCTCTACGCCGGCGCGGAAAAGGAAGCCTGCCCGCTCAATCTTGCGCCGACCGCGAGCACCACGGCAGCGCTCGCGCTGGGTGATGCGCTGGCGGTGGCCCTGATGCAGGCGAAGGGATTCACGCGCGATGAGTTTGCGGCTTCGCATCCCGGCGGCGCGCTGGGGCGCAAGCTCCTCACCCACGTGCGCGACGTGATGCGGACCGGCCAGGAAGCCCCGCGCATCGGGCAGGCCGCGACGGGCATGGACGGCATGCTCGAGATTTCGCGCGGCAGAATGGGCATGACCGCGGTCCTCGACGATCATGGCCGTGTGATCGGTATCTTTACCGACGGCGACCTGCGCCGCAGCCTGGAGAAGGGCGCCGATCTGCGCTCGGTTCTGCTCACCGAGGTTATGACGCGCGGCCCGCGCACCATCGGGCCGGACAAGCTTGCCGTCGAGGCGGTCGAGATCATGGAGCGTTTCAAGGTCAACCAGCTGCTGGTGGTCGACCCGGACCAGAAGCTGCTTGGCGCGCTGAACATGCACGATTTGTTCCGTGCCAAAGTGATTTGATTTGTTCCGGGTTCAATGTTCCGGGTTCCGGGTTTGAATCCTGCACTTTGAACCTTGAACTCGGAACTTGGAACTCGGAACGGAAAACGGCATGCAGGAAATTTACCAGCGCGCTCGAAACATACGCGTTGCCGCGTTCGACGTGGATGGCGTGCTGACCGATGGCGCGCTCTATTACTCCGACTCGGGAGAGGAGTTGAAGCGGTTCAACGTCCACGACGGGCATGGCATGAGAATGCTGAAGGATAGCGGCCTGACGCTCGCCATCATCACCAGCCGCCGCTCGCGCTGCGTTGAGGAGCGGGCGCGCAACCTGGGCATCGAATTGCTGTACCAGGGCGCCACGGACAAGCTCGCGGCGTTCCGGGAATTGCTGGGCCGATGCGGCGTCGATGAAACGGCATGCGCCTATGCCGGCGACGACCTGGTGGACCTGCCGGTCATGAAGCGCTGCGGGCTGGCTGCGACGGTCCCGGGCGCCCCGGCGCTCGTGCGCCGGCACGCCCATTTTGTGACCCGGTCCCGCGGCGGTGAAGGGGCTGTGCGCGAGTTCTGCGAGCTCATCTTGTACGCGCAAGGCTCGCTCGCAGCGCGGCATGCCGACCCTGCAAAACCCTGACGCCCTGAAAGGAACCGCACCCATGGCTCAGGGGCGCCCCGGCAGGATGAGTGACCGGCTGACCACGGCGGCGCCCCTGCTGCTCGTCGCCATGCTGGCGGCGCTCACCTACTGGCTGGACAGGATCGCGCAACCGCAGGCGCGCGACCTGACGGGCAGCAGCCGCAACGATCCCGATTACATTGTCGAGAATCTTTCGGCGGTCAGCCTGAATGCGGCCGGAACGGCGAGCTATACTCTGGCGGCGGCGAAGATGGTGCATTACCCCGACGGCGACACCACGCTGATGACCATGCCGAAGTTCGTGAGCTACGGCTCGTTGAAGGCGCCGGTGACGATCACCGCGGCCGAGGCGGTCGTTTCCGCGAACGGCCAGCACGTGTATTTCCAGGACGATGTTCGCGTGACGCGCGCCGCCCATGATGCAAATAGCGAGCTCGTCATGCGAACCGCTTTTCTGCACGTGATACCCAATGACAACCTGGCGAAAACCGACCGGGAGGTCGTCATCACCGACGCGGCGACGACCGTCACGGCGGTCGGTCTCGAGTTGAACAATGAAACCCGCGTCATCAAGCTGCTGTCCAACGTGCGGGGAACTTATGATCCGGGCAAAGGCCCGCGGCGTTGATGCCGCTCCATCCGTGGCGGGCTACAACTGATCGGGACCGCGACCCAACGTGATGCGGAAAGTACAAAATCATTGTCACCTCCTCCCGGGCGGAAACGCCCGCGGGCTCCACCTGGCTGGCCGCGCATGGGCCACGCTCTGCGTGCTGGCGCTGCTCTCGGCCCCGGCGCTCGCCGAGAAAGCCGATCGCGACAAACCGGCCAACCTGGAAGCAGACCGCGTTACCATCGATGACGTCAAGCAGCTCGCGATTTTCGAGGGCAACGTGGTGCTCACCCAGGGCACGCTGCAGATTCGCGGCGATCGCATGGAGGTGCGCCAGGACAAGGACGGCTTCAAGCAGGGCACGACGTGGGGAAACCCCGCATCATTCCGGCAGAAGCGCGAGGGCTACGACGAGTATATTGAAGGCTGGGCCGAGCGCATCGAGTACGACGGTCGCATCGAGACCCTGCAGATGTTCAACCGCGCCCAGTTGAAGCGCGGCCAGGACGAGGTGCGCGGCAATTACATCTCCTACGACGCCAGGACCGAGTTTTTCCAGGTGACTGGCGGCGCCAAGTCCGCCGCCCCCAACAGCACCGGGGGCCGGGTGCGGGCGGTGATACAGCCCAAGCAGAAGGAAAAGCCGCCAGCCGCGCCGCCCGTGAGCCTCAAACCCGCCGAAACCATCGCCGCACCGCGTGAAGAAACTGGAACTCGCAAATAAGCTCGCCGACGACACCGGCCAGGCCTCGTCCGCCGCGACGGCCGGACCTGCGCCGCGCCGCTACGAGTTGCGCGCGCAAGGGCTGAACAAGCGCTACCGCTCGCGCGTCGTGGTGAAGGACGTATCCCTGGAAGTCAGCAGCAGCGAGGTGATCGGGCTGCTGGGTCCGAACGGCGCCGGCAAGACCACCTGCTTCTACATGATGGTGGGGCTGGTGCCGATGGATGGCGGCGAGCTGTTCCTCGACGGCACCCGGCTCACCCATATGCCGATGCACCGCCGCGCGCGGCTGGGCCTGTCGTACCTGCCGCAGGAGGCCTCCATCTTCCGGCGCCTCACGGTCGCCGAGAACGTCCAGGCGGTGCTGGAGCTCTACAACCAGGATCCCGAGGCGATCCGCGACAAGCTCGACGAGCTGCTCCACGATCTTCATATCGGGCACCTGCACGCGAGCCCCGCGATCAACCTCTCCGGCGGCGAACGGCGGCGCGTGGAAATTGCGCGTGCGCTGGCGACCGAACCGCGCTTCATCCTGCTCGACGAGCCGTTTGCCGGGGTGGACCCCATCGCCGTGCTGGACATCCAGAAAATCATCGGGTTTCTCAGGGCGCGCGGCATCGGCGTGCTGATCACCGACCACAACGTGAGGGAGACGCTCGGCATCTGCGATCGCGCCTACATCATCAACGACGGCGGTGTTCTCGCCTACGGCAAGCCCGAGGAAATCGTCTATAATGAAAGCGTGAGAAAGGTCTACTTGGGAGAGCACTTCCGCCTCTAGTGCCGTTCCGATCCCCCTCGCGAGCGGCAAACCTCATTCAGGCATGAAGCATTCCCTCCAGCTCCGGCTATCGCAGCATCTCACGCTCACCCCGCAGCTGCAGCAATCGATCCGGTTGCTCCAGCTGTCAACGCTGGAACTGAACCAGGAGCTCGAGCGCATTCTGCAAGACAACCCGCTGCTCGAACGGGATGACGAGCCCAGGGAATATCCCGTTACCGCCGGGGAGATCGCGCCGAGCGATCCGGCCGCCGCTCCTGCCGCCGAGTCCCAGTCCGCCGACGCCGAGCCGGCCGATAATCGGGAAAACATCGATTTCAGCGCTCTGGACGAGGCGCCCTCCTCCGCTTACCGCGATGACGGCGATGACGGCGAATACCAGCAAGTGGCCGCGGATGCCCCCACGCTGCGCGCCCACCTGCTGGGGCAACTCTCGCTCACCAACCTGCCCGAGCGCGGCAGCAGGCTGGTCTCCCTCCTCATCGAATCGCTCGACGACGACGGCTACCTCACGCAGAGCCTGGACGAGCTGGTGGAATTGCTGCCGCCGGAGTTCGAGGTCGGGCTCGACGAGCTGCAAATCGCGCTGAAGCATCTGCAGAATCTCGAGCCCGCCGGATTGGGCGCGAGGAGCCTGAGCGAATGCCTGACCCTGCAGCTCGCCATCCTGCCCAGGGACACGCCGCATCTGGAAGCGGCGCTCAACACGGCGAAAAACCATCTCGAAGCGCTCGCCGCGCGCGACTTCACCCGGCTGAAAAAACTGCTGCATTGCGAGGACGCGGTGCTGCGCTCGGTGCAAAAGCTGATCACCAGCCTGAATCCCAAGCCGGGGCGGTTCTTTTCCACTGAAGAGACGCGATACGTCGTGCCCGACGTCATCGTGAAGAAGGTAAAGGGCGTGTGGATCGCCTCGCTCAACCCGGACGCGATGCCCAAGCTGCGGGTCAACCGGCTCTACGCCGAAATCCTGCAGCGCAACCGCAACGCCGGATCGCAACAGCTCTCCAGCCAGCTGCAGGAGGCAAAGTGGCTGATCAAGAACGTGCAGCAGCGCTTCGACACGATCCTGCGGGTCTCGCAATCCATCGTCGACCGGCAGCGGCACTTCTTCGAGCATGGAGAGGTGGCGATGCGCCCCCTGGTGCTGCGCGAAATCGCCGAGGCGCTCACTCTCCACGAGTCCACCGTGTCGCGCGTCACCACGCAGAAATTCATGCACACCCCGCGCGGCATCTTCGAGCTCAAGTACTTCTTCGGCAGCCACGTCACCACCGAAGCCGGCGGATCGGCTTCCAGCACCGCGATCCGGGCGCTGATCAAGCAGCTGGTGGCGGCCGAGAACGCCCGCAAGCCGTTGTCCGACGGACAGATTTCCGAGATCCTGTCCCAGCAGGGCATCGTGGTCGCGCGCCGCACCATCGCCAAGTACCGCGAATCGATGCAGATACTGCCCGTCAATCTGAGAAAAACCCTGTAAAGGACCCCTGAATGAACCTTCACCTGACCGGACACCACGTCGAGATCACGCCGGCGATCCGCAGCTACGTCTCAAGCAAGCTTCAGCGCATCTCCCACCATTTCGATCACGTGATCGACGTCAACGTCATCCTGACGGTCGAGAAACTGCAGCGTAAGATCGAGGCAAGCGTCCACGTGCGCGGCAAGGACATCTACTGTGAAAGCGAGAACACCGATATGTACGCGGCGATCGACGGGCTGGTGGACAAGCTCGACCGCACCATCATCAAGCACAAGGAAAAATCCCTTGGACATCGTCACGACGGCGCCGCGCTCAAGCACCTGGCCGACAAGTAGAGCCGGCGCGAGCACACGGCATCATTCCAGGGTCCCGGCATGAACCTGATCTCCAGGCTGCTGCCCCTGCCGAACGTCCTCGTCGACCTCGACGTGAGCAGCAAGAAACGCGTGTTCGAGCACGTCGGGCTGCTCTTCGAGAACAACCACCAGATCGCGCGCAGCCAGGTGTTCGACAGCCTGTTCGCGCGCGAGAAGCTGGGCTCCACCGGGCTCGGCCAGGGCGTTGCCATCCCGCACGGCCGGGTGAAGGGCCTGAAGGATGCGCTCGGGGCGCTGGTGCGCATGAAGCAGGCCATCCTCTTCGACGCGCCGGACGGCCAGCCGGTCGGGCTGATCTTCGTGCTGCTGGTGCCCGATCGCGCCACCGACCTGCACCTGCAGATTCTTTCCGAACTGGCCCAGATGTTCAGTGACAAGACCTTCCGCAAGCGGCTGCTGGCGGCCCCAGGCGCGCCGGAACTGCACCAGCTGATAACCCAATGGCAACCCCATGCCTCAGGTCAGCATAGCCCGGTTATTTGACGACAACCGGGAGAAGCTCGGGCTGGAGTGGATCGCCGGGCGTGACGGCGGTGCGAAGGAGTTGAACAGCGAGCTCACCAAGGATTCCACCCAGGGGCTGATCGGCCACCTGAATTTCATCCATCCCAACCTGATCCAGGTGCTGGGGGCCTCGGAGGTCGCTTACCTCGAAAGCCTGGACCCGCCGGCCTGCCACAAGGCGCTTGCCCAGGTCACCACCAAGGAACTCGCCTGCTTCATTATCGCCGGCACGGACCGCAGCCCAGCCTCGCTCATCGCGACTGCCGAGGCAACGCATACCGCGTTGTTCCGCTCTCCGGTCGCGAGCGTCGAGCTGATGTGGATGCTGCGACCGTATCTCGCGCGGGCACTGGCGGAGAGCACGACCGCCCACGGCGTGCTCCTCGACGTGCTCGGCATGGGCGTGCTCATTACCGGGGATTCGGGCGTGGGCAAGAGCGAGCTCGCGCTGGAGCTGGTGAGCCGCGGCAGCGGCCTGATCGCCGATGACGTGGTCGAGCTCTACCGCATCGGGCCTGAAACGGTGGAAGGGCGCTGCCCCGCTCTGCTCAGGGATTTTCTCGAGGTCCGGGGCCTCGGCGTGCTCAACATCCGCACCATCTTCGGCGAAGCGGCGCTGCGCCCCCGCAAGAACGTCAAGCTCATCGTGCACCTGGGCAAGCCGTCGGCGCGCATGGAGCGGCTGCCGCTCGGCGCCGGGTCCGAGCGCATCATGGGCGTGGACATCCGCAAGGTCACGATACCCGTGGCCGCGGGCCGCAACCTCGCGGTGCTGACCGAGGCGGCGGTGCGCAATCATGTCCTGCAGCTGCGCGGCTTCGACAGCACCCAGGAATTCGTGAACCGCCAGTCCGAGAACATGAAGAAACGTGAATAGTGAATCGTAAATCGTGAATCGAAGAATCGCCGCGAGATTGGCTCGCTTGATCTCACCATTCACCATTTACCATTTACCATTCACGATTCACGGCGCGTGATGCAGCTGATACTGATCACCGGTCTCTCGGGCTCGGGCAAGAGCGTGGCGCTCAACGTGCTCGAGGACAGCGGCTACTACTACGTGGACAACCTGCCGCTGAAGCTGCTGCCGCAGGCGGTGGAATTGCTGGCCGCAGGCAAGCAGGAGCGGGCGGCCCTGAGCATCGACATGCGCAGCGCCCAGGAGCTGGCCGGACTGCCCGGGCAACTCACGAATTTCCGCAAGCGCGGACACGACGTGCGGGTGCTGTTCCTCGAGGCCAAAACCGACACGCTGATCAAGCGCTTCTCCGAGACCCGGCGGCGCCACCCGCTGGCGGACGACCAATTGACGCTCCCCGAGTGCATCGAGCGCGAGCGCGAGCTGCTGGCCGAGATCGCCGGCCTCGCGCACCGCGTGGACACCAGCGACCTCGACCCCAATACCCTGCGCGGCTGGATCAAGGATTTCGTCGGGCTGCCGCATGCCGGCCTCACCCTGCTGTTCGAGTCCTTCGGCTTCAAGCACGGCCTGCCGCTCAACGCCGACCTCGTGTTCGACGCGCGCTGCCTGCCCAACCCCAACTACGACCCGCGCCTGCGCCCGCTGACCGGGCGTGACCGGGCGGTCATCGAGTTTCTCGAATCGGATCCGGCGACGCGCAAGATGCTCGAGGACATCCGGCGCTTCGTCGCCGACTGGCTGCCCGCCTTCGACCGCGACAACCGCAGCTATCTCACCGTCGCGGTCGGCTGCACCGGCGGCCAGCACCGCTCGGTCTACCTCGTCGAGACGCTGGCCGGCCTCTTCGCGAACCGCACCCAGGTGCTGGTGCGCCACCGGGAGATAAAGGCGTGATTCGTGTATCGTGAATCGTGAATCGGGAATCGGGAATCGTGAATCGTGAATCGGGAATCGGGAATCGGGAATCGGGAATCGGGAACAACAGGTCCGGTGCATTTTCGAATCACGAATCACCAATCACGAATCACTTTCCAGCGACCGTGACGACCGATCCCGTCCAAGAGATATTCATTTTTCCGCTGGGCACGGTCCTGTTTCCGGGCGGCATGCTGCCGTTGAAGGTGTTCGAGCAGCGCTACATCGAGATGACCAAGGCGTGCCTGCGCGACAACCGGCCGTTCGGCGTGTGCCTGATCCGGGAAGGGCGCGAGGTCGGAACGGCCGCGGAGCCGGAACCGGTCGGCTGCCTCGCCGCCATCGAGCAGTGGGACATGCCACAACTCGGCGTATTTCAACTGCTCGCTCGCGGCGGCGCGCGCTTCCGCATCCGCGAGATGCGGGTCGCCCCCAACCATCTGATCTCGGCCACGGTCGAACCGATCCCGCCCGATGCCGCAACGGATGCGGCCGACCCGCTCTGCCGGGAAGTGCTCGCCGCCATCGTCGATAAGGTCGGGGTCGAGCGCTTTCCCGCTCCGCTCAATCTCGATGACGCCGCCTGGATCGGTTACCGGCTCGCCGAGATGCTGCCGCTAGAGGCGCGGGTCAGGCAATCGCTGCTGGAGTTGACGGACGCGGGAGAGCGTCTGGAGCGGCTGCACGCCCTGCTGGTGAAGCAAGGAATCTCCAATCCGGGCGGATCAGAGATTCCTTAACTGAACAAGGATTGAACCACGAGATGACCGGCCACCTTCGATCATCCGTTTACTCATTCATTCGCCCGCGTCTATTGGGATTCCTGCTGCTGAGCGCGCTCCCCCTCCCGCATGCGCTCGCGGTACAGACCGCGGGCGAATCGTTCAACCCCAGCCCGCACTCGATTGATATTCCGCCGTGGTTCAGGGAAACCTTCCTCGATTTCCGGGAGGATGTCCGCGAGGCCGCGAAGGAAGGCAGGCGGCTGCTGGTTTATTTCGGGCAGGATGGCTGCCCGTACTGCCGCGAGCTGATGCGCGTCAATTTCAGCCAGAAGGACATCGCGGACAAGACGCGAAAACATTTCAGCGCCGTCGCCATCAATGTCTGGGGCGACCGCGAAGTCACCTGGACCGATGGCAAGATCATGAGCGAGAGGGCGCTCGCGGCCCGGCTCCAGGTCCAGTTCACCCCGACGCTGCTGTTTTTCAATGAAAAAGGCATAGTAGTGCTGCGCCTGAACGGGTATTACCCCCCACACAAGCTGGACGCGGCCCTCGACTACGTAGCGGGAAAGCAGGAACAAAGCTCCTCCTTTGCCGCCTATCTCGCGCGTCACGCGCGCGAACCGGCGAGCGGCCGGCTTCACGACCAGCCCTTCTTCCTGAAGCCGCCGCTTGTCCTCGACCGTTCGCGCAAGACCGCCGCGCGGCCGCTCGCCGTGCTGTTCGAGCAGAAGCAGTGCGCCGCTTGCGATGAGATGCACCGGCAGGGTTTCAATGACCCCGCGGTGCTCGCGCTGGTTGGAAAGTTCGACGTGGCCCGTCTCGAGCTATTCGGGACGGAACGCCTCATCACGCCGGGCGGCAAGGCGTTGACGGCCGTGCAATGGGGGCGCGAGCTGCGGGTTGCCTACACCCCGACCATCGTCTATTTCGACGCGAGCGGCAGGGAAGTCTTCCGCGTCGAGGCCTACTTGAGGCCGTTCCACCTGATTGCCAGCTTCGACTACGTCGCGAGTGGGGCCTACCGCAAGGAACCGAATTTCCAGCGTTACCTGCAGGCGCGCGCGGAGAGCATCCGCGCCGCCGGCGGCAAGGTCGAACTCTGGTAGCGAACCTCTCACCGCCACGGAAAAGCAAAAACTACAAATTGAATCGCCAAGACCGCCAAGAGAATCCAGATCAAATATTGATAATCAGCCACAGCAATCACGGAAAACCTGAATCTGACTTTTGCTGCTGCGCTGATCGATCCTGACGGTTAATTTATTGCTTTTCTTGGCGTCTTGGCGGTTAATGTTTATTTTCGCCTTTCTTGGCGGTCTTGGCGGTTCAAGTTTCTGAATTTGTTTTCACAGTGCAGCGAGAATTCTCCTGACCGGAGCGGGAATCGCCGCCCCGCGCGCCTCCTCGAACGGCAGCCACACCACGTCCGGCTCCGCCGCCTGCGGCACCAGCGCCGAGACCCTCACTCGCAGCGGCAGGATGCTCAATTTGAAATGCGTAAAGCCATGCGCGATCGGCGGCAGTTTTTCGATCTCGGTCGCGTGTACTCCGAACCGTTTCAGACTGTAGGCCGCGATGTCCGCCTGGCGCGCGGTTTCCGGCAGGCACCACATGCCGCCCCAGATGCCTGAAGCCGGCCGCTTCTCGAGCAAGACTTCGCCGGCGCGGGTCAGCACCAGCATGACCGTGCGCTTGTGCGGGAGCGGCTGGCGCGGACGCAGCCCCGGCAGCCTGGGGACCCAGCCGCGCTTCACCGCAACGCAGCCGGCATGCGCCGGGCATTCCACACAGCGCGGTTTGCCGCGCGCGCAAACGGTCGCGCCAAGATCCATCAGCCCCTGCGTGTAGGCCTCGATGCCGCGGCGGGGCAGCAGCTTCTCCGCTGCCTGCCACAGCCGGTCCGCGACTTTCTTATCCCCCGGATAGCCCTTGATCCCCCGGTAGCGGGCCAGCACGCGCTTGACGTTGCCATCCAGGATGGCATGGCGCGCGCCGTAGGCGAACACGCAGATGGCGGCGGCGGTGGAACGACCGATGCCCGGCAGCGACGCTACCTGCTCGAAGCGCCGCGGAAAGCGCCCGCCGTGAACCGTCACGATCTCCTGCGCCGCGCCATGGAGGTTCCGCGCGCGCGAGTAATAACCGAGGCCGCTCCACAGCCGCAACACCTCGTCGAGCGGCGCGCCGGCGAGCGCCGCCACATCGGGAAAGCGCGCGAGGAAACGGCTGTAGTAAGGGATGACGGTCGCGACCTGGGTCTGTTGCAGCATGATCTCCGCCAGCCAGATGGCGTAGGGGTCGCGCGTGCCCTGCCACGGCAGGTCGTGGCGGCCGTGCTTCTTCTGCCAGGCGATCAGCTTCGTCGCAAAGCTCGCGCTCATGTAATACCTTAAATTAGCCGCCATGACGCCAAGGCGCCAAGGATTTCAACAGTAGACCGCTCAATGTCTACTTCACAGCGCACCCGCTGACCGGGAATTGACCTGCTATTGTCTGCCAACTGTTCTGCTGTGATTCGGTGATTTTTTTGAAGGTTAAAAATTATTGTTCTTGTTGGCGCCTTGGCGTCTTGGCAGTTCAATTAGTGTTCTTGATCTTCTCGGCGGTTGGCCGCTAACGTCCGAACAGTCCCCGCAGCCGGTCCCGGGTGCTCCCGCCCGATGGGGCCCCGTCCTTCTTCGCCGCGTCGCCTGCGGCCGCGCCGCCGCCGAAGCGCTTCTGCAAGGCATCGGTCACCGCCTGCCTCGCGGACTCGGTCGCCATCGCGCTGAAATCGAGCTTGTAGGACGGCGCCGCGAGCGGCCCGGTGACACGCACGGGCACGGTGATGCCCTTTAACTCGTCGGCCTCGCGCCCGCCCTGCCCCCTGGACGTGCCGACGATAGCCGCCTTGACCAGATAATCGAGGGTGTCCTCGCCGAGGTTGATATCGCCCTCGCCGCCCACCCGCAGCAACGGCGACTTGAGCGACAAGTCGTTATTGCGCGCGACCCCGTTCATAATCTTGAAGGTTGCGGTCAGTTCGGAGAAATCGGTCTTCTGGTTCCTGTCGGCGGCCTGGGTTTGCTCGCCGCGCAGTGTGCCGAGCCTCGCCTTGGCAGCGCGGATAGAGCCCGCGATGTCGATGCCTTTCACCGCGCCGTCGGCAAGCCTGATGGCGGCCGCGCCGTTGAGCGCTTTCTTCAGCGCGCCCACGGTGTTGCCCTGGGTGGTCACGTCGAGCATGACGTCGCCCTTGCCCTCCAGCGTGTCGTTGCTGGCGAGGTCCTTGAGGAACGCTCCGACATTGATGCCGCTCATGTTGTGCTTGACGGCGAAAGCCGGCGTGGCGGGCGCCGCGTTGATCGCGATCGCGCTCGACAGGGTGCCCTGGTAGAAAGTTGCGGTGAGCGGATTGACGTCCAGCCGCCCGCCGTTGGCCTTGACGTCCATCCGCAGATTGGACGCCTTCACGTTGTTGGCCTTGAGCGAGCCGACGTGGAGGCTGCCATTGGCGCGCAGATCACGGAGCCCCGCCAGATCGAACGGTTGCTCGGGTTGCTTCTGGCCGGACGCGCCCGATGAACCCGCGGCACTCGCGGCGGCCTTCGGCGGCAGGTAACGATCCACGTCGAGCTGGTCCGCGTCGATGTTGAAAGCGAGCGTGAACGGCGTGAAATCGGTGATACTGACCTGCGCCTTCACGTTGCTGTCGGCAATCTTGCCGGCCAGGTTCGCCTGCGCGCTTCTCTTGGCGCCGTCCACGGCCGCGCTCCCGGCCAGTTCCCCGGCGATGCTCTTGCCCGGCAGGTTGGGGCCGCTCGCGCTGAGGCTCGCCTTCAGTTGTGGCAGGGCAAGTTGCTGCGCCTTGACGTTGCCCGTGACGGGCGAAGCCAGCTTCGCCTTGATCGCCAGATCGCCGCGTTTCACATCCAGGTCGAGGCTGGCCGCGCCCGCGCGAAACGACTGCGCGGCGCCCTCGATGCCGGACAGCACCAGGTCGGCCTGGATCGCGCCCTCCGGACCCGTGATCTTCGCCACGATGACCACCTTGTCGCCGGCGGCCTTGTCGGCAGTCAGGCTCAACCTGGGCATGTCTAGCTTGATGTCGAGCGCATCCTTCCCGCTCGTTCCCGTCAGCGAAATAATGAGCTTGCTGGCAATGAACTCCCCGTTCTTGATATTGGCGGTTGCGCTGCCGGCCGCTTTAAGCGCCAGATTCTTGATGTCCGCGGCTGCACCCATGGCCTCCAGGGCAAGGTCATCCAGCGCCAGCGATACCCCGGGATCGAAAGTCAGCCTTGTCTTCAGCGCGATCCGCAAGTCGAGCCTGGGCTGGTCGCCCTGCGCGTGGACGGAAAGCTCGATTCCGGTCGGAACCCCGGGCGCAATCCGGCCGGTTCTCAGATCCAGGTTCATGAGCGAAACCTTCGTTCCGGCCGCCTGATCGATGTAGTGGATCGTGGCATCCTGGATCTCGACTCCCGCCACGTCCACCTTGAAAGACGCGTCTACGCCCTTGGCTGCAGGCGCCTCCGTCGCCGGCGGGCCGGCGAGATCGTCCACATTGGTCCTGCCGTCCTTCTCTTTCACGATGTTCGCGCGCAGCCCCTTGATCCGGACGGTGTCCACGACCACCTGCCTTGACAGCAGCGGCATCAGCTTGACCGAGACGCGCGCCTCCTCGACCGAGGCAAACTCCTTGTCGCTCGCCCGCCCGGACAGCGAGGCTTTTCCGACCTTCGCGCCGATGCTCGGCCAGAACGACAGCGCAATGTCGCCATCCAGCCTGAGCGTGCGCTGGGTTTTCTCTTTCACCGCCTGCACCATCTGCGGCTTGTACAGGTTGGGGTTGAAGGTCGCCGCGACGTAGGCGAGCACGGCCCCGATCAGGATGATGAAACCACCCAGCGCGAACAGGGTGTACTTGAGGATTTTCATATGCCGGAGCCTGGTTGATTGCCCGCGTGTTGAACGGCGGGATGCGCGCCCGTTCGAACGCGCGGAGTTAAGTTGGCGCGTAGCGCCCAGTTTAACAAGTGTTGGAAAGGGCTAAAATGTCCTCGTTCCATCCAGAATATTCGAGAGGGCGATTATGCAGCATGGCAGCGCTCTGGCACGAATCACCGGCGTGATGCTGCTGGCGTGCCTGGGGCCCGGCACGGCCGCGGCCCAGAACTACCCGGTCAAGCCCGTGCGCATCGTGGTACCGTTCGCTCCCGGCGGTCCCAACGACATCCTGGCGCGCGTCATCGCGCAGAAGCTGACCGAGTCCTGGGGCCAGCAGGTCTTCGTGGAAAACCGCGCCGGTGGCGGCACCGTCATCGGCACCGAGGTCGTCGCGAAATCGCCGCCCGACGGCCACAACCTGCTGATGGTGTCCACCAGCCACACCACCAACCCCACGCTGGTGCGGAAACTCCCGTTCGACACGTTGCGCGACCTGGCGCCCGTCATCCTCGTGGCGAACTCCGCCAACGTGCTGCTCGCCCACCCGTCGCTGCCGGCGCGATCGGTGAAGGAGTTGATCGCGGTGGCGAAAACCCGCCCGGACCAGGTCGCCTATGGCTCCGGCGGCAACGGCACCTCCACGCACCTCTCGGGCGAGATGCTGTCGCAGATGGGCGGCGTGAAAATGATCCACGTGCCGTACAAGGGCGCCGGGCCGGCGAACATTGCCCTCATCAGCGGGCAGATCACCTGGATGTTCGGCAACGCCATGCCCTCCGTCCCCTACATCAAGTCCGGCCGGCTGCGGGCGCTCGCCGTCACCGGCAGGCAACCCATCCCGGCGCTGCCGGGCGTGCCGACCGTGGGCTCGACCCTGCCCGGCTTCGAGGCCAACTCGTGGTACGGCGTGTCGGTCCAGGGCGGCTCGCCAAGAGAAGTGATTACGAAGCTCAACCTGGACATCGGCCGAGTGCTCGGCACCAGCGAGATGCGCGCGCGGCTGGAGGCCGAGGGCGCCGAGGCGGGCAGCGGCAGCCCCGAGGAATTCGGAGCGTTCTTCCGGGCGGAGATCGAAAAATGGGCGAAGGTCATCAAGGCGGCTGGAATCAAGCTGGAGTGACGACCTTCCGCCTTCGACTTTCGACTTTCGACTTTCGACTTTCGACTTTAGATAGTGGAGCGGGTGAACGGAATCGAACCGTCGTATGCAGCTTGGGAAGCTGCCGTTCTACCATTGAACTACACCCGCGTCGGGCCGGATTTTACGCGATTCCTCACCAAAGTGCGGAGCGGGTGAACGGAATGTGGCCGTCTCCAGGAGCTGGCCGCTACGCCAGGGGACCGGTCAAGCCGCGGTTTTTCTGAGGTAGATCTGGCGCAGGTTGACCCCGCTCACCGCCAACTTGCGTCGGTAGCAGTTCACGAACGAGTCAATCGCCAGTTTCGGCTGGTTGAGCAAATCCTCGCTGCCGTGCGGCTCCTGCGACCAGCAATAGTCATCGCATAGGATCAGCCCGCCGACCTTGCAGAGCTGAAAGGAAAGCACCGCATCGCCCAGGACATCCGGGCACTGGTGGCTGCCGTCGATATGGATGAGATCGAACGAAAGGCCATGCCCTTCCGAGAGGAGCGACGCCAGCAACTCCAGGGAGGACCCCTTCAGGACATGCACGGTTACGTCCGCGCGGCTCCTGGATTTGGCCGTGGCGATGTTACCGAGAAACCTTTCTTCGATGGCCGACATGTCGGCAACGTGATGCTCTACGCCGCCCTTCCAGGTATCAACACAGTAGAGTTCCCCCTTCCCGCCCGCCTTGAAGGCGTTCTCGATCAACCAGACTGCCGACCTTCCTTCGTAGGATCCGATCTCGATTACTTTGCCGATCCCGGGCAACTGGGATAACAGTTCCCGCCACACGGGGATACAGGGAGAAAACCAGTCGACCGTGAATGAATAACCCTCGACCCCGTCCGCATCGCGATCCGCTGGTTGCCGGGAATTACTCACCGGATCCTCGCGACCAAAAAAACTGATCTCCTGGCAATCGAGTTATCAGCATGGAGAATCACCAGCCTTTTCATGCCTTCCTCCCACGATCTCCATCACCTGCGGTTCATTACCGGAACGGCTGGTATTGTACAAGGGCTGAGGCTTGGCGAGTACAGCGACTGCTTCACCTCGTTTCGCTGCACTCAAGGTCCTGGCGGGTTGCCAAAAGCGGCGCAACGCGTGAGAATGGACGCCCGCACGCCAGCCATTGCAATCGTTACCCCGGCCATGATCTCGGTCACCCTCAACGGCGAGCGCCGGCAGTTCGAGGCGCCGATCAACTGCGCCGAGCTGATTGCAACCCTCGAGCTCTCGGGAAAGCGCGTCGCGCTCGAGAGGAACGGCGAGATCGTGCCCCGCAGCCGGCACGCCGAAGAGCGGCTCGCCGACGGCGACCGGCTCGAAATCGTGGTCGCGGTCGGCGGCGGTTGAGCTTGATCATGCGTGACATGATGATGCGTGACGTGGTGGAGCGTGACGTGGTGACGCGTGACTGGTGAAAGGACCGCTGAATCCTTGAACCTTGAACCTTGAACCTTGAACCTTGAACCTTGAACCTTGAACCTGAGTTATGAAACCTCATGAAAACCTCGACCCGCTGGTGATCGGCGGCAAATCGTACAACTCGCGCCTGCTGATCGGCACCGGCAAGTACAAGGACTTCGCCGAAACGAAGGCCGCGGTGGAGGCGAGCGGCGCCGAGATCGTCACGGTGGCGATCCGCCGCACCAACATCGGCCAGGACCCGAAGCAGCCGAGCTTGCTCGATTACCTGCCGCCGTCGAAGTACGCTCTCCTCCCGAACACGGCGGGCTGCTACACGGCCGCGGACGCCGTGCGCACCCTGCGCCTCGCGCGGGAACTGCTGGACGGCCACGACCTGGTGAAACTGGAAGTGCTGGGCGACCCGAAGACGCTCTACCCCAACGTGGTGGACACCCTCGCGGCGGCGAAGACGCTGGTCAAGGACGGCTTCAAGGTGATGGTTTATACCTCGGACGATCCCATCATCGCGAAACAACTGGAAGAAATCGGCTGCGTAGCGGTGATGCCGCTCGCCTCGCTGATCGGCTCCGGCATGGGCATCCTCAACCCCTGGAACCTGCAAATCATCATCGAGAACGCCCGGGCGCCGGTGATCGTGGACGCCGGGGTCGGGACCGCCTCGGATGCCGCGATCGCCATGGAGCTCGGCTGTCACGGCGTGCTCATGAACACCGCGGTCGCCGCGGCCGGCAACCCGGTGCTGATGGCCACCGCGATGAAGAAAGCCGTGGAAGCGGGCCGCTCTGCATTTCTCGCGGGCCGCATGCCGAAGAAGCTCTACTCCGCCGCGCCGAGTTCCCCCGCCTCGGGGTTGATTAACCCCTCGGCGAAGTCCTAGCGGCGCGGGTTCCGGGTTCCGGGTTCCGGGTTCCGGGTTCCGGGTTCCGGGTTCCGGGTTCCGGGTTCAACAAAAATTGGAGCCCGTTGCGAGCCGGGAAGTTTGACTTTGAATTTGGAACTCGAAATTTTGAACTCGGAACTCGGAACTCGGAACGCCTGAGCGCGCCGTTGGCGCGCTCAGGCGCCGACCGCCGCCCGCGCCCGCTGCGGCCAGCCGCCGAGCAATTGGGAGAACTCCTCCGCCGGGACCGGCTTGCTGAAGTAGTAGCCTTGAGCCGCGTCACAGCCCAGCGATTTCAGAAACGCCAGCTGCTCGGCCGTCTCCACCCCTTCCGCGACGACCGCGAGGCCCAGGCTGTGCGCAATGGCGATAATGGCGCTCACGATGGCCGCGTCGTCGGGGTCCGAGCTGATGTCGCGCACGAACGACTGGTCGATCTTCAGCTGGTGAATCGCGAAGCGCTTCAGGTAGCTCAAGCTCGAGTAGCCGGTGCCGAAGTCATCGATCGAGATGCGCACGCCCATGTCGTCAAATGCCTGGATCCGGGCGATCACTTCTTCCGAGCGCTGAATGATGACGCTCTCCGTGATCTCCAGGTCGAGGCGGTTCGCCGACAGGCCGGTCTCGCGCAGAATGCGCCCCACGGTTTCCACCAGGCTCTCGCGCTGAAACTGCTGCGCCGAGCAATTGACGGATACCTGCAGCTGGGGGTGGCCCGCCTGGTGCCACATCCGTGCCTGCGAGCAGGCCTCGCGCAGCACCCATTCCCCGATCGGCTCGATCAGGCCGGTTTCCTCGGCTGCCGGAATGAACTGGGACGGCCCGACCATGCCCCGCTGCGGGTGCAGCCAGCGCACCAGCGCCTCGAAGCCGACGATGCCTCCCGTCTTGAGATCGAGCTGCGGCTGATAGTGCAGCGTGAATTCCCCGCGTTCCACGGCATGCCGCAGGTCGTTCTCCAGCACCAGGCGTTCCTGCGCCGCGTCGTTCATCGCCTGGGTGAAGAACTGGAAATTGTTGCGGCCCACCTGCTTCGCGTAATACATCGCGGTGTCGGCATTGCGCATCAGCGTCTCGACATCCTCGCCGTCGTGGGGATAAGCGCAGATGCCGAGGCTGGGGGTGACCTTCAACTCGTGGCCGTCGATCATCAGCGGCTCCGACAGCGAATCGAGCACTTTCTGCGCCACGTGCCGCGCGTCCTCGGGCTGGCCGAGATCGGTGAGCAGCACGACGAACTCGTCGCCGCCGATGCGGGCGATGGTATCGGAACCGCGGGTGCAGGCAATCAGCCGTTCGCCGACGGCCTTCAGCAGGCGGTCGCCGACCGGGTGGCCCAGCGAATCGTTGACCGTCTTGAAGCGGTCGAGGTCTATGAACAGCAACGCAAGCGTCTGGCGGTTGCGCTGCGCTTGCGCGATCGCCTGCCCGATGCGGTCGTGCAGCAGGGTGCGGTTGGGCAGCTGGGTCAGCTCGTCGTGGTGCGCCATGAACCGTATCTGCTCCTCGACCTGCTTCTGCTTGGTGATGTCCCGGCCGGTTCCGCGATAGCCCTTGAAGCGGCCCTGCTCGTCGAAGATCGGCCGGCCGCTCGTGCTGATGGTGAGCAGATTGCCACCGGTATCGTTGCGCTGGTAAATGAAGTCCTGGAACGGCTCGTGCGCTGCCAGCAGGCGCTTGTGCGCCTCCCACTGCTCCGCGCTGACGTTGAGCAGCGGCATTTCCCAGCGCGTCCTGCCGATGTGTTCCTCGGCGTCCAGGCTGAACTCGGATATCTTGGACGATATCTGGGTGAACCGTAAATTCGCGTCCTGCTCCCAGTACCAGTCCGAGGACATCTCCGTGAGATCGCGGAAGCGCTCTTCGCCCTGGCGCAGCGCGGCTTCCGCCTCCTTCAGCCCGGTCACGTCGGTGATGGTCCCGATCAGCCCGGCGACGGCACCGTCCGGCTTGTTGAAGGTCGCCTTGCTGTAGATCGTGTGATGCACGCGTCCGTGCGCCGCGACGATGGCCGCCTCGTAGGACTGGCTGCCGGGGCTGTCGTAGAGCTCCCGGTCTTTCGCATCGTGCTTCTTCGCCAGCTCCGGGTTGTTCGGGTAGAGCTCGAACACGGATTTCCCGAGGAACTCTCCGCGCCGGATGCCGAAGAAAGATTCCCAGGCCTTGTTGACCCCGAGGTAGCGGCCTTCCGCGTCCTTGAAAAATATGGGCTGCGGCACGGTCTCGATCAGCTGCTGTATGAAGTCGAGCTGCTCGCGCAGGCTCTCCGCCGCGCGCACCGTCGTTGCATGCTCCGCGATTTGCAGCGCGCGGCTGCGTGACAGCGATTGCGCCAGCACCAGCCAGAACAGCAGCAGGCTGGTGAGCAGGCCGCCCAGCAGTATCACCACGGGCAGCGCGCCGCCGACGCCGTAGGCCGGCGTGGCGGGGGCCTTGAACTCCAGCCGCCAGTTGCGCCCCGCCACTTCGAGCATCATCACCTGGCCCAGGAAGGATCGCTCGCCCGGTTTCACGGCCTTCCTGCCGATCGTCCGCCCGCTGTCGAATACCGGGATGGCTTCGGCCGCCGGCGCGGCCATTCCCGAAATGCCCAGGTCGTGAATGTCGAGGTCGAAATCGGCTCCGAGCTGCCTGCCCAGCAGGCTGCCGACCAGGTCGTCCACGCGGATCGCGGAAGAAACCACCCCCAGGAAAGCGGCGCGGCGCTCCGCCACGGTGGTGACTGACAGGTCCCGGCGGTAAACCGGCATTCGCAGCGCCAGCGAAATCTGCTTCTGGGGATCGGCGGCCAGCCAGATCGGCTCGGACGCCGTTGCCTGGCCGCGGTCGCGCGTGAACTCCACCGAAGGGCGCCGCTGCGGCTCGGAAAATACGTCGAAACCGAATGCCCTCTCGTTGCCCGCCAGCGGCTCGATATAGGTCACCACCATGTACTCATCGCGAGCGCCGGGCGGCCTCACCGAGAAATTCGGGTAGCCGAGCGGATCGAGGCTGCGGTCGCGCCGCACGCTGTCCTCGAATGCGGCCTTTTGCGACAGCGGCACGTAGCGGACGAACGACACCAGGCGGACGCCGGGGAAACGACTCTTGATGTTGAAGCCCGACAGGTAGAGCTGGAAGTCGTTCCGGCTGACCCGCTCGGTCACGGCGAACAGCCCCCCCAACCCGATCAGGAGATCAACGTTGTCCTGGATACGGCGGTCGAGCGATCCCACGGCCTGCGCGACCTGGTGCTGAAACTTGATCTCGGCCTCGCTGCCGACGCGCTGCTCGATGTAGCGCCAGGTGACGACCGATATCACCACCCCGAGGCCCAGCACGAGAATCGCCGGCCAGGTCTGGCCGACGCGCCTGACTACGCCCTCCAACAGGTCGCCCCTGCTGTAAGCCGCCAACATCCCCTCCCCGGAGAATTTATTTTCACCAACCTTACGCTATTTGGAGTCTCGATTCAAACCGATTTCCCGCAGAACGGCTACCTTCAGCCTGCGTCGCTTCGAATCTGCGAAAATTGGATGCAACCCGCCTCCATGAAACCTTCCCACCGCCCGATCCGCAGCTACGTACTCCGCCAGGGACGCGTCACTGACGCGCAACAGCGGGCTGTCGGTGAATGGCTGCCCCGGTTCGGCATCTCCTATTCGCGCGCGCCGTTGGATCTCGACCGCGCGTTCGGGCGCGCCGCGCCGAAGTTCCTCGAGATCGGTTTCGGCATGGGCGAAACCACGGCGAGAATTGCAGCGGATCACCCGCAACACGACTATCTCGGAATCGAGGTCCACACGCCCGGCGTCGGCAGCCTGCTCAAGCGCGCCGCGGAGCTTGGCCTCGCCAATATCCGTGTGATCCAGCATGACGCGGTGGAAGTCATCGAGCACATGATTTCGCCGGGGAGCCTCGATGGCATCCACATTTTTTTCCCCGATCCGTGGCCCAAGAAGCGGCATCACAAGCGGCGGCTGCTGCAGCCACCCTTTGTGGCGCTGCTTGTTTCCCGCATCAAGGCGGGTGCTTACGTGCATGTGGCAACGGACTGGGAAAATTACGCGCAACAAATAGTGGAAGTGCTTGCCGGCAATCCGCTTCTCGACAATACGGCAGACGGCTTCGCGCCGCGGCCCGAATATCGACCGGTTACCAAGTTCGAAAGCCGCGGCCTGAAGCTGGGGCACTCGGTATGGGACATACTCTTCCGCCGGCGTTGATTTGTCCTGGACTGCCTTACATAATGAAACGCGCGTGTTTCATGAAGTTGAATGCGCTTGGCGTTTGAGGGAGGGCGCGCACGTTGGGGCCATCGCGGACACACGAGCATCGCCGGGCGGCCGCCCGCGCCGGGCTTCACTACGTCACGGACGGCGTCGCGGGAATCAGCCGTCGGCGCGCCGGCAAAGGATGGGTCTATCAGGCCCCGAACGGCGCGCGCATCCTGAGTCCGGCTACGCGCAGGCGCATCGACGCGCTGGCCATACCGCCGGCCTGGACCGACGTGTGGATTTGCCCCGATCCCGACGGCCACATCCAGGCGACGGCACGCGACGCCCGCGGCCGCAAGCAGTACCGCTACCATCCCTCATACCGCGAGGCGCGCGACCGGTCCAAGTTCCGCCGCATGCTTGAATTCAGCGAGGTGCTGCCGCTGCTCCGGGAACGCGTGGAGCGCGACCTTCGCGGGCGCGACCTGACCCGGCGCCAGCTCCTCGCCACCGTGATACGGCTACTCGAACGGACCCTCATCCGCGTGGGCAACGACGAATACGCGCGCGAGAACAGTTCCTTCGGCCTGACGACGCTGCGCCGGCAGCACGTGCGCGTCAAGGGGGCGATGCTGCAATTCAGCTTCCGCGGCAAGAGCGGCGTCGAGCACGCCGTCGCCCTCGCCGACCCGCGGCTCGCCCGCATCGTCCAGCGCTGCCGGGACCTGCCGGGGCAGGAAATGTTCCAGTACCTCGACCCCTTCGGCAAGCGCCAGTCCATTTCGTCCGACGATGTGAACGCCCATCTGCGCGAGATCACCGGCCGCGACATCACCGCCAAGGATTTCCGGACCTGGGGCGGCACGATGCTGGCTGCCGTGGAGCTGCGGGCGATGGGCGCCGCCTCGAGCCGTCGCGAAGCCGACCGCAACGTCGTTCGTGCAATCGACACGGTAGCCGGGCGGCTGGGCAACACGCGCGCGGTGTGCCGGAAGTACTACGTTCACCCCGCGCTGCTGCAGGCCTATCACCTGGGGCTTACCGCCCCGCTTCCCCCGCCCACCCGCGCACGCCGCAAGCGCGGCGTGCTGCCCGCCGCCGCCTTGCGCCGCGAGGAAGTCGTGGTCCTGCAATTCCTGCAGGAACAGGTTCAGGAACTCAGGGAGCGCAAAACGCGTTAGGCTTGCGCGCCGCAACCGAGCCCCGCCCTCTCAAGAAGCTCGAGTGCCGTCGCCTTAGAATTGTCTATTGCGCAGCGTGCATCTCGTCGTTTTACTGGCTCTTATGCACGGTCTCCGTCCGGCCCGGCGCGAGGAAAATCTGCAGGAGGTCATTCAAAAAACGCTGACCGAGACGCGTCGGCGCGATGCGCTCGTGGTCGCGCTCGATCAAACCCCGGCGCTCGGCCTCTTCCAGCTCGCGCAGCACCCTGGTCAGTGGCAACCCGGCGCGCTCCTCGAACAACCGGGCCAGAAAGCCCTCGTTCACCCGCAGCGCGTTCATCATGAACTCGAAGCCAACCGCATCCGCGCCGACTTCGTGCTCCTCCTGTAGCGCGGCCCCGCGTTCCGCGGCTTCCATGTAGCGTTCCGGATGTTTCACCCGCGCTTCGCGCGTGATGCGGCCGGGGAAGCTCAACTTGCCGTGCGCGCCGGCCCCGATGCCGAGGTAGTCGCCGAACATCCAGTAATTGAGATTGTGGCGGCAGACATAATCCGTGATTCGTGATTCGTGAGTCGTGATTGGTGTTTGTTTTCGGCGCTTCGCGAAGGCGGAGGTCTCGTAATGCTCGTAACCCGCCGCGGCCAGTCTCGCTTCGATTCCCTCCTGCATGGCGGCGGTCGCATCGTCGTCGGGCAGCGCGGGCGGGAAGCGGTGGAAGTAGGTGTTGGGCTCGAGGGTGAGGTGGTAGCACGACAGGTGCGGCGGGTCGTAGCTCAACGCTGTCTCGATGTCGGCCAGTGCTTCCTCAATATCCTGCCCCGGCAGTCCGTACATGAGGTCGAGGTTGAAGTTATCGAATTCGCGCCCCGCGATGTCGATGGCGCGCCGCGCCTCCTCGCCGTCGTGGATGCGCCCCAGGGCCCGCAAATGGCGCGGGTTGAAGCTCTGGATCCCGAGCGAGAGCCGGTTCACCCCAGCCGCGCGGAAGTCGCGGAACTTCCCCGCCTCCACGCTGCCGGGATTGGCTTCGAGGGTGATCTCAGCGTCCGGCGCGAGCGCAAGGCGCGCCCGCGCCGCGGCGAGTATCGCGTCGATGCCCCGCGCCGAGAACAGGCTGGGCGTGCCGCCGCCGAAGAACACGCTGTGGACGCGCCGCCCCCAGACTCGCGGCAGGGCCTGTTCGAGATCGGAAATGAGTGCGGCGACATAGCGGTCTTCGGCGAGCGCCCCCCGCGCTTCATGCGAGTTGAAGTCGCAGTACGGGCATTTTCGCGCGCACCACGGGATATGGATGTACAAGGACAGCGGCGGCAGCGCTTTGAACTGCAATGATGAATGATGAGCCCCGTTAGAGGCTGCGCCTCTAACGGGGTGAATGATGAATGATGAATCCGTATTCACGGTAATTGGGCCTTTCGCTTTCATTCCGCAGTCATCATTCCGCGTTCGCCATTACGCGCAGTTGCGCAACGAGCTGCGCAAGTGCGCGTCCGCGATGGCTGATCGCATTCTTCTCGTCGGGCACGAGCTCCGCCGCGGTACGCCCGAGTTCGGGCAGCAGGAAATACGGGTCGTAGCCGAAACCGCCGGCGCCGCGCGGCGCGGCGATGACTTCACCGTGCCAGCGGCCTTCGGCGATCAGCGGCTCGGGGTCGGTGGCGTGGCGCGCCAGCACGATCACGCAGTAGTAGTGCGCGCGCCGGTTGGCCTGGTCCTGCAGCGCCTCGATCAGCTTGCGGTTGTTGAGTTTATCCTGTTCTTCGCGCCCGCCGGCCGGGCCGCTAGCATAGCGTGCCGACTGCACGCCCGGCGCGCCGCCGAGCGCCTCGACGCAAATTCCGGAATCGTCGGCGAGCGCCGGCAGGCCGCAGCCGCCGCTCGCGTGCCGCGCCTTCGCGAGCGCATTCTCGACGAAGGTCGGGTGCGGTTCCTCGGCCTCGGCGATGCCGAGCTCGGCTTGCGGCACGATCTCGATGCCGAGCGGCGCCAGCATCTGCCGGAACTCGCGCAGCTTGCCGGGGTTGCTGCTCGCGAGAACCAGTCTACGCATGAATGAACCGCCAAGGCACGGAGAAAGAGAAAACAACAAGACTATCGAACCGCCAAGGCGCCAGGACCGCCAAGCAAAACTGTGATTAACCGCCATGACGCCAAGGCGCCAGGAACACAGACATACATTAATCGTGACATCCGTTCGTTACTAGTCTGTATCAAGAACTGCACATTCCGCGGTTCGACTGGCATTGAACTTATTTTTCTGGTTCTTCTGGCGCCTCGGCGACTTGGCGATTATATATTCTTGCTTTTGACTCTCTCGGCGCCTCGGCGGTTCAATTACTGAATGGCTCTGCTTGGCGGCCTCGGCGACTTGGCGGTTATATATTCTTGCTTTTGACTCTCTCAGCGCCTCGGCGGTTCAATTACTGAATGGCTCTGCTTGGCGGCCTCGGCGCCTCGGCGGTTATATATTCTTGCTCTTGATTCTCTCGGCGCCTCGGCGGTTCAATTCAGGCTTTCAGCGCGGCGCGCTGCGCCGCGACGAGTTCGCGGATGCCCTTCTGCGCCAGGTCGAGCATCGCTTCCATCTCCTTGCGCGAGAACGGCTTGCCCTCCGCCGTGCCCTGCACTTCGATCAACCCGCCGCCCCCGGTCATCACCACGTTCATGTCGGTGTCGCAGGCGGAGTCCTCGGCATAGTCGAGGTCGAGCACCGGCCTTCCCTCGTGGACGCCGACCGAGACGGCGGCGACGTAATCGAGGATGGGCGTGGCGGCGATCGACTGCCGCTGGAGGAGGAGGCCAACGGCGTCGTGCAACGCGACGAACGCGCCGGTGATGGCCGCCGTGCGCGTGCCGCCGTCGGCCTGGATCACGTCGCAGTCGAGATGGAGCGTGCGCTCGCCGAGCTTTTCCAGATTGACCACCGCCCTTAGCGCGCGCCCGATCAACCGCTGGATTTCCTGGGTGCGGCCCGATTGCTTGCCGCGCGCGGCTTCGCGGTCGCCGCGGGTGTTGGTCGCCCGCGGCAGCATGCCGTACTCGGCCGTGACCCAGCCTTGCGTCGAGCCTTTCAGGTGCGGCGGCTGCCGGTCGAGCACGCTCACGGTGCAAAGCACCCGCGTATCGCCGAATTCGACCAGCACCGAGCCCTCCGCGTGTCGGGTGTAGCCGCGGGTGATGCGCACCGCGCGCAACTGGTCCGGTTCTCTTCCGCTGGGTCGCATGCAACTCCCTGAGTATGCTATCTTCGCAAAGGCGTTAATGGTAAATCGTAAATCGTGAATCGTATATCGAAATTGTCGATATCTTGCCGTTCGCGATTCACCATTCACCATTCACGATTCACGGTTTCGCAATGATACACAGCATGACCGGCTACGCCGCGGCGGCGAAGGAGTTTCCGTTTGGCATGCTCAACGTCGAGCTGCGCTCGGTCAATCACCGCTACCTCGACATCCAGTTCCGGCTGCCCGACGACTTGCGCGCCATCGAGCCCGCGCTGCGGGAGGTCCTCCAGGCACAAGTCAGCCGTGGCAAGGTCGAGTGCCGGGTGACTTTCTCGGTCACCCCCGGCACGATCAAGAAACTCAATCTGAACGAAGGCCTGATGCAGCAGCTGGGGGAAACCGAGTTGAAGGTGCGGGCCTCGCTCGCGGGCGCTGCCCCGCTCTCCGCCGCCGACGTGCTGCGCTGGCCGGGCGTGCTCATCACCGAGCCCCTGCCGCTCGAGGAGCTGCACGCGGCGTGCCGCGATCTCCTGGCCGCCGTGCTGCGGGAGTTCAATGCCGCCCGCGGGCGGGAGGGCGGTAAATTAAAGTCGCTGCTGCTCGAGCGCGTAGCCGGCATGGAACGCCGGATCGCGGACATCACCCCGCGCCTGCCCCAGATGGTGGCGGCGTTCCAGGAACGGCTTGCCGCCCGCCTCAAGGAGGCGCTCGGCGGCGGCGAGGACGAGCGGGTGCGGCAGGAAGTGGCGGTGTTCGCCGCCAAGGTCGACGTGGACGAGGAACTCTCTCGCCTCACCGCGCACCTGGCGGAGTTGAAGCGCATCCTGGCAGCCGGCGGCACCGCCGGCAAGCAACTCGATTTCCTGATGCAGGAGCTGAACCGCGAGGCGAATACGCTCTCTTCCAAATCCGTCGATCTCGCCGTCACCCAGGCCGCTCTCGACCTGAAGCTCTACATCGAGCAGATGCGCGAGCAGGTCCAGAACATCGAGTGATGAGTTTTGAGTTTTGAGTGTTGAGTGTTGAGTTTTGAGTTAACCGCTAACAGAGATCGAAACTCAACACTCAACACTCAACACTCAACACTCAACACTCAACACTCAACACTCAACACTTGACACTCAACACTTGACACCATGAATGGCACTTTGTTCATCATCAGTTCCCCTTCCGGCGGCGGCAAGACCAGCCTGGTCAGGTCGCTGCTGGAGGCCGAGCCCGAAGTCAGGCTGTCGGTGTCCTACACCACGCGGCCGGCGCGGCCGGGCGAGGCCAACGGTCGCGACTATCACTTCGTGGCAAAGCCCGAATTCCAGCGCATGCTGGAAGCGGGGGACTTCCTGGAGAGCGCGGTGGTCCACGGCAATCACTACGGCACCTCCCAAAAGTGGATCGAGCGCGAGCGCGCGGCAGGACACGACGTGGTGCTCGAGATCGACTGGCAGGGCGCGCAGCAGGTGCGCCGGCTGGTGAAGCCGGTGGTGGGGATTTTCATACTTCCGCCGTCGCTGGAACTGCTGGAATCGCGGCTTAAGGGCCGGGCCCAGGACAGCGCGGAGGTGGTCGCGCGGCGCCTGGCCGCCGCGCGCGACGAGATCAGCCACGTCGCCGAGTACGACTATGTTATTATGAACGAGGATTTCAACCGGGCGGCGCTGGACCTGCGTAGCATCATCCGGGCCGAACGGCTCAAGCTCGCCCGCCAGCTCGCCCGCCACACTAACTCGATCAACCGCATGAAGTAACCGGAGCATTGACTGTTATGGCACGCATCACCGTCGACGATTGCCTGAAAATGATCCCGAACCGCTTCGAGATGTCGCTTGCCGCGACCTTCCGCTCGCGCCAGCTCGCCAACGGCGCGCAGCCGATGGTGGAAGCGAACCGCGACAAGCCCACCGTGGTCGCCCTGCGCGAGCTTGCGGCCGGCAAGTACGGCTCCGAGATCCTCAACAAGGGACAGACTTAACACACAATGATGAATGCGGAATGATGAATGCGGAATGACCGCGCTGGAGATCGTCGGAGGCTGCACTTCCAATTCATCATTCATCATTCATCACTCATCATTGCGTAGATGCAAGCCGCCGCCGACGCGTTGTTCAAGGATTGGTCCGGCTACCTCAAGCCGGAGGACATCTCGCAGCTCCAGTCGGCTTATCATTTCAGCGAGCAGGCGCACGAAGGGCAGTTCCGCCAGTCCGGCGAGCCCTACATCTCGCACCCGCTCGCGGTCGCCAGCATCCTCGCGCAGTGGCACCTCGACTCGCAGGCGCTCACCGCCGCCCTCCTCCATGACGTGATGGAGGACACCTCGGTCACCAAGACCGAGATTTCCCGTCACTTCGGAAAACCGGTCGCCGACCTGGTCGACGGCGTCTCCAAGCTGGACAAGATCGAGTTCGAGTCGCACGCCGAGGCGCAGGCCGAGAATTTCCGCAAGATGCTGCTGGCGATGGCGCGCGACGTGCGCGTCATCCTGATCAAGCTTGCCGACCGGCTGCACAACATGCGCACGCTCGACGCGGTCGCGCCCGAGAAGGGGCGCCGCATCGCGCGCGAGACGCTCGATATCTACGCCCCGATCGCCAACCGCCTGGGCTTGAACAGCATCTACCAGGAGCTCGAGGACCTCGCGCTGAGGCAGCTCTACCCCGACCGCTTCCGCGTGCTGGCCAAGGCGGTGAAATCGGCGCGCGGCAACCGGCGCGAGGTGGTGAGCAAGGTGCTGGACGGCATCAAGAAAAAGCTGAAGGGAGCCGGAGTGGAAGCCCAGGCGCTGGGGCGCGAGAAGCACCTCCATTCGATCTACCGCAAGATGCGCGAGAAGCACCTCACCTTCGCGCAGGTGCTCGACGTCTACGGCTTTCGCATCATCGTCAACGACGTGCCGGCCTGCTATCTCGCGCTGGGGGCGCTCCACGGCCTCTACAAGCCGATCCCGGGCAAGTTCAAGGACTACATCGCCATCGCCAAGGCGAACGGTTACCAGTCGCTGCACACCACGCTCTTCGGCCCGTTTGGCGCCCCGATCGAGGTGCAGATCCGCACCCACGAGATGCACAAGATCGCCGAAGCCGGCGTGGCCTCGCACTGGCTCTACAAGGACGCCGACACCTCGCTCTCCGATTTGCAGAAGAAGACGCACCAGTGGCTGCAGAGCCTGCTCGAGATCCAGTCGCAATCGGGGGACTCCGCCGAGTTTCTCGAGCACCTCAAGGTGGACCTCTTTCCGGACGCAGTCTACGTGTTCACTCCCAAGGGCAAGATCCTGTCGCTGCCGCGGGGCGCGACGGCGGTGGACTTCGCTTACGCCGTGCACACCGACATCGGCAACCGCTGCGTGGCGGTGAAGATCAACCAGGAGCTCCTGCCGCTGCGGGCCGAGTTGAAGAACGGCGACCGGGTCGAGATCATCACCGCGGCGCATGCCAGACCCAACCCGCTCTGGTTGAATTTCGTGTCGACGGGCAAGGCGCGCTCGCGCATCCGGCACTTCCTCAAGACCATGCACTTCCAGGAGTCGGCGAAGCTCGGTGAACGGCTGTTGAACCAGGCGCTCGCCGCCATCGGGTCCGCGCCGGCGGAGATCAAGGAAGCGCAATGGGACAAGTTCCTGCGCGATGCCGGCGCCAAGTCACGCCAGGAGGTGTCCGCCGATATCGGCCTCGGCAAGCGCCTCGCCGCGGTCGTGGCGCGCCGGCTGCTGGCGCGCACCGAACCCGGCCCCCACGAGGCGCCCGCGCCCGGCTCGGTGATCATCCGCGGCTCGGAAGGCATGGCGGTGCAGTTCGCCCACTGCTGCCGCCCGATACCCGGCGACCCGATCATCGGCGTCATCAGCAAGGGGCAGGGCATGGTGATCCATACCCACGACTGCCCGGTCATCGCCAGGATGCGCCACGATCCCGACCGCGTGCTCGACGTGGCGTGGGACCCCGAGACCAGCAAGCTGTTCGAAGTCAACATCAAGCTGGTGGTGGCCAACCAGCGCGGCGTGCTCGCCAAGGTGGCGGCCGAGATTGCGGAAGCGGGCTCCAATATCCAGAACGTGACGGTGGACCCCGAGGACGGCAGCAGCTACACCAACATGTTCTTCACGATCCAGGTATCGAACCGCCTGCACCTCGCCAGCATCATGCGCGCGCTCCGGCGCATCCCTGAAGCGGTCCGGATTTCACGCGTCCAGGGCTGAATCTCACCGCAGAGACGCCGAGGCGCAGAGAACTTCAAAATAAGCAGGCGTGTTTTTCGGTCGTGACTGGAATTTCTTGCGTTTTCATTTGCTGCTGCACGTTCAGGGCTTGTTTTCTCTGCGTCTTTGCGCCTCTGCGGTAAATCCGTTCAGCGGTTCCTGCGGCAAGCGCTGAAGCCGTCGTTCCAGCCCATCATGTAGTCGGCCTCGGTCTTGTAGCGGCCCTCGTTGCGCCGCTGGCTGCGGGCGCCGGCGCTCTCGCAGCCTTCGGCATAGCCCTGCTTGAAGGCTTCGGAGTAGCCGCCCAGGTTGACCTGCGGCGGTTTCGGCCCGGGCGCCGCCGTGCAGGCCGCCAGCAACGCACCGGCGGCCGCCAGCATCCGGTTCCCGGTTTTCACTTCTGCATGCTGACGACGCGGGCCGGCTCGCTTTGCGCCGGGACTTCGCGCTCGTCGAGATGTTTCGCAATCAAGGAGTAGGTGCCATAGCGCTGGCCGGTGCGGCCGCAGTAATCGACAATCGCCCGGTCGAGCGCCTTCAACGCCAGCCGCACCAGCTTGGTGTCGCATTCGATGCGCGAGCGCGAGACCTCTCCCATGCGCAGCATCACTTCCAGGATGTCGATCGCGACCGCCTCGTCTCCCCGAAACTCGGCGTTGATCCGCTTGATGCGCCCGTGACTGACCGTGCTCATTGTCCGTTTCCTTCCCGAAAAACCTGCCGCTTGCCCGGTCGTGCCGGGCAGGCTATCGCGCAGCGCATTCACTACTCGCCTTCCGTTCTTAGCAGTTTGTTGACAATCAGCTCGTCACACCGGCGAAAGCCGGTGTCCAGAAACAGCGTAACAAGCGAATCAAGACTTACTGGATGCCGGCTTTCGCCGGCATGACGAAATATTGATCGCCGAGACGATTTTCAAAAAACTGTTAGTGGCTGGCGTGCGCCTGTTCGTTCGTCTGGCCGGCGAGAGCGGCGCGGTTGCCCTCCCCCATAACCATCCCTGCCCCGCGCGCTTCGCCCGCTGCGGGCGTCCGGGCACTGGTCGAAAGGAAGTGGCCCGCGCCCGGCACGCGTTGCCCGGTCGCGAGTTCCTGGTGCGTCTGCTTCAAACCGCCCATCACGTGGGCGAGCTTCGTGCCCATCGCGCCGGCGATCTGGGCCCAACCCATGCCCTGGGCTCGCATGACCAGCACCCCCTTGAGTCGGGTGGTGGTCGCGCTGGAGCCGAGGCCCCTCGTGACCGTACCGCCGACCAGGGCCGCCTTGAGTTGATCGGAGGCGGGCTGGGTGACGCCGAGCCGGATCAGCTGCTCCTGGGCCAGCGCCAGGGCGATGCGGACATCGCCATTGCCCATCGGGCGCGTGGGCGGCGTGAACGCAATCGCGTCGGCGGCCGGGCCGCCACCCGTGACGGGGACCAGCGTCACCTCGCTGCCTTGCCGCAAACCTGCCACCAGGCTGCGTGCGTTTTTCTGCGAGCCCGCAAAAATCGCAAACTCCAGCGCAACCCGGTCATCCTCGCGCGTCATCACCGGCCCGGCGGCAGGCGCGCTTGACGCGGCACTCGCGCCCGCTCTGTCCGGCAGGGCCTGGGCGGCAGTGGCAGCGTTCTCCGCCGCGTAAGCGGCCACGCTGCCCGCGAGCAACGTGCCTGCCACGATTCCCGGCATCTGGCGCAACTTCATGGCCTCATCTCCCTCAAGCATGGTTCAGTTACCCGGCCGCGACGATGCCCTGCTCGGTCACGCGCACCTTCTGGCCGATGGCCAGCGCGGGCTGCGCGCGCTCGTGGAACGTGCGATAAGTGCCGTCGTTCATGCGCACGCGCACCTGGTAGCTGACGGATTTGTTCACGTTCTTCTCGATTTCGTGGCCGGCATAGGCGCCCGCGCCGGCGCCGACCACTGTCGCCACCGTGCGCCCGCTGCCGCGGCCGACCTGGTTGCCGAGCACGCCGCCGACCACGGCGCCGCCGATCGCGCCGACCCCGCTGCCCTCGCCCTTCACCTCGATGGCGCGGATCGATTCCACCATGCCGCAATCCACGCAGGCCGCGGGAGCGGATGCCACCATTCGCGGCCGGTTTGCCGCGGGCCTGGCTGACTCGGGCACCACTCTGGCCGGCTCGGTCACTGCCTTTACCGTCGGCTCGATCTTTGACTGCGCGCTCGGCATCCAGCCCATCATGGTGGCGATGCCCGCTGCGCTGAACACGATCACCGCGATCGCGGCGATGAGCATCACCGGATAAAGTATTCCGGAGTGTTTTGGTGGCGTTTCGAGGGAATTGACGGTGTTCATGGCCTGCTCCTTTCCCCGGGCAACCCGGAACCACGGGCACCGGTGGTGTCCGCTGCGATAGTTCGCAATCCCTGTGCCAGGTCATAGATACCTTTTTAATCAATAGGTTGCATAGAGTGGCCGGGCGCGCAATGTCGCCGTCCGGCAACGAGGAACGTTGCCTTCGGCTTAGTCGCTTGATTCGGCTGGTGTTTCCCTGTCGGGGGGCGGCGACAAGACGCGCTAAAACGCGCCCATCGCGACATCCCGAGCCCATCCATGGACACACGGAATCAAAACTCAGGTAGGCCGGTATGCGCGTCTTGAACGAAGGAACAACCCGGCTCGCCATCCAACGCGTGTATTAAGAGAGTGGGGGTTTCGTCCGGTTGGGCAGGTACAAAATAAAACGGCGCCACCGGCGCCGTTTTATTTTGAGGTTCATCCGGCTTTACCGTGGGTGTTGTCCGAGCCGGCGCGTGCAGGCTCGAGCAAGCTTCCTCCCCCCTTGTGGGGGAGGATTGAGGTGGGGGGTCAAACTCGTAGCGCAGCCCCGTCCCCCCATCCCGGCCTTCCCCCGCAAGGGGGGAAGGGGCCCCTTACGCCGAATTCTTGCACGGGCGAACACCCACGGAATTGCCGGAAGGACCTATTTTGATTTGAAGAGTTTGGGCTCGAGCTGGTGGCGGCCGAGCAGCTTGTAGAACTCGGTGCGGTTGCGCTTGGCGAGGCGCGCCGCCTGCGTCACGTTGCCCTCGGTGATCTTCAGAAGCTGCGTCAGGTAATCGCGCTCGAAGCGGCGCCGCGCCTCCTCGAATGAGGCGAATTCGGCCTGCTGGTTCTGGATCGCCTGCTGCGCGAGCGACAGCGGAATGATCGGCGTCGTGGCGAGCGCCACCGACTGCTCGACCACGTTGTAGAGCTGGCGCACGTTGCCCGGCCAGGACGCCGTCACCATCAGCTCCAGCGCCTCCGGGGCAAAGCCATTGACGGACTTCTTGTATTTCTCGGCGAGCAGCGCCAGGAAATAACTGGCGAGCAGCGGGATGTCCTCGCGCCGCTCGGTGAGCGGCGGCAGCGAGAGCGCGACCACGTTCAGCCGGTAATAGAGATCCTCCCGGAAATTCCCCGCCGCCATCTCCGCCTCGAGATTGCGGTGGGTCGCGGAGATGACGCGGACATCCACTTCATGGGATTCGGTCGCCCCGACGGGCCGCACCTTCTTATCCTGCAGCACGCGCAGCAGCTTGACCTGGAGGGAGACGGGCATGTCGCCGATCTCGTCGAGGAACAGGGTGCCCCGGTTGGCGGCCTGGAACAGTCCCTTGTTGTCCCGCACCGCGCCGGTGAAGGCGCCCTTCACGTGCCCGAACAGCTCGGATTCGAGCAGCGGCTCGGGGATCGCGCCGCAATTGATGGCGACGAAGGCCGCAGCGCGCCGCGGGCTCGCCTGGTGTATGGCGCGCGCGATCAGCTCCTTGCCCGTGCCCGACTCGCCCTGGATGAACACGCTCGCATCGCTCTCGGCCACCATGCGCGCCTTGGCCAGCACGTCCTCCATGACGGAATTGCGGGTGATGATGTCCCGGCGCCATTCGCCGCCGGCATCGCCGGCCGCGTGGACGCCGCCCGCCATGGCCAGCGCCCGCTCGACCTCGGCCAGCAGCGCCTTGGAATCAAATGGCTTCGTGAGGTAACCGAATACGCCGCGCTGGACCGCGGCCACCGCGTCGGGAATCGTGCCGTGCGCGGTCAGGATGATGACCGGCATCGTCGGGTGGGCGGCGCGCAGCGCTTCGAACAGCGTCATGCCATCCATCCCGCCCATCCGCAGGTCGGTCACCACCAGCTGTGGGCGCGCGATGCTCGCCTGGGTGAGCGCGCGCTCGCCGCTCTCCGCCGTCGACACGGTATAACCGGCCGCGGTAAGGCGGATCTGCATCAGCCGCAGCAGGTCCGGATCGTCGTCAACAACCAGGATATTGGTGCGCGGTGCGTTCATCGATTTCTCTCTATCATGCTGCGCTCGAGCGACCTCAAGGCGTCCAGCTTTTGCTGGAGGCCCTGGGCGCTCGCATCGAGCCGCTTGCGCTCCTGCAACTGGGAAGTGAGCAGGTAGGCAAGCCCGTGCAGCGGGCTGCCCTGATTCTTTGCAACCGGCTCCAATAGCTCCAGCGCGCGCCCCTCGTCGCTCACCGCGGTGTTCGGAAGCGAGAGCACCATGGCGAACCGGATGCGGCTGAAATCCGAGCGCGCGCGGGTATAAACCTGGCGCGCCGCGTCGTGTTCCCGGTTGAGGTCGGCGGCGACGAGCTTCCTCACGTGCTCGTAATACAGCAGCAGGTTTTCAGCGTCCGTTGCCGGCTGCGAAACGCCGGCCTGCACCCAGGGCGCCGGTTCCTGGCTTTCCAGCCCTCGCAGGACGCCGCACCCGGCCAGCACGCTGAGGCAGCCCAGCGCAAGGGCGATAAGACGCGGTATTACGCTCATGCCGCCCCCTCGATACGGCTCATGGGCAGCCTGATGCGCACGTGCGCGCCCTGCCGGGAGTCCACGACCTCCACGCTGCCGCCGTGGGCGAAGACGTATTCCTTCACGACGGATAGCCCGATACCTGTCCCGCGCACCGGCCCCGCGCCGGCATGCCGGCCCTGGTAGAACGGGTCGAAGATGCGCGCGCGCTCCGCGGGCGGGATGCCCGGCCCCCGGTCGATCACGTCCAGCTCGAGCGTGTCCCCGTCGAGTCGCGAGTCAATCTTGATGGATGCGCCCTCCGGGGAGAACTTGATGGCATTGGATACCAGGTTGTCGAGCGCAACGCGCAGTTTTTCCGGGTCCGCCTGCAGCATGACATCCTCGGCGGAAACGTCGAGCGTCAGGCCGCGGGCCCGCGCCGCCAACCGCTGGTCGGCGGCCACGCGCTCGACGATGCGGCGGATTTCCACCGGTTCCAGGTCCACGGTCACCTTGCGGAACTGGCTCGCGCCGAAGGACAGCAGGTCTTCGATCAGCTTCTGCAATTCTACACTGTTGTGGCGCAGGATCTCCGCGATCTCCCGCTGCTCCGCGGTGAGCTTGCCCACCGCTTCCTCCGAAAGCAATTCGGCGCCCTCGCGCAGCGCGGTCAGCGGCGTCTTCAGTTCGTGCGACACCTGCCGCAGGAAGCGGTTCTTCTGCTCTTCCAAGTCGAGCAACTCGCGCCGCATCCACTCCAACCGCTCGCCGAGCTGCTCGAGGTCCCGCGGCCCGCTGACCGTTACCGGCACGCGGAACTGCCCGGAGCCGAGCAGCCGGATCGCGGCGTCAACCTGGCGGATGGGGCGTGTAATGAGGATGGAGAAGCCGATCACCAGGAACGCCACCACGGGGATCAAGGCCAGCAGCTGCCAGAGCGTGATGCGCTGGGCCTGGTCGGCGGTGGTACGCATCGACTCGACCTCGCGGTCGATCTGGGCGTTCGAGCTCGCCACGATGGACTGCGCGCGATCGGCCAGTTTCACGAAACGCTCGACGGCGCCTTTCAACTGCGCGCCTTTCGTGGCCGTTCCGGACAGCGCCGCGAAGATTTCGGCTTCCCCGCTCACGATCTCATCGAGCGCACCCTGTTGCGCAGATTCGAGTGGCAAACGGGAAAATTCCGCCACTGCCTGCTCGAACTGCCGGCGGCTTGCCACGTAGGCGTCGAGCAGCGACCGGTCGTCGAGGATCACGATCTGGCGCGCGGTGCGCTCAAGCGCGCCGAGCAGCTGCGAGAGCCGCCGGCTGGCCTGGGTGGCCTGCACCGCCTGGTACACCGCGTTCTGGCTGCGGTTGGCGAGCCGGTCCACCGAGATCGCGTTATTGACCAGCGCGAACACCAGCGGCAACGCCACCAGCGTGAACCCGACTGCAAGCAGCCTCGGGAAGGAGCGGGGATAGTAATCCGGCATGGGGGGAGATTAGCCTGCCGTCATAGACCGGGCAATGGCAGGAAAGTGCCGTGAGCTATGTCACGTTATCACGTGACAAGGATCCGGGTTCCGGGTTCCGGGTTCAAGGTTCAAGGTTCAAGGTTCAAGGTTCAAGGTTGTCAGCGCGAGCTGCCGCTCGCGATCTTGAACTTGGCATTTTGAACTCGGAACTCGGAACTCGGAACTTGGAACTTGGAACTTGGAACGGGGCAATACCCATCACGGAACCTGGACGAGCTCCCGCAACATGCCATGCAGCCCGGTGACCACCCGCGCGAGGCGCTCGTAATCCACCTTGTCCGGTGTGTCCTGCATCGTGTGGTAGTGGGGATAACGGTAGGGCGCGGTATCGGTCACCATCAGCGCCGGCCAGCCTTCCTGCCAGAACGACCAGTGGTCGGACCAGTCCACGCCCGGGATGATGGCGGGCGCGGCCACTGCCTCCGACGGGAACCCGGCGTGACGGCGAAAGCTCGCGATCGCTTCATGCAACAGCGCGCGCGATGACAGGTTCGAGACGAAGGCGATGAAATTTCCAGTCGAGGGATAGAAAAAGTTGAGCGGAAACGGGTAGCGCTGGCTCCCCGGCCGGTCGGAGTAGTAGCCGATGGTTTCGAGCGAAAACATGGCGACGACGCTCTCGCCACGTTCCTTCGCCCGGCGCGCGTACTGCCGGCTGCCCATGGCGTCGCTGTGATAAAACGGCGGCTCCTCATTGACAAACGCGACCAAGCGCAGCGTGCGCGACGGTTGCGCGCCCCGGAATAACCGCGCGAGCTCCAGCACCGCGGCAACGCCCGAGCCATTGTCGTTCGCGCCGACTGCGCCGGCAACGGAATCGTAGTGGGCGCCGACGATCACGATCTCGGAGGCGCGCGGCCCGCCCTTCACTTCCACTTCGATGTTGCGCACCTCGGCCGGCCCCGACACGAACCGCTGCGCCGCGACCCCGTAGCCCAACGCCGCCAGGGCCTTCTCGATGTATTGGGCAGAAGCCTCCAGTTCAGCGGCCCTGAATACGTTGTGCTCGCGGCTCGCGATTCCCGCAACGTGCCCGCGCAGGTGCTCGGCCATGATCAGCTCTTCGGCGCTGAGAGGCTTCAGCGCACCGGAGTACGAGGCGCCCGGCACCTTGACCATGTACCACAGCAGCCAGGCCGTCGCAGCTGCGAGAATGAGCCAGAAGATCATGCGCACTTTCCAGGAAAATGCGTGAATCGTCATTCGTGAGTCGTGATCCGGGATGCGGGATGCGGGATGCGGGTTTCTCTAATCTCGTATCTCGTATCTCGTATCTCGTATCTGGTATCAGCCCCCTCATCCCTCAGGTGAGCGGCGCGATCTTCAGCTCGCCCGCGAGCTGATCGAGGCTCGCGGCGAGCGGCGCGGGCAGCGGGATGCCGTTCTTCGAGCGGTCGATGCGGGCGGCGTGGCTGCCCTCGCCGGGCAGGCGGATGCGGTCCACGCCCGGCAATCGCTCGGATTTGCGCAGATCGCGCGTGAGCGCGTCCACGCTCTGCTTGAACTCCGCGACCGGCTGGAAGGCCGCCACGTTGATCGCGACGATGACATGCCCGGTGTTGGTGGGCGTCGTGTCGTCGGCATTGAAGTCCACCACGTCCCTGCCCATGGCCGCCCCGTTCAAGGTACCCGCCAGCAGCCCGAAGATCAGCGCGAGGCCGTAACCCTTGTAGCCGCCGATCGGCAGGAGAAACCCCTCGTTGGCACGCTTCGGATCGGTCAGCGGCTTGCCCTGCCGGTCCATCATCCACCCTTCCGGCATCATCTCGCCGCGCTGCGCCTTGGTCTTGACCTTGCCGTAGGCCGCAACCGTCGTCGCCATGTCGAGCACGATCGGCGCCTCGTCACCTGCCGGGACCGCGACCGCGATCGGATTGGTGGAGAGCAGCATGTCGAGGCCGCCCCACGCCGGCAGGTGGTTGGCGTTGCCCACCGCGAGGTAGAGCCCCACCATGTCGTGCTCGAGCGGCATGGCCGCGTAGAGAGAAGCGGGACCGGCATGGTTACTCCACTTCACCCCCACCCAGGCCACGCCCGCGGTTTTCGCTTTCTCGATCGCCTTCTCGGTGGCGAAACGCATCACGAGGTGCCCCATGCCGTTGTCGCCATCCACCAGCGCCATCCCGGCCGCTTCGCGCACCACGCGGATGTCCGGCTTGATATTGACTGCTCCGCCCTTGATGCGGCGGATGTATTGCGGCAGGCGGAAAACGCCGTGCCCCTCGGAGCCCTGCACGTCGGCGCGCACCATCAACTCGGCGATGCTTTTCGATTCGGCCGCGGAAATACCCACTGCCTGAAACGCCCGCGAGATGAACGCCTCCAAATGCTCCGCCGTCACGCGTAGGGGTGTCGCCGTATCAGCCATGGTCTTCTATTCGTGAAATCGGGAGATCGGGAGGTCGTGAGATGGGAAGTTCGCTCTCCCGCTCTCGCGCTCTCCTGCCCTCACGGGGGTTCAGTCGATCTGGACCTTGTTGTCCTTTATGATCTTGTCCCAGCGCTTCAGTTCCGAGAGCACGTAAGCGTCGAAATCCGCCGGCGAAGCGGAGAGGCTGATCGGCGTCTGGCGCTTTTCCAGCACGCCTTCCGTTTCCAGCTCCTTCATCGCGGCCACGGCGGTCGCGTGCAGCTTCGCCAGCACCGGCTTCGGGGTGCGGGCCGGAGCGAAGATGCCGTTCCAGTTGTCGCTGCCGATGTCCGGGAACCCCGCCTCCGCCATGGTCGGCACGCTCGGCGCGTCCACGATCCGCTTCGCTCCGGTGACGGCGTAGGCG
>CAZFRR010000033.1:0-5181 GCA_964521405.1 uncultured Streptomycetaceae bacterium | reverse complement strand
CCGGGTTCCGGGTTCCGGGTTCCGGGTTCCGGGTTCCGGGTTCCGGGTTCCGGGTTCAAGGTTGGACGACATTCGAGTACGAAGTTCAACTTCGAACTCGGAACTTTGAACTCGGAACTCGAAACTAGAAACGGCCGGGGTCCGCACGATTCTCGAAGCGGATGTGCTTGCCGAGGAAGGTGAGCTTGACGAGGCCGGTCGGGCCGTTGCGCTGCTTGGCGATGATGATCTCGGCTTCGCCCTGCTTCTCGGTATTGCCGGGGTTGTAGACCTCGTCCCGGTAAATGAAGAGGATCAGGTCGGCATCCTGCTCGATCGCGCCCGACTCGCGCAGGTCGGACATCATCGGGCGCTTGTCCACCCGCGACTCCACGCTGCGGTTTAACTGCGAGAGCGCCATCACGGGGATCTTCAGTTCCTTGGCAAGACTCTTCAACGAGCGGGAAATCTCCGCGATCTCGGTAGCGCGGTTCTCTTCGCGGCCGCTACTCGCCGACATGAGCTGCAGGTAGTCCACCACGATCATTGACAGCCCGCCGCACTGCCGGTGCAGGCGCCGGGCGCGCGAGCGCACCTCCAGCGCGTTCAATCCCGCGCTGTCGTCAATGTAGAGCTGCGCCTCGTTCAATTTTCCGACCGAATCGACCATCCGCGACCAGTCCTCGTCCTTGAAGGTCCCGGTGCGAAGCTCGTGCTGGTCGAACCGGCCCACCGAGCCGATCATGCGCATGGCGAGCTGGGTGCCCGACATTTCCATGCTGAACACCGCGACCGCCTTTTTCTGCTCCAGCACCACCTGCTCGACAATGTTCATGGCGAGCGCGGTCTTGCCCATGGACGGGCGCGCCGCCACGATCACGAGCTCGCCCCCCTGCAGTCCCGAAGTCATGCGGTCGAGATCGGCGAATCCAGTTGCAAGCCCGATGATGTCGTTCTTGTTCTCGCGGTTGTAGAGCATGTCGATGCGCTCGACGGTCTCGGTCAGCAGCGGATCGATCTTGACGAACCCCTGCTGCGACTTGGAGCCCGCCTCCGCGATCTGGAACACCTTGGACTCGGCCTCGTCCACCAGCGCCTTGGCGTCCCGCCCCATCGGGCTGTAGGCGGAGTCCGCTATCTCGGTCCCCACCGAGGCGAGGTTGCGCATAATGGAGCGCTCGCGCACGATTTCGGCGTAGCGCCGGATGTTGGCGGCGCTAGGAGTGTTCAATACGAGCGAGCCGAGGTAGGCCTGCCCGCCGATTTCTGCGAGCTTGCCGCTTCTCTCGAGGCTTTCGGCGATGGTGAGTGCGTCAGCGGGCTTGCCGTGCTCGATCAGCTGACCGATATGCTGGAAGATGAGGCGGTGATCCGCGCGGTAGAAATCGCGCTCGGTGACGAGGTCCGCCACCCGGTCCCACGCAGTATTGTCGAGCAGCAGTCCGCCCAGAACGGATTGCTCCGCCTCGATCGACTGGGGCGGCACCCGGGTGGCCTCGAACTGGGCATCCTTGACGATCGAGGTGACGACCTGGGCCTGGGCCATGATGCGTTGTGCCGGGTGCTGGTGTGTTTGAGTTTGCCGTCGCTGACTGCCGTCACGAGCCGGTGATGAACTGCCGGTGAAGTGTAAACGATAAAAAAGGGCTGTCACCAGCCCTTTTTTTGCGTCCGGGAAAACCCGTTGAATTTACGCGCTAAAAAATTTTTTACGCCTCGCCCAGCACCGACACAGTGACCGTCACCACGACGTCGGCATGCAGCGCGATCTTGAGCGGGTGGTCTCCCACCTGCTTCAACGGCCCCTGCGGCATGCGAATCGCCGCTTTCGGCACCTCCAGCCCTTGCGCCTTCAGCGCTTCGGAGACATCCACGTTGGTGACGGAGCCGAACAGCTTCCCGTCCACGCCCGCTTTCTGGGTGATCTGGATCATGAGCCCGTCGAGCTTGGCGGCCTGGCTCTGCGCGACTGCGAGCGCATCCGCCTGGGCTTTCTCCAGGTCAGCGCGGCGCTGCTCGAAGTCGGCCAGGTTCTGTGGCGTGGCGCGCTTCGCCTTCCCGTTTGGAATCAAGAAGTTGCGGGCGAAGCCCTCTTTCACCTTGACGACGTCGCCGAGGCTTCCCAGGTTCACGATCTTTTCCAGCAATATCACTTGCATAATGTCACCCGTCTAAAGTTCCGTGTTCCAAGTTCCGGGTTCCGAGTTCAATGTACCGAGTTCAACAACGCGAGCGACAGCTCGCTGCTGACAACCTTGAACCTTAAACTTTGAACCTTGAACCGTTCTTTAATGTAAGTCCGTATATGGCAGCAACGCGAGAAAACGCGCGCGCTGGATCGCGATGCCCAGCTGGCGCTGGTAGCGCGCCTTGGTGCCGGTGATGCGCGCCGGGATGATCTTGCCGTTCTCATTGATGAATTCCTTGAGAATGCCGATATCCTTGTAATCGACCTCTTTCGTGCCGTCGGCGGTAAAGCGGCAGAATTTCTTGCGCCGGAAAAGCTGGTTGCGCCCGCCGCGGGTGTCCTTGCCCTTCGCGAATTTGCCTTTGCCCTTGCCCCGGCCTCGCGACCCGCCGCCACCGCCGTATCCCTGTCTCATCATCGCCATGAACTAGTCCTTTATTGCCAGTGCTTCGGTTACATGCAGTATCAGTTGTGTGCTCATGCGGTTCTTGCGGTTGAGAAACCCGTTCACCCTTACCGACTGTCCCGGCTTTAACCGGGACATCGACACCGCCACCTCCGCCATCGCCACGCCGCCCATCTCGCATTCAACCTGGCGCTTCAACCCGGCCTCCGTTTGACGCGACTGGTGCATCAACTTGAAGCTGAGGAGCGGGATGCCGGCGGGGGTGTAGCGCAGCGGCTCAATAGCGGTCAGCTCTCCGCTCAACGCGATCTCGTTCGCTTCCACTCTGTCGAGCTCTACGCCGCCGACTCTGCCGCCGGCCTGGCGCTTTCCTCGCTGGCCGGCACTGTCAGAGATTTCGATTTCTCTTCCCTCATCATCGGCGAGGGCGCCGTCATCGGTTCGCTCATCTTGACGATGAGGTGGCGCAGCACGGCGTCATTGAACTTGAAGGCGTGGTCGAGTTCGCCCAACGTCTCGTTGTCGCACTCGACGTTCATCAGCACGTAGTGCGCCTTGTGGACTTTCTGGATCGGGTAAGTGAGCTGGCGCCGGCCCCAGTCTTCCAGCCGGTGGATCTTGCCATTGCGCCCCGCGACCAGCTGGCGGTAGCGGTCGACCATGCCCGGGACCTGCTCGCTCTGGTCCGGATGGACGATAAAAACGATTTCGTAATGCCGCATCGCACCTTCTCCTTATGGGTTGAGGGGCTTATGGAAGCCCCCAGCCTCCCGTCAATTGCACTCGGTGAGGCAAGGATGATGATTACGGCCGGAGCCGAAATCATGAAGTCGCGGATTATACAGGACTTTTCTGACAGGTCAATCAGAACAGGATGGGAACTAGAAACACCCGCGTGACGTGCAGCGACCGCCACCACCACCGAATCCGATTGCCGCCACACCGCCCGCTCCCCCGCCCGAGACCGCTCCCGTGCAACTGTGCTTCTTCTGCGACTCTTTCCTCTCTTCCTCCTTTTTCTTATCCTCCAATCCGCTGGAAAAAGCCGCAATTTCCGACACACTCTGGTCCGTCGCCGTGATCAGGATCTGCCTGCCATCAATGATCAGAGGCGGCACTACCGGGCTGGCGCCCGCAATCAGATTGACACTCGATGGCAGATAGCTGGCGCTGAACACCGGGTAGGGCAGGATGCTGGCTATCCCCAGTGCCCCGCTGACCGTGCCACCGCTCTGAATCACGGCGTAGGTCTCATTCGGCGCCGGCACGTAATTGTTGATGAGCGTCACGGCAAGGGTGCCGTCGAGGGTGACATTTCCGGTCACATTGAGCACGTCATACTGGTTGGCGCCACCCACTTCGACGCCTAGTGTGCCGGCGGGTCCTTGCGCGTAGTTGCCGTTGATCGTCAACGTCCCAATGGAGGCGCCGGCTGCGACAATCCCGGCCATGTTGCTCACGTTGCCGTTGATTGTGCCCATGCCGCGCAGCATGCCGCCGTTAAGAGTGAGGTTGCTGACTGAAAGCGCTGCCCCGGAATTGATGCCGAGCGCGCCTCCGGTCAGCGTAACCGGCGCACCTCCCCGGAAGGTCGAAACATCCGCCCCGCCGGTCCCCAGGTTCAAGTTGCCGCCAGCGATTGCCAGACCCTCGAAACTCGTCAGGGTCTTCACGTTCGTGGTCGCGCTCGAGTAGGTGATGGTGGCCGACGGGCCCGTGGAACCCAGGTCAGGAATCGTCACGACCGCTCCGTCCACCGGCGCAAAGCCCTTGTTCCAGTTCGAACCGCTTTCCCACGCGCCACCGGCCCCCACCGTCCAGGTGAAATTCACCGGAGGGGTAATCGTGAGAGCCGTCGCGTTGCCCGGTGCTTGCAAGAAGACATAATTGCCATTGTTGGCGTTTAAGCCGCCACCGTTGATCGAGTAGGACCCTTCTGGCGACGACTGGATGGCAAGTGAAGTGAACCCAAGCGTCCCGGTGGTCGCATTACCAAGATTTTCGCCCACCACAAACCCGCTTACGGCACCGGAGAAAGCAGGGTTCGGATCGCCGCGCTCGCGGCTCGACGTATTCCCGGTGTAGGTTAGCGTCGCCGGGTTGATCGTGCTGGTGGTGTTGTTGGCGTAGCTGACCGCGTAGTTGCCGCCCAAGTTGCCATCGCTCACCGTCACGCCCGACACCGTCACCGTCTTGGTGCCCAGCCCCACGTTCTTGTCCGTATACGCGAAGCTGCCTCCCAAGATATTGTCAGTGCCGTAGAGCGTGCCGCTGCTCACCACCGCCGTGCCCGTCGCAGTCGTGTTGCCGTCATAGGTCTTGGTGACGTTGCTCGTCGACAGCGTCAGCGCCGCCTGCGTGATCGTGCCGTTGTGCGTGCCGCCCGTGAGCGTGTAGTTCGAGGCCAGGCCCGCGCCATCGGCCAGCGTCGGCAGACCCGTCAGCGCCTGCGTGCCCACGTTCTTGCCCGCCACCGTGCCGCTGCCCGTGAGCGTGAGCGTCTCGCCCGCCACCCCGTTGACCGTGCCAAACGTGCCCGCCGCGAAGCTGGTGGTGCCATCGTAGGCGCGCGAGCCGCTCAGACTCACCACCGCCGGGTTGATGGTGC
>CAZFRR010000032.1:0-3422 GCA_964521405.1 uncultured Streptomycetaceae bacterium | reverse complement strand
AGTTTACAGAAAAGCTCTGCCGCCAAGGACGCGATGGACGCCAAGAAAAAGAGAAGCTTCACCGCAAAGGAAAAGAGAAGCTTTCTTTGGCGTCTTGGCGCCTTGGCGATTCAATTTTTTTCCTGCCCTTCCTTCGTGTCCTTTGCGTACTTCGCGGCGAGGCTTTACATCAGCTACGCGCGCGCAGCTTGTACCACGGATGCGGATTCCCCGGCACCTTGACCCGCAGCGTATAGACGGAAGTATGGGCGCAGCAGAACAGCGTGCGCAGGTCCGCCCCGCCAAACGCGAAATTTACCGCCTGCTCGGGAAAGCGGATGGTGCCGAGGCGGTCCCCTTCCGGGCTGAACACCCAGATGCCCCCCGGCCCGGTGCAGTAGACGCGGCCCGCGCTGTCCACCTTCAGCCCGTCGGGTATGCCGCGCTCCGTGCCCGCGTTCATGTCGGCGAAGATGCGTCGCCGTGTCATGCTGCCGGCAGCATTCACCTCGATGGCGTGGATGTACATCGAGGAGCGGGTGTTCGCGACGTAGAGCGTGCGCTCGTCCGGCGAGAACGCGAGGCCGTTCGGATACTCGCAGTGCGCCAGCACGCTCACGGCGCCGTCGGGTGCGACGCGGTAGACGCGCGCGCCGTCCCACAGATTGTCGATGCCGGCGGGACCGGGTATCTCCCGCTCGCCGTACGGCACGCGCTTATCCGGGTCGGTGAAGTAGAGACTTCCGTCCGAACGGCACACCACGTCGTTGGGACGGTTGAAGCGCCCACCCTGGTGGCGATCCACCACCGTTTCGACCTTGCCGTCGCGGCCCATGCGCGTGACGCGCCGGCCGCCGCCTTCGCACAGGACGAGACGCCCCTGCAGGTCGAAGGTCGTGCCGTTGCCGCCGCCGGTCTCTCTCACGACTTCCGCCTTCTGCCCCGGCGTGATCCGGTACAGCCGGTTGGTGCGGATGTCCACGAAGTAATAGAAACCATCGGGATGCCACAGCGGGCCTTCGGTAAAGACGAAGCCCGTGGCAAGGCGCTCGGCCTCGACCGTCTCCAGGACATCGGGCAGGTAATTTTCAGCAGGCACGTTCGCTCCTCTCCATAAATTCGTGATGAGTGACGAAATGCAAGGCGAAAGGCGAAAGTAAAACCCGTCGGGCAGGGTTTCTATCGCATTGCCCGCTTCCCCTTTCCGTATTCGTTACCAAACGAAAAGGGCCAGAACGGAGAATCTCGCTCTGACCACTTTAACGGACTTGCTCGAGGCAGAAGGGTCCGGGTTTACTTCCGCCTTCCGCCTTTCGCCTTTCGCCTTTCGCCTTGCTTTTCTACGGTGCGTTGCGCCGCGGCGGCCTCTGGTGAAACTTCCGGCCCGGCTTCTGGCCGCGCTGTTGCTGCCCGCCGCCCCCTTGGTTGTTGTTGTTGGGTCGGCCGCCGCCGCCGGATTGGGGCATGTTCCGGCGGAAGTTCTGATCCGGGGCGCCCGGGCGATTGCCGGAAGCCAGCACGATCTCGAGTTCATTCAACTCGTCCCACTCCGCGTCGGTGCGCTGCCGCTCCGGGATGGCCAGGAGCGCCTGCAGGCGGGCGCGAGGGGGGGTAGGCGGTTGTTGTTCGTCCATGGATGCATTATCTCATTCTTTGGGCTTCGGCGCAGACGCGCCGGAAATCGGTGATGAGTGATGAGTGATGGGTGGTGAAAGCCAGGTCGACCCACAACTCACGATCCACGACCCACGTTTTTCCACTTAAGCCAGTACAATGCGCCTCCACTGCCAGGCCCCCGCAGCATGTCCACCCCGCTCCTGCTCCTGAACACCCTGTTCGGCTTCCCCGCGTTTCGCGGGGCGCAGGCGGAGATCATCGAGCACGTCGCGGCGGGCGGCGACGCGCTGGTGCTGATGCCGACCGGCGGCGGCAAGTCGTTGTGCTACCAGATCCCCGCGCTGCTGCGCGAGGGCTGCGCGGTGGTGGTGTCGCCGTTGATCGCGCTGATGCAGGACCAGGTCGCGGCGCTCGTCGAGGCCGGGGTGAAAGCGGCGGTGCTCAATTCCTCGCTCGACGCAAAGACGGCGTTCCAGACCGAGCGCGACTTCGCTGGCGGCAAGCTCGACCTGCTCTACGTCGCGCCAGAGCGCTTGCTGACGCCGCGCTTTCTCGAGTTGCTGGGCCGCTCCCGGCCGGCACTGTTCGCCATCGACGAAGCGCACTGCGTCTCGCAGTGGGGCCACGATTTCCGGCCGGAGTACATCCAGCTATCGGTGCTGCACGAGCGATTTCCGGGCGTGCCGCGCATCGCGCTCACCGCCACCGCCGACGCGCTGACGCGCGCCGAGATCATCACCCGCCTGCAGCTGGAGCAAGCACGGGTGTTCATCTCCAGCTTCGACCGGCCGAACATTCGCTACGCCATCGCCGGGAAGGACAACGCGCGCGACCAGTTGCTCCGCTTCATCCGCGCCCATCACGCCGGCGCGGCGGGCATCGTCTACTGCCTGTCGCGCAGGAAGGTGGAGGAAACCGCCGCGTGGCTGTCGGTGGAGGGCATCCGCGCCCTGCCCTATCACGCCGGGATGGATCACCAGACCCGCGCGCGGCACCAGGAGCGCTTCGCCAACGACGACGGCGTGGTGATCGTCGCCACTATCGCTTTCGGCATGGGCATAGACAAGCCCGACGTGCGCTTCGTCGCTCATCTCGACCTGCCGAAAAGCATCGAGGCCTATTACCAGGAGACCGGCCGCGCGGGGCGCGACGGCCTGCCCGCCGACGCGTGGATGGCGTACGGCCTGGGCGACGTGGTGCAGCAGCGTCGCATGATCGCCGAGTCGGAAGCCAACGATACCTTCAAGCGCGTCTCCTACGGCAAACTCGACGCGCTGGTGGGCCTGGCGGAAACGGCCGGCTGCCGGCGCGTGCAGCTGCTGGGCTACTTCGGCGAAGCGAGCGCGCCGTGCGGCAACTGCGACAACTGCCTCCATCCGCCGCGCGTGTGGGACGGCACCGCCGCCGCGCAGAAGGCCCTCTCCTGCGTCTACCGCACCGGCCAGCGCTACGGCGCCGGGCACCTGATCGACATCCTGCGCGGCAACCTGACCGAGCGCGTACAGCTCTCTCGCCACGACGAGCTGAAGACCTGGAAGGTCGGTGCGGACTTTACCGACAAGCAATGGCGCGCGGTGTTCCGGCAACTGGTCGCGCTGGGTTACCTGGATGCCGACGCCGAGGCCTACGGCGCTTTCAAGCTGACCGCGGCGGCGCGCGGCGTGCTCAAGGGCGACACCGCCGTTTCATTCCGCGAAGAGGCCGAGCGGCCGCGCAAGCGCGAACGCGGCCGGAAAGCCGCCGTGGCAAGCGCTGCCCGGAATCCCAACGCGGGCCCGTTGCTGGAAGCCCTGCGCGAATGGCGGCGCGCCACAGCGCGCGAGCAC
>CAZFRR010000031.1:0-22145 GCA_964521405.1 uncultured Streptomycetaceae bacterium | reverse complement strand
GGCCGATGGCCGGCAGACAGACATCGGGTGACAGATACTCCGTGACCCGATTGGCCCAGCCGAGCCTGCACAAGCCCGCGGCAGCCAGGATAATGCCGTCGTACTCGCCCGCCTCAAGCTTGCGGAGCCTGGTGTCCAGATTGCCGCGCAACATGTGGATAGACAGGTCCGGCCTGGCATGCAGCAGCTGCGCCTGCCGCCGCAAGCTGCTCGTCCCGATGCGCGCCCCTGCGGCCAGCCGATCCAGCATGACCCCGCCCCGACTGATGAGCACATCCCGCGGATCTTCCCGTTCAGGAATCGACAGAATCTCCAATCCGTCCGGCAACCGCGTGGGGACGTCTTTCATGCTGTGCACGGCCAGATCGATCTCGCCGCACAGGAGCGCGTCTTCGATTTCCTTGACGAACAGGCCCTTGCCGCCAATTTTCGAGAGCGTGATGTCGAGGCGGCGGTCGCCTTCGGTAGTCACGCCGGAGATTTCGATGCCGGCGCCCGGGTACAACGCCGCGAGCTGCGACTGGACGTGGCGCGCCTGCCACATTGCCAGCGCGCTCTCGCGCGACACGATTACGATGCGAGACGGCGCGCTTTTGCTCAAACCGGATGAAGTCATAAGCGTCAGGCTTTTCCGAATTCGCGCACGATATGCTGCTGTCGCCGGCTGACGGCGATGCGCTCGCCCGCGCCGTTCAGCACCACCTCCCAGTGCGTCTCGCCGCCCGCCTCCTTGCGTTCGAACCCCCGGACCGCCGCGCGCGCGACCAGGCAGTTGCGGTGCACGCGCACGAAGCGCTCGCCGAACTCCTGCTCGAGCCGGGTGAGCGATTCCTCGATCAGGTATTCGCGGGTCGCGGTGCGCACCGACACGTACTTGAGCTCGGCCTTGAGGTAAATCACATCCACGACCGGGATCAAGTGGATGCGGCCGCGCTCCTGGGCGGAGAAATTCGTGCGCGGCGCGGGCGCCAGCTCGCGCAGCGCCTCCAGCTGCAGCGGCGCCGCCCGCGCGCGCGCCAGCGCCTCCTTCAGGCGCTCCAGCCGGATCGGCTTCAACAGGTAATCCACCGCATGCAATTCGAATGCCCGGATCGCGTAATCGTCGTAGGCGGTGGTGAAAATCACCGCTGGCGGGCGCTCCAGTCGCTGCAGGTGCTGCGCCGCCTCGATGCCGTCCATCTCCGGCATGCGCACGTCGAGCAGCACCACGTCCGCGGGCTCGTTCGAGAGCAGATCGAGCGCCGCCCGTCCGTTCGCCGCCTCCCCGGTGACGATGACCGCAACCTCGCCGCCGCATTCGCCGAGCAGGTCGCGCAGGCGCTGCCGCGCCGGCGCCTCATCGTCCACGATCACCGCCCGCAAGGGTCGCGCCTCGGTCATGGTTTGCGGTCCTTTATATAGGGCATCGCAATGTGCACCTGGTAGGTATCATCTGCCACGCTCGTCGCGAGCGAGGCCTCGGCGTCGAAATGCAGCTGCAGGCGCTCGCGGATGTTGGCGAGCGCCATCCGGTTGCCGGAATGGGACCCGGCTTTTCCCTGGTAAGGGTTACGCAGGATCGCGTGCACCTGTCCGCCATCGGCGTAGATGTTGATGCTCACCACGCCGGGCTCGAGCCGCGGCTCGACGCCGTGATAGACCGCGTTCTCAATCAGCGGCTGCAGCACGAGCGGTGGCACCAGGGCGTCGCCCGGCATCCGCTCGGTGCGCCATTCGACCTTCAGCCGCTCGCCGAGCCGTAGCTGCTCCAGGCTCAGATACTGGCGGCACAGTTCCAGCTCGCGCGCGAGCGGCGCGAGTTCCCGGTTGTCGTCCATCAGCATGCGAAACAACCCCGCCATGTCCTCGAGGGCGGCCTCCGCGCGGCGCGGCTCCTGGCGGATCAACGAGAGCACCGCATTGATGCTGTTGAAGAGAAAATGGGGGCGGATGCGGGACTGCAGCGCCTGCAGCCGGGCCTCCGGCAGCGACGGCGAGAGCGCCCGGTCGCGCAGGTCGAAGTAAACGAGCAGCGCCCCGGTGGTCAGTGCGACGAGCAGCCAGTAGCGCTCCAGCGAGGCGGATTCCGGCCCCAGCAGGGTATGGCCCAAGGCATAGAGCCCCGCTGTGAGCGCAAGCTCGAGCGCCAGCACGGCGGTCGCACCAAGCCAGTACGGCGCGCGCCTCAGCCAGCCGCTCAAGGCGGCAAGCACGAGGAGCGAGAGGATCAGCAGGGGCTCGACCAGCGCGGAGACCTGGATGACCTGCTGCCACAGCAAGGCCGTGTCGCTGCTTTTCACGATCGCCGCCGCAAACGCGAACAGGTTGACGAGCACACCGATGCGCAGCAGAACGCCGAGATTGCGGAAGTTCGGCAGGCCGCCGGTGTAGGCGTTTTGATTTATACTTCTCGCCATGCGCGCTAGTCGCTCCTAACACAATGTTTCATCAAGCCAAATTCTAGCAGGCTGCATGTCCGCCAACGACAAATCCAAAAATCAGCCCTGGTCGGGACGGTTCAGCGAGCCGGCGACCGAGCTGGTGCAGCGTTTCACCGCTTCGGTCTCGTTCGACCGGCGGCTCGCCGAGTTCGACATCGAGGGCTCGATTGCTCACGCGCGCATGTTGAGCGCAGTGGATATCATCGGCAAGAGCGATCTGGCCGCGATCGAGAAGGGCCTCGCGCAGATCCGCTCCGAGATCCGCGACGGACGCTTTCCCTGGTCGGAGCAGCACGAGGACGTCCATTTCAATATCGAGCGGCGGCTGACCGAGCTCGTCGGCGAGCCCGGCAAGCGGCTGCACACCGCGCGCTCGAGGAACGACCAGGTGGCGACCGACGTGCGCCTCTACCTGCGGGCCGCGATCGACCAGGTGGCCGCCACCATCAAGTCCGTGCAGCGGGCGCTGCTCGAGCTTGCCGAAGCACATGCCGAGACCGTGATGCCGGGCTACACGCACCTGCAGGTGGCGCAGCCGGTGACTTACGGGCATCACCTGCTCGCCTACTTCGAGATGCTCGCGCGCGACGCGCAGCGGCTTGCCGATTGCCGCAAGCGGCTGAACCGGCTGCCGCTCGGCGCGGCGGCGCTTGCCGGCACCTCTTTCCCGATCGACCGGCTGATGGTTGCGAAAGAGCTGGGCTTCGACGGCGTGTGCGAGAACTCGATCGACGCCGTGTCGGACCGGGACTTCGCGATCGAGTTCTGCGCCTGCGCCGCGCTGGTGATGACGCATCTCTCGCGCTTCTGCGAGGAGCTCATCCTGTGGATGAACCCGCGCTTCGGTTTCGTCACGCTCGCCGACCGCTTCTGCACCGGCTCCTCGATCATGCCGCAGAAGAAGAACCCCGACGTGGCGGAGCTGATCCGCGGCAAGACCGGGCGCGTGAACGGCCACCTGGTGGCGCTCCTGACGATCATGAAAGGGCAGCCGCTCGCTTACAACCGCGACAACCAGGAAGACAAGGAGCCGCTGTTCGACACGGTAGACACGCTCACCCTGAGCCTTGCCGTGTTCGCGGAGATGCTGCCGGGCATCCAGGTCAACCGGGAGGCGATGGAAGCCGCTGCCCGCCAGGGGCACGCTACCGCCACCGATCTCGCCGAGTACCTGGTGAAGAAGGGCGTGCCGTTTCGCGAGGCGCACGAGGCGGTGGCGCAGGCGGTGCGCTATGCCGAATCGCGCGGGGCCGAGCTCGCCGGGCTCAAACTCGCCGAGCTGCAGCGCTTCTCGCCCGTGATCGGCAAGGACGCGCTCGCCGTGCTGACGCTCGAAGGCTCGCTGAAGAGCCGCACCCACCTGGGCGGCACCGCCCCGGTGCGCGTGAAGGCGGCGATCGTCAAGGCGCGCAAGTCACTCGCCTAGCGCGCCCGGCGCGCGTGATTCGCGAGTCGCGGCCCGCGTCGCGCGCGAAGCGCATTTCGCCTTCCGACTTTCGACTTTCGCCTTGTCTCATGGACCCCTGGCAGGACATCGAGCGCGCGATCCGCGATGCCGTCGGCGCGCCTTTCTCCATCGAGTCCCGCGCCGTGATCGGGGGCGGATGCATTAACGAGAGCCATGTCATCCGCGGCCAGGGGCGCGCTTACTTCGTCAAGCTCAATACTCCCGACCGGGCGGAAATGTTTTCCGCCGAAGCAGCCGGGCTGGATGAAATCGGGCGCACGAAGACCGTCCGTGTTCCACGCACCGTTTGCCACGGCGCCAACCGCGAGGCAAGCTGGATCGTGCTCGAGCATCTCGAGTTAATGCCCGGCAACGACCAGAGCCTGCGGGAACTAGGGCGCCGCCTCGCGCGCCTGCACCGCGTCGCGGCGCAGCGCCATGGCTGGCATCGCGACAACACCATCGGCGCGACGCCGCAGGTGAACGCCTGGGCTGACGACTGGGTCGCGTTCTGGCGCGAGCGGCGGCTCGGCCACCAATTGAAGCTGGCGGCCTCGAAGGGTCAAGGCAGCCGCCTGATCGCAAACGGCGAGCGCCTGATGGAGAAGCTGCCCGCCTTCTTCAAAGGCCACAGCCCGCCCCCATCGCTCCTTCACGGCGACCTGTGGTCGGGCAATGCCGCGATGGAAGCCGGCGGCGAGCCGGTGATCTTCGACCCCGCGACTTATTACGGCGACCGTGAAACGGATATCGCCATGACCGAGCTGTTCGGCGGCTTCTCGCGATCGTTCTACGACGCTTACCGCGCGGAATATCCGCTGGACGCTGGATGCGAGACGCGCAAGCCGCTCTACAACCTCTACCACGTGTTGAACCACTTCAACCTGTTCGGCGGCGGCTATCGGGCGCAGGCGGAGCGGATGATCGAGCAACTGCTCGCGCAGGTTTAACCTCTCGCCGCCAAAGACAAACAGAAAAAAAGAATAATCGAACCGCCAAGGCCGCCAAGAGAACCATAACAATAACAATCAAGTCGAACCACTTTTTCGTTTCAGCGTTGTTGCGGTTCTTGAAAATAATCATTGTAATTCTTGCTTTTCTTGGCGGTCTTGGCGGTTCAATTATTGTTTTTGCTTTTCCTTCGCGTCTTCCGCGGTTAGAGTTTAGGTTGCGGCAGGAGGCGCCGTGCTGGCGCGAACGACGAGTTCCACCGGCAGCTCGGTACGCATCTCGAACGGCTGCCCCGCGAGCCGCGCCAGCAGGTGCTGCCCTGCGTAGCTGCCGAGTTCCGCCGTCGGGAAATGCACGGTGGTGAGGGCCGGCGTGACCACGGAAGCCATTTCAAGGTCGTCGAAACCGGTCACCGAAATTTCGCGGGGCACCGCCAGCCCCTGCGCGTGGCATTCAGCGAGCGCGCCGATCGCCAGCACGTCGTTGCCGCAGATCACCGCGGTCGGCCGCGGCGCGCCGCGCAGCACCTCGCGTAAACCTTCGCGCCCGGCGGACAGCGTGTAGGGCTTCTCGACCACGCGCCCGGGAGCGAGCGCCAGACCGCGGGCGGCCAGCGCGCTGCGCACGCCCTCCAGCCGCTCGTAAGCGCGCTCGTTGCCGGCGGTGACGCCGGAGACCATCGCGAATTCGCGATGGCCGAGATCGAGCAGATAGCTCGCGACGCGGATCGCCGCCGCGCGGTTGTCGAAGCCGACGCAGGGATGCCTGCCGCTCGCGTCCAGCGCCCAGGTCAGCACGTACGGAATCTGCTGCGTGTCGAGCATGCGCTGCACGCTCGAATGGTGCGTGGCCCCGAGCAGCACCAGGCCGTCCACGCCGCGCTCGATCAGCGCGCGGGTGACGCGCGCCTCGACCTCGGCGTCGAACTCGTGGCTGGCGAGAAGCAGCGTGTAACCCGCGTCGTCCAGCGTTTTCTGCAGCGCGTGGGCGGTATTGGCGAAGATCGCGTTGTCGAGCGTGGGGATCACCGCGCCGATCGTGTGCGTGCGCCGCGAAGCCAGCGCGCGCGCCGCGCCGTGCGCGACGTAGCCCAGCGCCTGCACCGCCTGCCGGATGCGCGCGGCGGTCGCCGGCTTGACCTTGTCGGGGCAAGTCAGCGCGCGCGAGACCGTGGCCGTTGAAACCCGCGCGAGCTCCGCCACGTCGGAGAGCTTGGCGGCCCTCGCTCCGGGTCCCCTGATTACGCCCAACATGCCCCCCAGTTAGCGCTCACTGACCAAAAAAGCCGGCTCGAGGCCGGCTTTTTTTTATCATTCCAATCAATAAATTATCAGCGGTATTCTTTGGCATTGAAGCGGCGGTACTTGGGCAGCAGCCGGCGCGGCTTGCGGAAGGCGTCGCGGCGGAACGGCTCGCCCAATTCCTGCGTCAGCAGGATCTCGACCACGGACGGCTTGCCGGATTTGAGCGCCGCCTTGAGCGCGTCGGAGACCTCGTCTTCGTGCTCCACGCGGTAGCCCTCCGCTCCCATCACGCGCGCGACTTCCGAGAAATCCGGGTTGGCGAGATTGGTGCCGACGAAGCGGCTATCGAAGTAGTCGATCTGGTTCTTCTTCTCGGCGCCCCACTGGCCGTTGTTGAACACCACCGCCACCGCCGGGATCTTTTCCTTCACCGCGGTCATCACCTCGGCGAGGCTCATGCCCCAGGCGCCGTCGCCGACGTAGGCGATCGCCGGGCGTTCCGGGCGCGCGACCTTGGCGCCGAGCGCCGTGGGATACGCGTAACCGCAGTTGCCCCAGCTCATCGCCGCGAGGAACGACAGCGGCTGCTCGAAGCGCAGGTAGCTGTTGGCCACCGAGCACACGTTGCCGATGTCGGTGGACACCATGGCGTTCCGCGGCAGCGCCTTCGCCAGTTGCGCGAGTGCGCGGCGCGGGCCGATCTGCCCTTTCTTGTTGGGCGAGTGCCAGTTGGCGAGCTCGGCGATCCAGGCTTCCTTGTCGAGCTGCAATTCCACCAGGCGCGCCTTGTCGGGCTTGCGCGCGCCGCGGGCCTTCAGCCGCTTCGTGAGCTCGGCGGCGGCGAGGCGGGCATCGCCCTGGATGGCGAGCGAGACTTTCTTCACCAGCCCGAGCGTGCGGTGATCGGCGTCGACCTGGATGATCTTCGCGTCCTTCGGCCAGTAGTCGATGCCGTGCTGCGGCAGCGTGCCGAAGGGCCCCAGGCGGGTGCCCAGCGCGAGCACCACGTCGGCGCGCGCGATGGTGCGCATCGCCGCTTTCGAGCCCTGGTAGCCGAGCGGCCCGCAGGACAACGGGTGATTGGCCGGGAACGAATCATTGTGCAGGTAACTGTTCACCACCGGCGCAGTGAGATGCTCGGCGAGCGCCTTCACTTCCTCGACGCCGTCCGCCATGACGATGCCGCCGCCCGACACGATCACCGGGAACTTCGCCTCGGCCAGCATCTTCGCCGCCTTGTCGAGCGAATTCGTGCCGCCCGCGGCGCGCTCGATGACGAGCGGCGGCAGGATCTCGTAGTCGCCCTCGCCGTAGAAATAATCGCGCGGAATGTTGACCTGCACCGGGCCGCGCTCGTGCAGTGCGATGGTGAAAGCGCGGTGCATCAGCTCCGCCATGCGCAGGGGTGAATTCACGTGCACCTGCCACTTGGTGATCTTGGAGAAGATCGGCATCTGCTCCGTCTCCTGGAAGCCGCCGTGGCCCGCCGTCAGGCTGCCCGATTCGGGCGTCACCACCACCATCGGGGTGTGCGCCCAGTAGGCCGCCGCCACCGCGGTCACGAAATTCGTGATGCCGGGGCCGTTCTGGGCGATGCATACCGTCGGCCGGTTGGTGACGCGCCCATAGCCATCGGCCATGTGCGCCGCGTTTTGCTCGTGCGCGACGCTGACGAGCCGGATGCCGGCGCCGGGAAAGAGGTCGAGCGCGTCCATATAGGCCGAGCCGACGATGCCGAACACGTCCTTCACCTTGTGCGCTACCAGGGTCTCGATGAATGCCTCGGATGGCGTCATGCGGATCTTGCCGCCCGCAACCTTGGGGGAAGTCGCGAGGTTTTTCGCTTCCGTCATGATGTTCATGGAGTTCTCCTCTGGTTACGGCGCGCGCTCCGCTGCCGGCGGCCGGAGCGGGCATTATACGCCCTGATTACAAGACTGAAAGCGCTTTCATTTAAGATGATAACACATTGTTTAAATGTAATTATCATGAAAACACCGGCGGCAGGGAAGGTCACCCCCTACCGCAGCACCGCTCAGGCGTCGCCGAAGATGTCCCGATAAGCGACGTAGATCGAGGCGATCACCACCGGGCCAAGGACGAGCCAGCCGAGCCCGAGCGGGATCGCGGCAACGATGGCCAGCACGAACAGCACGAGGCCGTTGACCAGGAACGGCACCATGTTGTTCAGGCAGGCGGAGAAACTCCGCTTAATAGCGTCGATGGGGGCGGCGCCGCGCAGCACCACCAGCGCCGGAGCGAACCAGAACGCCATGTACAGCAGGATGCTCAATGCCAGCGCCACGAGACAGGCGATCAGCAGGCTGCCGCCCATCGCCACCATCCCCGTGACATCGCCGCGCGCCATGCCGGTGATGGCGCCCACTCCCACGATCAGGATGACCGGCAGCATTACGATAACCGCCCCCGCCAGGCCGATAGCGCCAAGCACGACCAGGTTCGCCGTTTGCGTCTTGAAACCGGCGAAGAGGTGCCCGATCTCGAGCTGGCCGCCGCCCTGCAGCGCACGGCAGCCGAGCATGAGCCCCCCCGCGAACACGGGCATCAGCAGAAAACTGGCGATCGTGCCCAGCACCGGAATGAACGCGAGCACGATCAGGATCACGAAGAGAATGATGACGAGCGCGATCCAAATGCCGGGGGCCTTCTTGAACAGGCCGAATCCATCCACGATCCACGTCCAGCCCTGACCGGCCCCGACGCTGCGTGCGCTGCTGACGTTTTCGCTCATGGCGGCTCTCCCGATTGATGAGGGGTAAGGGCCATCGTAGTGGAATCGCCGCCCTATGACAAACGGGTAAACCGGGGCGGCTGGCGGGATGGCCCGTAGCCTTTGCTAAACTCCGGATCGTGCCTGGTTTCCCGCTACTTTCCTGCGTCCTTTCAGCGCCTTCCGCGGCAAGAGCTGATAGTGGTAATTGAATCGCTCCCACCGTTGCTGCTCGCGTGGGTGGCCTGCGTGGTCCTGGTCGCCGGGCTGCTCCAGGGCGCGCTTGGTTTTGGTTTTCCGTTCGTGGCAACGCCGCTGATCGCGCTCGCGAGCGACATGCGCACCGCGATCGTGCTGGTGCTGCTGCCGACGCTGGCGACCATCTGCGTCGCGCTCTTCACCAGCGGGCCGCTGCGCGCCACGCTCGCGCGCTTCTGGATGATGCCGCTCTACATGATCCTGGGGGCGGCCGCCGGCACCTGGTTCTTCGTGTCCGCGCCGGATGCGCCGTACACGCTGGTGCTGTCGCTGCTGACGCTCATCTATCTCAGCCTCGACTTGGTGGGCCGCACCGAGTGGGCCGTCGTAAAGCGCAACGAACGGGCGTTCGCGCCGCTGTCCGGCCTGACCGCCGGCATATTCGAAGGCACCGCGAATATCGCCGCGCCGCCGCTCATCATCCTCTACCTCTCGCTCAACCTGACGCCGGCCATGCTGGTGCAGGCGCTGAACATCTGCTTCCTGGTGGGCAAGACGACGCAATTCACCGTGCTCACCTTCCACGGCGGTGTCGGCCTGAGCGAGTGGCTCGCGACATTGCCGTTCGCCGCGATCGGGGTGGCGGGATCGTTCACCGGCGTGCGCATCCGCAACCGCATCGATGCCGTCACCTTCCGCATCTGGGTCAAGCGCGCGCTGTTCGTGATCGCGCTGGTGCTGCTCGGGCAGTACGCCTGGTCGCTACTCGCTTAAAGAGCGAATAGACAGGATTTACAGGATTAAACCTGACCCCAAGCCTAGGCGGTGTTGCGGTTTATTGTTTGAATTTTGTAAATCCTGTAAATCCTGTCCATTCTGGTTCTGGCACTTAGAAGAAAACGGCCGGCATGAAGCCGGCCGTGCGAGTGGCAGTCCGCGCGTGCTATTCCACTTTGATATTCGCGTCCTGGATGATCTTCCTGAACTTGGCGACCTCGGAACGGACGTGCGCGTCGAATTGCTCGGGTGAGACGGGGGTCGGCTCCGCCCCCAGGGCAAGCAACCGCTCCTTCACGTCGGGAAGCCCCAGAATGCGTGTGACCTCGCTGTTTAACTTCGCCACGACCGGGCGCGGCGTTTTCGCCGTGGTCAGCAGCCCGAACCACGGGTCGAAGACGTAGCCGGGAACGCCCGCCTCGGCGAACGTCGGCAGCTCCGGCATCGCCGCGGCACGCTTTCCGGTGGAAGTCGCAAGCGCGACAATCTTGCCGCCTCTTGCGAGCGGCAGCACGTTGACGATGGGTGAAAGATTGAACAGCACGCTGCCTTGCAACGGCGCGGTCAAGGCCTCGGGTATGCCCTTGAAGGGAACATGGGCCACCTCGATTTTCGCCAGGTTCTTGAAAAGCTCGCCGGCCAGGTGGTTCGCGCTGCCGATGCCGGGCGATGAATAATTGAAGGCGCCCGGCTTGGAGCGCGCGAGCGCGACGAGTTCTTTTACCGACTTCACGCCGCTGGAAGGGGAGACCACCAGGATGCTCGGCACCGTCGCGAACAGGGTGATCCCCGCGAAGTCCTTAAGCGTGTCGTAGGGCAGCTTGCTGTAGAGAGCCGCGCTCACCGCGTGGCCGGCGGAGACCGACAACAGCGTGTATCCGTCCGGCGCTGCGGTCGCGACCGTGCTGGACGCAAGCACGCCGCCCGCGGTCGGCCGGTTGTCCACCACCACCGGCTGTCCCCACGCTTCGTTCATCTTTTGCCCCACGATGCGCGCCATGATGTCGGTGGTGCTGCCGGCCGAGAATCCCACCAAAACGCGGATCGGCTTGACGGGATAGTCCTGCGACGGGTCTCCTGCGCGCGCCTGTCCCCAGGCAGAATGCGTAAGACAAAGGCACAGCAGCAGGGCCAGGCCGGGCCGGGTTGCGCGGGAATTCATCGGTTCCCCTTCAGATCGTGCGCGGCTCAGGCGGTGGTTTTTTCCAGCAGCTTCTTCAGCTCGCCGTTCTTGTACATCTCGGTCACGATGTCGGAGCCGCCGACGAACTCGCCGTTGATGTAGAGCTGCGGAATGGTCGGCCAGTTGGCGTATTCCTTGATGCCCTGGCGGATCTCGGGGTTCTCCAGCACGTTGACGGTGAAGATCTCGCTGACGCCACAGGCCCGCAGGATCTGGACCGCGTTCGCGGAAAAACCGCACTGCGGGAAATCGGCCGTGCCCTTCATGTACAGCACCACCCGGTTCCCGTTCACCTGAGTCTTTATAACATCTTGAATAGCCATTGTTTATCCCTATTTCCGAGTAAATCACTCAAACATTATTTTAACGTCGGAGGGGCGGTCCCGTCAAACCCGTCCGCCCGCAACCCGCTCGATGCCCGCCAGGTCGAGCAACGTGACGATGTCATCGAAGCCCGCCGCGGCGAGCAGCACCCGCGAGCAAGCCCCCTGATCGTGACCGTGCTCGAACAGGAGCCACCCGCCCGCGGCCAGGTGAAGCGGCGAGCGCTCCACGATCGCCTCGATGCCGTCGAGACCGGCAGATCCCGCAACCAGGGCGCTGCGCGGCTCGAAGCGCAGGTCGCCTGCGTTAAGGTGCGGATCGCCTTCGGCAACATACGGCGGATTGGCAACGATGAGGTCGAAGCGGCGGCCGGAGAGCGCGGCGAACCAGTCGCCCTCCACCCACTCGACGTTCACGCCGTGCCTTGCCGCGTTCTCGCGCGCGACTTCCAGCGCCGCGTGCGACACGTCGGTCGCCGTCAGTTGTGCCCGGGGACGCCGTTTCGCGATCGCAATCGCCACACAACCGCTGCCGGTCGCAAGATCGAGCACCCGCCACGGCGCGTCCGCCGGGATGCGCTCGAGCGCGGCCTCGACCAGCAGTTCCGTTTCGGGCCGCGGAATCAGCACCGCGGACGTCACCTTGAAAGCGAGGCTGAAGAACTCGCGGCTGCCGGTGAGATAAGCGACCGGCTCACCCGCCGCGCGCAGCGTACGCAGCGTCGCGTAGGCTTCCTGCTCTTTCGCGCTGAGCGGCTGCTCTGGATGCGAAATGAGCCAGGCTTCATCACAGCAGATGACATGACGCAACAAGGCGCGCACGTCCGCAGCGTCCGGTCCGCCGGCACGCAACGCTTCTTTGATGGTCATCGCCATCACGATTTCCCGTTGATGTCTCGTTATCGAGCCAGCAGCAATACGACACCCACCACGGTAAGCGCCACGCCGAGGAGCGTGTGACGGCTTAATCGCTCCTCGCGCAGCACGGCCGCGCTCAGCATCAGGGTAAACAGCGGATAGGTGGCGACGATCGGCGAGACGATGTAAACGGGGCCGGCGTTGAGCGCGTGATACAACAACAGCACCGCCGCGCCGTTCAACACGCCGGTCGCGGCAAACCAGGCGACGCCGTGGCGTGTGAAAACCGGCGCACTCCCCCGGCCGCCGAACGCGCCAGACCACACCACCGCGGAGGACACGGTATAGCCGATCAACGCGGCCGCGAACGGGTTGGGCCACAGCGCGAGCCCGGCTTTGGATAACACCTGGGCCAGCGCGCGCAGCACGGCTGATATCCAGGGCAGCCACAGGTCGCTGCGCGGATTCTCGCCCCCACCGGCCTCACGCCGGCTCGATAATGCAACGGATCCCAGCACGATGATGGACGTGGCAAACAGCTCGCGCACGCCAAGCGGCTCACCCAGGAATGCCGCCGCGCCCAGCACCGCGAAGAGTGGCACAGTGCTGCCGACGGTGCCCGTGACGGTCGGACCCAGACGCCGGTTGGCTTCGAAAGTCAGCAGGGTTACGGCGGCCGGAAAAAACAGCCCCACGAGCGCGAATATCCCGATGGCAGCCGCCTGCCAGCCGCCCAGGTCGACGAGTGGAGACAACAGCCAGAACAGCAGGGTCGCCGCGGGAATGCTGACCTTCGCCCCACTCGGGGCATCCATGGTTTTCAGTCCTGAGTGAGTGGTTACTAACGCCGCGCCGAAGCTGGCCGCGGACAGCACGGCCAGAGCGATCACTTGCGAGGAGGCGTCGGAAGGATAGGCCACGCGCGGTGCGCGGCGCGGCTTACGCCGGCTGCGACTCTTCGGCGAGCTGGGCGAGCTGCTCGGTCTGGTGCTCGGTGGTCAGCGCCGAGATCACCTCGTCCAATTCGCCGTCCATGATCCGGTCGATCTTGTAGAGCGTGAGGTTGATGCGGTGGTCGGTCACCCGCCCCTGCGGGAAGTTGTAGGTGCGGATGCGCTCGGAGCGGTCGCCGCTGCCGATAAGTGACTTGCGGGTGGCCGCCGTCTTGGCCTGCTGCTCGCGCGTCTGCACGTCCTTGATGCGCGCGGCGAGGATGCCGAGAGCACGCGCGCGGTTCTTGTGCTGCGAGCGGTCGTCCTGGCATTCCGCCACGATCCCGGTGGGCAGATGCGTGATGCGCACCGCGGATTCGGTCTTGTTGACGTGCTGCCCACCCGCCCCGGAGGCGCGATAGGTATCGATACGCAGTTCCGCCGGGTTTAGCACCACGTCGGCGATCTCGTCGACCTCCGGCATCACCGCCACGGTACAGGCGGAGGTATGGATGCGTCCCTGGGTCTCGGTCTGCGGCACGCGCTGCACGCGGTGCCCGCCGGATTCGAACTTCAGGCGCGAGTACGCGCCCTGGCCCGCGATCCTGGCGATGATCTCCTTGTAGCCCCCCAGGTCCGAGGGGCTTTGCGAAATCACCTCGACCTGCCAGCGATTGCGCTCGGCGAAGCGGTTATACATGCGAAACAGCTCGCCCGCGAAAAGGGCCGACTCATCGCCGCCGGTGCCCGCGCGCACCTCGAGGAAGATATTGCGCTCGTCGTTGGGGTCCTTCGGCAGCAGTTTTTTCTGCAGATCCTGCTCGAGCCCGGCGAGCCGCTCCCGGGTTTCCTTGATCTCGGACTCGGCGAAATCGCGCATCGCGGGGTCGCCGCTCATGTCCTGCGCCGCCCGCAGATCGCCCTCTTCCTTCACGTACTGCTGGTAGAGCTCGACCACCGGCGTGATCTCGGCGTGTTCCCGGTTCATCTTGCGGTATTGATCGAGGTTAGCGGTCGCGTCCTCGGTGGCAAGCAGCCGGTTCAACTCCTCCAGCCGGTTTGACAACTGAGCGAGCTTGTTCGCGATGCTGCGCTTCACGCTTATTCCGGCCTCGGGATCTGGTAGAGGCGGGTCAGCCACTGCGCCAGCTGCTCGCGGTCCTCGTCGCGCGCATGCGAGAGCGCGTGCGTCGGGGGATGCAGCAGTTTCGCGGCCAGCGCATGCGAGAGTTGCTCCATAACGACCTGCGGGTCATCGCCCTTCGCCAGGCGCCGCAGCGCGCGCTCCATCTCGTGGCGCCGCGCCCGCTCGGCGGAATCGCGCAGCGCCCGTATCGTCGGCACCAGCTCGCGGTTGCCGAGCCAGTGCATGAAATCGGTGACCTGGTTTTCGATGATTACCTCGGCCTGCGCGACCGCGTTGCTGCGCACATCCATGCCCTCGCGCGCGATCTTGCCGAGGTCGTCCACGGTGTAGAGGAAGACGTCGTCCAGGCCGCCCACTTCGGCTTCGATATCGCGCGGCACGGCCAGGTCGTACATCAGCATCGGGCGATGCTTGCGCGCGCGCAACGCGCTCTCCGTGAGCCCCTTGCCGATGATGGGCAGCGTGCTCGCGGTGCAACTCACCACGATGTCGTGGGAGGCCAGCTGCGAGGCGAGCTCGTTCATCGTGATGGCGCGCCCGAGGAAGCGGTCGGCCAGCGCCTGCGCGCGCTCCAGCGTGCGGTTGGCGAACGTCATCCGCCGGGGATGCTGGGCGGCAAAATGAGTCGAGGTGAGCTCGATCATCTCGCCCGCGCCGATGAAAAGGATGCTTTGCCCGGCGATCGAGGGATAGATGCGCTGTGCCAGCCCCACGGCGGCGGCGGCCATCGAGACCGTGGCGGCGCCGATCTCGGTCTCGGAGCGGACCGTCTTCGCCACGGCAAAGGTGCGTTGAAAAAGCTTGTGTAACAGCACCCCTAAGGTGCCCGCCGCCTGGGCGGTGCGCACCGCCTGCTTGAACTGCCCCAGGATCTGCGGCTCGCCCAGCACCATCGAGTCGAGCCCGCTCGCCACCCGGAAAGCGTGTTTCACCGCTTTCTCCTGCGGCAGCTGGTAGAGGTATTGCTCGATCTGCTGGGGTTTCAAGCGGTGATAGCCGGCCATCCAGTCCATTGCTGCGCGCGGATCTGACGTCTCGCAATAGACCTCGGTGCGATTGCAGGTGGATATGATCGCCGCCTCTTTCACCGGGCGATGGTCCACCAGCTCGCGCAGCGCCCCGATCAGGTTTTCGGCGTGAAACACCACCTGCTCGCGCACGGAGAGCGGAGCCGTCGTGTGGTTGATGCCGAAAGCGAACAGTTGCATGGGCAGCGGGGCCGCCAATTGGGGCAGACAAAAGGTTGATTATTATAGAACTATCCCCCGGTCCGTGGAGCGGAACCGGGGTCGGAAAGCCGCCTGGCGCGATCCCGCGCCCCTGGGTGGCAGGAGTCCCGCCATGCAAAAGCGGTGCTTCGGGATACGGGATACGGGATACGAGAATCGCGATACGCGATACGCGATACGGGATTAGACCACTAGCTCATCTCGCATCTCGCATCCCGTATCTCGCATCACTTCTTCTTGTCGCGCGCGAACAGGGCGTCGAGCTTCTGCTCGTAGGCGTGGTAGTCGAGGTAATCGTAGAGATCGTCGCGCGACTGCATCAGCTCGACGACGCCCTTCTGCGAGCCGTCCTTGCGGATGCCCTCGTAGACCCGCAGCGCCGCCGCGTTCATCGCGCGAAACGCCGACAGCGGGTAGAGCGCCATCGCCACGTTTGCGCCGCGCAACTCCTCGACCGTGAACAGCGGCGTCTGGCCGAACTCGGTGATATTGGCGAGGATCGGCACCTTCACTGCGTCGGCGAACTTCTTATACATCGACAGCTCGGTGATCGCCTCGGGGAAAATCATGTCGGCCCCCGCTTCCACGCAGGCGCAAGCGCGGTCGATCGCCGCCTGCAGGCCCTCGACTGCGAGCGAATCGGTGCGCGCCATGATCACGAAATCGGGATCGGTTTTCGCGTCCGCGCAGGCCTTGATGCGGTCGACCATCTCCTCCTGGCTCACGATCTCCTTGTTCGGGCGGTGGCCGCAGCGCTTCTGCATCACCTGGTCCTCGATGTGCAGGGCGCCCGCGCCGAACTTGATCAGCGACTTCACGGTGCGCGCGATGTTGAACGCGCCGCCGAAGCCGGTGTCGACGTCCACCAGCAGCGGCAGGCCGCACACGTCGGTGATGCGGCGGATATCGGTGAGCACGTCATCCAGCGTGCTGATGGCGAGATCGGGCACGCCCAGCGAGCCGGCGGCAACGCCTCCGCCCGAAAGATAAATCGCGCGGTAGCCGACACGCTCGGCGAGGCGCGCGTGGTAGGCGTTGATGGTCCCGATGATCTGCAGCGGACGCTCCGCGGCGACGGCGGCGCGAAAGCGCGCGCCGGCGGAGGCGGTGCGGGTGGTGAGAGGGGCGCGGTCGTTCATGGTGGCGGCGGGAATGGAGTGGTGGACGGGGGAGTGATTTTACGCCATTAATCCTCGCGGATGCCGGCGTCGCGGATCACCTTGCTCAGGCGGGCCGTGTCGGTGCGGATCACGGCCGCGAATTCCTCCGGCGTGCTGCCGACGGTCTCGACGCCCATCTTGAAAAACCGCTCTTTCACCTCCGCCGTCCTGAGGTATTGCGCGCTTTCGTGGTTGATCAGTTTGACGATGGCGGCGGGCGTCTTCGACGGAGCGAACAGGCCGTAGATCGAGATCGACTCGTAGCCGGGCAGGCCCGAGGAGGCGACCGTCGGCAATCCCGGCGCCAGCTGCGAAGGCTCGGCGCTGGTCACCGCCAGCGCCCTTAGCCGGCCCGAGGTGAGATGCGGCGCGACCGTGGCCGCGGTCGAGAACATGACCTGCACCTGCCCCGCGACGAGGTCGTTGATCGCCGGCGCGTTGCCCTTGTACGGCACGCGCACGATGTTGACGCCCGCCATGGACTTGAACAGCTCGGCCGACAAATGCGTCGCGGAGCCGCTGCCGCCGGAGGCGTAGTTCAACTGCCCCGGCCGCGCTTTCGCGAGCGCGATCAACTCCCGGATGTTCTTCACCGGCAGCGACGGGTGCACGACGACGGTGTTGGGCGACTTGGCAATCCAGGTGATCGGCGCGAAATCACGGTTGGCGTCGTACTGCACGTTGCTGCGCAGGAGCGGGATGGTCCAGACGTTGCCGGCGTAGAGCAGCAGCGTATAGCCGTCCGCGGGCGCTTTCGCCGCCGCCTCGGCCGCGATCGCGCCGCCGGCGCCGCCGCGGTTCTCGACGATGAACGGCTGGCCCAGGCTGCGCGACAACCCCTGCCCCAGCACCCGCGCCGCGAAATCATTGCCCCCGCCGGGCTCGGCGGTGATGATGCGCACCGGCTTCACCGGATAATTCTGGCCGCACGCGGCGCCCGCGCCTGCCATCCCCAGGACGGCGGCAAACACGGGGGCGATAGATCGCTGCGATAACATGATTCGTTCCCGCCTACATGTATCTGCCGCCGGCGCAGACGATGCGATCGCCGGTGACGTAGGAAGATTCATCGGACGCCAGAAAGAGAGCGACGTTGGCGACTTCCTGCGGCGTGCCGACTCGCTTGAGTGGCGTTCCGTCAGCCCTGCCCACGGGCGTGCCGTCGGCTTTGCCGAAGGGCGTGCCGTCGGGCCTGGCGTTGGCGATGCCATGCGGCACGCCGCCGCCTTCGGGATACCACTCGGGGTTGCGCCGCTCGGTGCCGATGAGCCCCGCGGCGAGGAGATTGGCCCGCACGCCGTAGGGACCGAGCTCGAGCGCCAGCGCCTTGATGAGCCCGTAGAGCCCGGTCTTGGACGCGATCACGTGGGCGCGGTTCGGCTGCGAAGTGAGAGAGGCCATGCCGCCGACGGCGACGATGCTGCCGCCGGTGCCGTTTTTAATCCAGCCCGGCGCGAGCGCCTTGGCGAGATAGAAAGTCGAGGAGAGGTTGACGGCCAGCACCTGGTTCCACTCCTCGATGCTGATCTCCCAGAACGGCTTGTGGGGCCGGATGGCGGCGACACTCACCAGCACGTCCACCTTGCCGTAATGGTCCAGCGCCTGCCGCGCCGCGCGGTTCGCCGCCGCGGGGTCGCCCACGTCCGCCGCCACGGGCAGCGCCCGGACGCCATGACCCTCGCATTCCCGTGCCGCCTGCTTCAGGTCGTCGTTCAGGCTTCTCGAGACCAGCGCGAGGTCGGCCCCTTCGCGCGCAAACGTGAGCGCGATTGCCTTGCCTATGTTGCGGCTCGCGCCGGCGATCAGCGCCGTTTTACCTTTGAGTCTCATCTGCATGCTCCTGATGCTGGCGCCGCGCCGCAGGCCAAGAGAGAGGGGGTGACTGGCCGGAGCCGGGGCCAGCCACGGGCCCTGGCGGCGATCATTGGCCCGCTGAAAGTCCAGAATATGATGGCGTAATTTAGCCGCCGATATCCCTGTTTACGCTAGCACAGCACCCCGGCTTTTGCCAGAACCGCTCTGTGGCATAATCACCCTCCGCTCACGATACGGACTCAACCCGCCATGCCCCGCAGGACACCCGAAACCGATGACGGCAGCCGGCTCACCGGCACCCAGAGCATCGAGCGGGCGCTGACGCTGCTGCGCGAGATCGCCGCGCACAACCGCGGCGGCTCGCGCCTGCTCGACCTCGCCACCCGCACCGGGTTGCAGCGACCGACGGTGCACCGCATGCTGAAGTGCCTGGCCGCGGAGAGCATGGCGCAGCAGGACCCGGACACGCACCGCTATTTTCTCGGGCCGATGGTGTTCGAGCTGGGATTGACCGCGACGCCGCGCTTCAACCTGCGCGAGATCTGCCACCCGGCGCTGACGCGCATCGCGGAGGCGACTGGCGACACGGTATTCCTCACCCAGAGGAGCGGGCTCGACTCGGTCTGCCTCGACCGGCGCGAGGGCACGTTCCCGATCAAGACCTTCACGCTCGAGATCGGCATGCGCCGCCCGCTGGGCGTTGGCACCGGCTCGCTCGCCATCCTCTCCGCGCTGCCGGAGGAGGAAATTCAGAAGGTCGTCGCCGCCAATACCGGCCGGCTGCCCGAATACGGGCTGAACCCCGCCACCCTGTTCTCGCTGATCAAGCGCTCGCAGAAACTGGGCTACGCCATGCGCGAAGTGCCGGGGCTCGCCGGCGTGCGCTCGGTGGGCCAGGCGCTGCGCAACCAGAGCGGCATCGCGTTCGCCGCACTGTCGGTTTCCACGATCACCAGCCGCATGAGCGACAAGCGCGCGATCGAGATCGCCCAGCTCTTGAAGGGCGAGTCGCGCCAGATCGAGCGCCAGCTGGTGAGCGGCGCCGAGCATCGCTAACCGCCTCTCGGAATCTACGCACCGACGAGGAAATCGATGAGCGTGATACGGGCCGCTGTCCTGGCATTCATCCCGCTCGCGTTTGCCAGCACCGTCCCGGCACAGTCCTATCCCGCCAAGACCGTGCGCCTGGTCGTGCCCTACCCGCCCGGCGGCAGCAACGACGTCCTCTCCCGGATCACCGCGCAGGCCATGACGCCGGGGCTCGGCCAGCCGGTCCTCGTCGACAACCGCGGCGGCGCCGGCGGCATGATCGGCGCGGATCACGTCGCGAAGTCGGCGCCCGACGGCTACACCCTGGTGAACGTGCAGGCGTCGTTCACGGCCAACGCGGCATTGCGCGTGAAGATGGCCTACGACCCGATGGGCGATTTCGCCTATATCGGCATGATGGCGCAGGGACCCCTGCTGGCGGTCGTGCACCCCTCACTCCCGGTGAAGAACGTGAAGGAGCTGATCGCGCTGGCCCGCGCCCGGCCCGGCCAGATCAACTACGGCTCGACCGGCACCGGCGGCCACAACCACCTGGCGACCGAACTCTTCGCGCGCATGGCCGCCATCAGGATCGTGCACGTGCCGTACAAGGGCGTCGCGCCCGCGCTGACCGATCTCATGGGCGGGCACACGCAGATGGTGATGACCAGCCTGCCTTCGGCGATGACCCAGGTGCAGGCCGGCCGCCTGAAGGCGATCGCCGTCGGCAGCGAGAAGCGCTCGTCCTTCATGCCCGAGCTGCCGACCATCAGCGAATCCGGCGTGCCCGGCTATTTCGCCGAGTTCTGGTGGGGCCTCGCGGCGCCGGCAAAAACGCCGAACGACATCGTCAGCCGCCTCGCCGCGGAACTGACCAAGGCGCTGCAGTCTCCCGATTTGAAGCAGCGCTTTGCCACGGAGGGCGCGGAGCCCAGCGTCATGTCGCGCGAGCAGTTCACCCGCTTCGTGGCGAACGAGATTCAGCGCTGGCGCAAGGTCGCCATGGAAGCCAACATCAAGCCTGAATGATTGGGCGGGCGCCCAATCATGAATATGACGACCAGCGCTTTGCCCAAGAAATCCTACGAGCCCGCCGCTAAAGGGCCGCTCACCGGCGTGCGCGTGCTCGATCTCTCGCGGCTGGTCGCCGGCAACATGCTGACGCAGGTCCTCGGCGACTTCGGCGCCGAGGTGATCAAGGTCGAGCCGCCCGCGGGCGACACCCTGCGCGCGTGGCAGACCAACGGTGTGCAGACCAACTGGAAACTCTACGCGCGCAACAAGAAGAGTCTCGGCCTGGAGCTGCGCAAACCGGAGGCGCGCGATCTGCTCGAGCGCCTCGTGCCCTCGGCCGCGATCTTCATCGAGAGCTTCCGCCCCGGCACGCTGGAGCAAATGGGGCTCGCGCCGCAGCGGCTGCTGGAATTGAACCCGAAGCTCGTCATCGTGCGCATTTCCGGCTGGGGCCAGGACGGCCCCTACCAGCGGCGCCCCGGCTTCGGCACGCTGGTCGAAGGCATGTCGGGTTTCGCTTCCTTCAACGGTTTCGCCGACCGCGAGCCGGTGCTGCCGCCGATGTATCTGGCCGACACGGTCGCGGGACTCTACGGGGCGACGGCTGTGATGATTGCGTTACGCGAAGTGGAACAGAATGACGGTCGCGGCCAGGTGATCGACCTGCCGCTGCTCGATCCCCTGTTCGCTGTGCTGGGGCCGCAGGCCGCCAATTACCGGCTCACCGGCAAGGTAAAGCCGCGCACCGGCAGCCGCTCGACCAACGCCGGCCCGCGCAACGCCTATCGCTGCCAGGATGGCCTCTACGTGTGCCTGTCCTCGTCCACGCAAAAGATGGCCGAGCGGCTGTTCCGCTCGATCGGCCGGCCGGAGCTGATCGAGGACCCGCGCTACCGCACCAATGCCGAGCGCGTGAAGCACGCCGAGGCGCTTGACGCCATCATCGGCGCCTTCGTCGCGCAGCGCACTCAGGCGGAGAACGTGGCGTTCTTCGAGCAAGCCGAGGTCACTATCGGCCCGATCTACGACATCCGGCAGATACTCGAGGACCCGCATGTCCTCGCGCGCGAGCTCGTCGCCGACTATCCCGATCCCGACATGGGCGCGTTCCCGATGCATCACGTGGTGCCGCGGCTCTCGGGCACCCCGGCCTCGATCCGCACTCCCGCGCCACGCCTGGGCGAGCACAACCGGGTCCTGCTCGGCGAGATCGGCGTGGATGGCGCGGCCTACGGGCTGCTGCTCGCCTCGGGCGCCGCATGCGAAGGCGCCATCACGACGCCCGAGAGCGGCGAGCAGTGAGCCCCGGGGCGCTAGATACGAGATGCGAGCCACGAGATGCGAGATAAAATCCTAACCGCAGACCCTGTGTCCTGCGTCTTGCGTCCCGTATCGCGCATCCCGCATCGCGCATCCTGCTTACCGCTTGCCAAGGAACAACCATGAAACCCGATCTGCCGGTCTGGCGCTCCCTGCTCTACGTGCCGGTCAACGTCGAGAAGTTCGTCGACAAGGCGCACACCCGCGCCGCCGACGTGATCCAGTTGGACCTCGAGGATGCCGTGCCGCCCGCCGAGAAGGAGAAAGCGCGCACGCTGGTCGAGAAAAACGCCGCTCGCGTGCGCCGCGGCGGCTCGGACGTGGTGGTGAGGATCAACCAGCCGCTTTCGCTCGCGGTGCGCGACAT
>CAZFRR010000030.1:0-1938 GCA_964521405.1 uncultured Streptomycetaceae bacterium | reverse complement strand
CGAAGTACGGGATTTCCTCGAGCAGGCGCTGCGCATCGGCCGCCGCCGCAGTGAAGATGGCGAGCGGGCGCCGCGCGCGGGCGAGTTGCGCAATCAGCAGCGCATCGGAGGAACCGTATAGGAGCTCAGTACGTAACCGGTTCCCCGGCTGCGGCAGTTCGGTCTGCAGCATGGTCGGGGGAAGTACTTGAAAAACCAGCGTAATTATACCGGCCGGCCCGGCTTAAGCCGAGCGGAATCGGGTGCTGCGCGAGATCAGGATCGCGGCGAGGGGCAGGGCAAGCGCGAGCGCGAGCTGCACGACGAGCAGCTCGCCCAGCTGGCTGTAATCGGCGGGCGCCGTAATGACGCCGGTCGCCGCATCCTTTGCTCCGCGTTCCACGATGAACACCTGGTTGAGGTACTTCGTGCCGAGCTGGGAGGCCGACAGGGCGAGGTTGGTGAACGAGGCCATGATGGCGAAGTAGGTGGCCTTCAGGTTTTGCGGGGCCGAGTTCGCGATCCAGGCGAGCATCGGGATCATCGCGATCTGCCCGAGCGGCGATTCGAGCGCGGTGTTGACCAGCACGATGAAGCGTGCGTCCACTACACCCCCGGTGAGCGAGGCGGTCCACTGGTGCAGGCCGTAGTAGAGGCCGACGATGGGGACTGACAGCGCGGCGCCCAGCAGCGTCAGGAAGCCCACGACGTAGGCGATCGAGCGCTCAGCCATGAAGCGTCGGAAGAGAAACATGCCGAACAACGTCAGCACGCTGGCGATCAGCGAGAGCACCGCGAGAAAGCGCTGGTCGAACCTCAACTCGTCGATCATCCACCAGGTCAGGCCCTCACCCGGGCCGGGGATTGCGCGGAAAACGAAGATCACGATCGCGGTGCCGACCAGGGTGGCGCGCGCCTCGGGTTCCAGCTCGCGGGTGAGCCTGGCGATGAGAAAGGCGATGATGGCGAACGACCCGCCGAAGATGATTTCCTGGTTGAAGGGAATGCGGCTGAAGCCCATGCCGAGCGTGAAGGCGACGAAGGCGAGGCTGCCGCCGAGGATCCACCAATTAGGCGCCGGGCGGTCTTCGGGGCCCGCAAACGCCTTTTGCGCTTCGAGCCGGCCCATGCCCCGCGCCATGAGCCCCTGAATCGCCCTGCGCTTTAAGAAAAAAGCGAATGCGACGCCGAAGACCGAAATGAACGGGATTGCCATCGCGGTCAGGTAAATCTGGCGGTAGACCGCGACCTTTTCCAGTTCCGAGAGCTTTTCCACGTCGGCGAAGAGATAGAGATTCAACGCCGCCACCAGGGCGAGGCCGCCGATCAACGCCACCCGTCCCAGCGTCTGCATGGTGATATTCATGAGCTTGCGCGCTGCCTGTGGCACCGGCTTGCCGTTCTCGTCCACGCGCGGCACCGCTTCCACCGTCATCGCGTCGGCCACCACGTCCTGGATGACGTAGCCGACCGGGGAGAGCAGCGCTGAAAGCACGAACCAGGCTTCGGCCGGCATCACCGCGGTCATCGCGGCGCGGTCGGTGATGAGTCCGACCATGATGGCGAGGCTCGCCGCGATCAGCCCGGCGCCGAGGAACACGAGCCAGCTCTTCCAGCGCCAGATGAGATCGACCAGGTGGCCGAGCGGCATCTTGAGCGCCCACGGTATGCCGGCCCAGAAGCCAAGCGCGGCGAGGAAGGCGGCGGAGAGTCCGAGGTAGTCCTTGACGAAGAACGTGCCGACGATGCCGGTGAGACCCGAGACGCCGTAGGCGACGTACACCATCAGCGGCGGGAGGTAGGAGAGGCGCATCTCCCGGCCCAGCGAGAGGATGTTGACGTCGATCCAGCGCAGCGTGGCGGTGATCATGGCGCGAGCATTCTAGCTGCTAATTCAAACTCTCACCGCGGAGGACGCAGAGGACGCCGAGGAAAGACATAATTGAACCACCAAGCCTG
>CAZFRR010000029.1:0-11655 GCA_964521405.1 uncultured Streptomycetaceae bacterium | reverse complement strand
TTTGAAAGAATAATCAGATCAAAAGGTTAGATCGAGTTTCCACGACGTTCACGTTCCGCCCGCTTTCACTGGAGCCCCCCAATGATTGATCTTCGTGCATTGCGAGTCGCGATCCCCTTGGCTTGCGTGCTGGCGGCATTTGTTGGCTGTGGCCCGGCGTGGGGCGCCTATCCGGAGAAGACCGTCCGGTTGATCGTGCCCTCGCCGCCAGGCGGCGGCAACGATGTCATGGCGCGGCTGGCGGGCCAGAAGCTCGCCGAAGCCTGGGGCAGGCAGGTGGTGGTGGACAACCGCCCCGGCGCCGGCGGCGCCATCGCTTTCGAGATGGCGGCACGCGCGGCGCCGGACGGCTACACGCTGCTGCTCGGAAGTACCAACCTGACGGTGCTGCCGGATATTCAGAAGGTGAATTACCATCCCATCAAGGACTTCGTGCCCGTGTCGCTCATGGCGAAGTCGATGAATATTCTCCTCGTGCATCCCTCGGTGCCGGCGAAATCGACGAAAGAGCTGATCGAGCTCGCCAGGCAGAGGCCGGGCAAGCTCAACTATGCGACCGCCATCGCGACATCGGTGCATCTTGCTGCCGAGTTGTTCAAGGCAAAGGCCGGGGTGAATATCGTGATGGTGCCGTACAAAGGCATGGGCCCGGCCCTGGTGGACCTCATTTCAGGCCAGGTGGATATCGCGTTCGCCAACCCGGCCGCGTCGCAGGAGTTCGTTCGATCCGGCCGGATGAGGGCGCTGGCCGTGACCGGCGAGAAGCGCTCCGCCATGCTGCCGGACGTGCCGACGATAGCGGAGACGGCGATCCCGGGATTCGAGGCGAGCACCTGGTGGGGCATACTAGCGCCCGCGGGCACGCCGGCCGCCATCGTCGCGGAGGTCAACGGGAAACTGGCAGTCGCGCTCGCGCAGCGCGACATGATGGATCGCATCGCCGCCCTCGGCGCGGACCTGGTGGGTGGTGCGCCCGAGCGGCTTGCCGAGCACTTGAACGCCGAAATTCCGAAGTGGCGCGACGTCGTTCGCGTGGCGAACATCCGGCTATAGAACTCTTAAACCACAACTTCACGTACAGGAGAACATCGAGATGAGCATCGTGCGCCACGATATCAGCGGGCACCTGAGCAAGGCGGTCGAGCACAACGGCACCGTCTACGTTGCCGGTACGACGGCCGATGACAAGTCGGTCGGAATGAAGCAACAGACCGAACAGGTACTTAAAAAGATCGACGGATTGCTCGCCAAAAGCGGCACGAGCAAATCGAAGCTGCTGTCCGCGACCGTCTATATTTCGGACATGGCGCAAAAGGCGGCAATGAACGAAGCGTGGCTCGCCTGGATCGATCTCAAGAATCCTCCCACGCGCGCCTGCGTCGCGGTTGAGCTCGGCAGCAAGGAGACGCTGGTGGAAATCGTCGTCACGGCCGCCAAGTAGCGGCTGCCGGCTGAGCGAGACAGGTCGAACGAAACGGAATCCGCATGACGAGTGACGAACTGCGTCTCTGCAACATCGAGGACCTCCGGCAGCTAGCGAAGAAGCGTTTGCCTCGCGGCATATTCGAGTACATCGACGGCGCCGCGGAGGATGGAATTGCCCTCCAGCACAACCGCGAGGTGTACCGGTCGCTCAAGATCAAGAACCGGGTCCTGAAGGACGTGTCGAAGCGCTCGACCGCCACCGAGATTTTCGGCAAGAAGATCGCCATGCCCTACGCCATTTCGCCAACGGCATCGGCAGGCCTGATGAGCGAAGGCGGCGAGGTGGCCCTGGCCAGGGCGGCGGCCCGAATGGGCGTGCCGTGCACCGTAGCCACCAATTCGCTGACCCCGATGGAGGAAATAGTCGAGGTTGCGGGCGGCAACCTGTGGTTCCAGCTCTACATGTGGGTGGACAAGAAGCTCCGGGCGGACTTCGTCCAGCGGGTCAAGTCGGCTGGATTCGACACCCTGCTCGTCACCGTCGACGGCTCGGTCGGCGCCAATCGCGAACACGACCGCAAGAGCGGCTACACCATGCCGCTCCGCTACACGCCGAAGCTGATCGCGCAGGTCCTCGCCAATCCCGGCTGGTGCCTGCGCGTTCTGGCCCCGCAATACCTCAAGCGCGGCGCCTTCAGGAAAGCGAACTATCCGCCGGAACTCTCGAGCAAGCTCACGGACAAGCCCACCGACCACGAGCTCACCAAGCCCGACACCCAGTGCTGGGACGACATCAAGCGCATCCGCGACATCTGGCCGGGCCACATGCTGGTCAAAGGGCTGCAGAGCTGGGAAGACGTTGTGCTCGCCGCCGACAACGGCCTGGACGGTGTCGTCCTGTCGAACCATGGCGGCCGCTACCTGGATAGCGCGCCGGCGCCGCTTCAGGTGGTGCCGGAGGTCCGCAGGGCTGTCGGCGACCGGTTGAAGATCATCATCGACAGTGGCGCGAGACGCGGCGCGGATATCGTGAAGGCCATCGCCATGGGGGCGGATCTGGTCATGTCCGGCAGGCCTACGCTCTATGGTGCTGCCGCTGCTGGCGAAGCCGGCGCCTACCGCGCGCTCGAGATTTTCCAGACCGAGATGGACCGGATCATGGCGCAGCTCGGGCTCAACCGCGTCGATGAAATCGGCCCGCACATTTTCTGGAATCCGCCCGACTGGGTTCCCAAGCCCAGGACTGCCGGGGTCGTCGAGCAGATTGGCTCTCGCGCTTCCGCCGCGTTTCCGGAATCCGGGGCAGTCCAGCAGAAAAATACAGGGACAGACCCCTTTAACGGACACAGGGACAGACCCCTTTAAAAAATAATATCTATCAATAGGTTGAGACGGACACAGGGACAGACCCCTTTAAAAAGTATGGACCCCAGCTTTCTCCGGGGTGACGAGTCGTTTTTCAACAAACTGTTAGGGGACACGATGCGTCCGATTGCTTGCTGCCTGGCTGGCGCGTTGCTGGCGGCCCTCGCTGCGCTACCCGCGCGGGCGCAGCAGGGTGATTGGCCGGCGAGGCCGGTCCGTCTCATCGTGCCGTTCCCACCGGGCGGGGCCAACGACATCGCCGCGCGGCTGATCACCCAGAAACTGGCCGAACGGTGGGGGAGGCCCGTCGTGATAGACAATCGCGGCGGCGCGGGGGGCAATATCGGCACCGAGATCGGCGCCAGGTCAGCGCCGGATGGTTACACGCTCACAGTCGGGTCGACCAGCACGCTGTCCACCAACGTGAGCCTCCTTCCCAGCCTGCCGTTCGACCCGGTGCGCGACTTCGCTCCGATCGCGATGCTGATGACCGCGCCTTACGTGCTGATCGTTCACGGCTCGGTGCCTGCCAACTCGATGCAGGAGCTGGTGCAGTTTGCGAAAAAAATCCCGGCAGGCTCAATTATTCTTCCTTCGGCGAGGGCAGCTCGGCGCACCTGGTCGTCGAGATGTTCAGGAGCATGGCGGGCGTGGATATCGTGCACGTGCCGTATAAAGGCGGCGGGCCGGCGCTCGCGGCGGTCGTCGCGGGCGAGGTGCAGATGACGTTCGGCAACCTCGGAGTCGTGCTGCAGCAGTTGCAGGCAGGCAAGGTGAAGGGACTCGCGGTGTCGACCCGCAAGCGCGTTGCCATGCTGCCGCAGATGCCGACCGTCGTGGAATCGGGCATCCCGGATTTCGAGGCCATGGCATGGGTCGGCCTGGTCGCGCCGAAAGCGCTGCCGAAAGGGCTGGTGCGGAAGATACACGGCGACGCAGCCGGGGCGCTCGCCGATCAGGAAATGAAAAATCAGATCCTCGCCCGCGGCCTGGAGCCCGGGGACATGACGCCGGAGGAGTTCGGCCGCCATATCTGCACCGATATCGAGCGCTGGAGGAAAGTCATCAAGGCGGCCGGTATCAAGGTGAATTGAGTGGCCGCCCAAGAGAACCGGGTCAGCTCAGCTTGGTCCTGTTGGTTCCGAAGATGAAATCACTCGCCCTCGGAATTGCATTTTTTCTGAGCACGTCGGTATTCGGCGCGCTTCCCGGCGTCACTGAATTCCGCACGAGTCCCGAGAAGATCACCGACGCTGAGTTGTCGGCATTGCTGCATGCGCGCGTGGCCTCGGCTGATGTTGTTGCCATCGGGGAAAGCGTGCATGGGTCTTCGGGATTCCTGAGAATTCAGGCACGGCTCATTCGCTACCTGGTCGAGAACCACGGCACCCGGTTGATCGTCTGGGAAAATCCGGCCCTGCGCAGCCTTGAGTTGAGCCGCTGGGTGTCGTCGTGCACGAAAGCCAGGACGCCGGCGCCGATCGACGTGCTGTATTTTCCCACTGCGTCGGATCTGGCATTGTGGAATTGGGTCTGCGATTTCAACCTGTCTCACCCGGGTGATCCGATCGTGTTCCGGGGCATGGATGTCTGGGATCGACCCTGGGAACACTACTCGAGGATCCAGGCTGCGGGCATGCGTGCCGGCATCGATCCGCTGCTCCTCAAGAGCATCAGTGCTTCTTGCCCCGCGCATCGAGCTTCGTCGTGGCCCGAGGTCGAGATTGTGTTTGGGCAATTGCAGCGCGACGGGCGGTTTCTTCCAGAAGCCGATTACGATAAATGTCGCGCCAGTTTGACCACTCTGCTCAATACCACGGGGCAATCGGGCAGGGAAAAAAGGAAAAAAACGGATCCGGGTGCCGATGAAGCTTTCGAGCTTGCGATCTCAGCTTCAACGATGCTTGGGTGGCTGGGGTTTCACCACTACTTCTGGTCGGACGACATCCTGAGCTGGAACGAGCGCGACCTGGCTCAGGGCAGAAATCTGATGCTGGTGATGGAAAAACACGGCGCCATGCGCGCTATCCTCGCCGCTCACACCAGTCACGTGTCGCACAACCGCTCGCAGGCTGACTGGTGGGGGTATGGAGATCTCAAATCCGGCGTTTTCTTTTTTGAGGAATTGACCCGGAAGAGAGTCTTCAATATCGCATTGACTGCCTATGAGGCGACCGGATCCCAGGGAGACTGGTCGCTTCCTGTGGCAAGCAACTCGATGGATAAGAAACTGCATGATGCCGGGCATGCTTTCTCATTCTTCCTGGCGAATGCCGCTTTTTTGTCGGAAAATGCAAAATGGTGGATGCAAAATGGAAATTTCCCCGGGCCTTACGAAAGCGGCGTCGAGCTCACGCCGGGTGATCACTTCGACGCATTTTTCTTTTTCAGGCAGTCGCTTCTCGACAAGGACTTGCAGAAGCGGCCTGTCTGGCAACCTTGAGAGACAAGATTGACTCGATTGGGGCACGCATGACCGCAACAGCAAACGAGTTCAGGGTGATGACCTCCGGCGCCTTTACCGCGGCGCACCTGGCGTTGATGCCGCAACTGGAGCGTCTGACCAGGATGAAAATCGTTACCGCCTCGACCTCCATCGGCACGGGGGAGATGTCCATTCCGAACCGGTTGCAGCGCGGCGAGGTCGTGGACATCGTCATCGTCGCGGAAGGCTTATTGTGTCAGTTCATCGCGGATGGCCTGGTGCTGGCCGAGGGCCATGCCATTCTTGCCCGATCGAGCATCGCCATGGCGGTGCGCGCAGGCGCTCCCAAACCGGACATCAGTTCAGTCGGGGCGTTGAGAAGCACACTGCTGCAGGCAAAATCCATCGGCTATTCCGCGAGCGTAAGCGGCGAATACCTCACCACCGAACTGGTTCAGCGCCTCGGGATCGCCGAGCAGGTGCTCGGCAAATGCCGCCTGGTCGGTGGTGGCGAGCGCGTCGGCGCCGTGGTGGCGCGGGGCGAGCTGGAGATCGGCTTCCAGCAATTGAGCGAGTTGCTGCCCGTTCAGGGGATCGCGCACATCACCCCGCTGCCGCAGGAAGTGCAGAAAGTCTCGTCGTTTGCCGCTGGCGTTGCCGCGAGTGCCCCGGATAAAGCCCTCGCCCGCTCGGCTATCGCATTTCTGGCCTCGCCGGCAGCAGCCCAGGCCATCACGAGCAGCGGCCTGGAAGCCATAGGCTATCGATAACCTGTTCCCTAACAATTCTTGCTTGTTTCACCGGGGCGGGAGCGGCACATAATACGTATCTGAAGCCAAGCTCCAATTTTTCTTGCAGTTCCTTCCGACTGGAGGTCGACCATGTCGCAGCGCCCAATCAGGTCTATCGTCGAGCAGCGGGAAGTCGTCACCGCCCCGGAAACCATGACGGTCAGCGAGGCCGCGCGGGTGATGCGGGACAAGAAGGTGGGTGCCATGCAGATCGTCAGCGAGGGCAGGCTGGTCGGGATTTTTACCGAGCGCGACGCGCTGTTCCGCGTTGTCGCGGAGGGCCGTGACCCGAATGCCACGCGCCTCGCTGACGTCATGACCCGCAATCCACTGACGATCCATCCGGACCGGCCGTTTTCCGCGGCGCTAAAGGTCATGCACGACGGCGGGTTCCGTAACGTGCCGGTAGTGGAGAACGGGCGCCCGGTCGGTATCATTTCCGCCAGCGACGCCCTCGGGCCGGAGCTCAAGGACTTCGTTTATGAATTGCTGCGCCAGGAACAGGCCGACGACGTGCTCCCGGGCTGACTCAGTGTCAATTGTTCGCGTGCCAGGAAAGTCTGCTCTGACCCCGGTTCCACCAGTTCCTCTCTGAGTGATGCAACGTAAACTATCCGGGGCGTCCCTGGTCGCGGTCGTGTGCGCGGCACAGGTGCTGGCGCAGATCGGCGCGTACTTCTGGCCGGCGCTGCTGCCGGGCATGATCCCGCTGTGGAGCCTCACCAACAGCGAGGCGGGCTGGATCACGGCGATCTTCTACGGCGCCTACGTGGCCGCGGTGCCCATTCTCGTGACGCTGACGGACCGGGTCGATCCCCGGCGCGTCTACCTGTTCGGCGTCGCCTGCACGGTGACGGGCCACCTGCTGTTCGGCCAGCTCGCGGAAGGCTTCTGGTCCGCGCTGGGATTGCGCGCCCTGGCCGGGGTCGGCTGGGCCGGCACCTATATGACGGGCCTGAAATTGCTCGCCGACCGGGTGGACGCGAAGCTGATGTCGCGCGCGGTGACCGGGCACGCCGCCAGTATCGGCGTCTCCGGCGCGTTGTCCTTCTCGGTCGCCGGCCTGCTGGCGGAGTTTTTTGACTGGCGCGCCGCCTTCGTTGTGGCCGGATCGAGTGCAGCCGCGGCGTGGCTGATCGTCGCGCTATCGGTGCCGCGCGGCTCGCCGCCCGCGCCCGCCGCGGACGAATTCAAGTTGTTCGATTTCCGGCCCGTCTTCCGCAACCGCTCGGCCATGGCGTACGCGATCGGCTACTGCATCCACACGCTGGAGATGAATGCGCTGCGCGGCTGGGGCGTGGCGTTCCTCGGCTACGTCGCGATCGCCACCGGCGCGACCGGGTCGCTGCTGGCGCCGACGCTGGTGCTGACCGCGCTCGCGCTGATCGGAACGGCGGCGAGCGTGCTCGGCAACGAGGCGGCGATCCGCTTCGGCCGGCGCCGGCTGATCGCCTTTGCGATGCTGTGCTCGGTCGGGCTCGGCGGCAGCATCGGCTTCGCTGGCACGCTGTCGTACCCGCTCGCCGTCGGCCTGCTCATCGCCTACGGCTTCATCGTGTGGCTCGACTCCTCGTCGCTGACGGCGGGCTCCGCCGGCACCGCCGATCCCGCGCGCCGCGGCGCGACGCTGGCGGTGCACTCGACGTTCGGCTACGCGGGCGGTTTCGTCGGGCCGCTGATGATCGGCGTCATTCTCGACCTCGCCGGCGGCATGTCGCGCGCGGCGTGGGGCGCCGCATTCCTGGCGGTGGCGGTGTTGATGCTGCTCGCGCTCGCGGCTTTCTGGCTGCTGCGGCCACGGGAGCTCGCGGGGGATCGAGGAGAGGGCGGATGCTGAAGTCTTATTCCGGCTTGATGTTCGCGTCCTGGATGACTTTCGTCCACTTGGCGATCTCCGCGACAACCTCTGCCTGAAGGGCCTCCGGCGTGCTGCCGGATACCTCGATGCCGATTTCCGCAAGCTTCGCGCGCAAGTCGGGCAGCAGGAGCACCGCGTTGGTTTCCCGGTTCAGGAGCCCAGCGATGGGCTTCGGCGTGCCCGCCGGCGCGTAGAGCGCGTAGTCCGTGTACGATTCGAAGCCCGGCAGCCCGGCTTCGCTCATCGTCGGCACGTCGGGCAACTGGGCAGAGCGCGTCCGTCTGGCAACGCCGAGCGCCCGCAGCCTGCCGGCCTTGATGTGAGGCAGGTGCGCCGGCAGGCTGTCGATCGTCATTGAAACCCGCCCGTCGATCAGGTCGGGCAGCAATTGCGTCGTGCCCTTGTAAGGCACGTGCAGGATATTGACGCCGGCCATCTGCTTGAACAGCTCGCCGGTGAGATGAATCAGCGCGCCGGTGCCGGAGGACGCGAAGGTCAACTGGCCGGGCTTCGCTTTCGCGAGAGCGATCAACTCCTTCACCGAGTTAACGCCGAGGCTCGGCGGCACCACCATGACGACCGTGCCGAAGCCGATCTTGCTGACCGGCTCGAAATCGCGGCGCAGGTCGTAGGTGAGCTTGCTGTAATACGCATGCACGATCGCGAGACCGATGACGGGGCCGACCAGGAACGTGTAGCCGTCGGGCGCGCTTTTCGCCGCCAGGGACGTGCCGAGGGTGGTGCCGGCGCCGGGCCGGTTGTCGACGACGATCGTCTGTCCGAGACGCGCGCCGAGCTTCTCCCCGACCGTTCGCGCCACGACGTCGACGCCGCCGCCCGGCGGGAAGGGAACGATGAACCGGATTGCCTTGGTGGGGTACTGCGCGGCGGCCGGCAACGCGGTGAGCGCAAGCATCCCCGCCGCGGCCGCCAGACGAATGAGCTTTTCCATGACACCGGCTCCTTCAGACATTTTCTACATGTTATCAAAACCGCGATCGGCGACGGTCCATCGCAATGCATTGATCAGACGTGACAACGTCAACTGACAGGGCCCCCCGGGGGGCTTGGCGGGCTGCTTCTGCAGTAGCAATCAAACGGGGTCGGCGTAAGATTGTGCCAGCCGAACAGAGGGCTCCGCCCCGCTAACCTGCACCGGATCCGATCCGCTCGCCGCACTGCTCGGGAAACGCAAGCGATTGATCAATCCAGGGGGATTCATGTTATTTATGCGTCGTGTCGTGTTGATGATTCCGGTCACCGCCCTGTTGTTGGGGGCGGGCGCGGTGTTCGGTCAGGAGTTTCCCGGCAAGCCCATACGGATCATCACTTCCGGTGCGGGGGGCGGCAACGACCGCATGGCGCGCGAACTCGCGCAAGCCCTGGCAGGACCGCTTGGCCAGTCCGTCACCGTCGAAAATCACCAGGGCGGTGTCGCACCGGGAGAAATTGCGGCCAGGGCGCAACCGGACGGCCATACGTTCCTGGTTTACAACAACTCGCTTTGGATCGGACCGCTGGTGCAGAACGCGGCTTACGACGCAATGAGGGATTTCGCACCGATCGTGGAACTGGCCAGGACACCCAACGTCGTGGTCGTGGCCGCGGATTCGCCGGCCAGGACGGTCGCCGAGCTGATTGCGCTGGCCAAGGCAAAGCCGGGGGAGTTCAAGTACGGCACGAGCGGTGTCGGCTCCACCAACCATCTTGCCGGGGAACTGTTCGCCTCGATGGCCGGCGTCAAGATGGTGGCGGTTGCCTTCAAGGGCAGCGGCGGGGCCCTCAAGGAGCTGACGGCGGGCGGGCTGCAACTGATGTTCCCGACCACGGTTTCAGGCTTGCCGCACGTGAAGGCGGGCAGACTGAGGGCCCTGGGAGTGACCAGCGCAACGCCGTCGGCGCTGATGCCGGGTGTGCCGCCGGTGGCGGCGTCCGGGCTGCCAGGTTATGAATCGATCACGATTTTCAGCGCGTTCGCGCCGGCCGCGACTCCGCGCGCCGTCATCGGCCGGCTGAACTCGGAGATGGTGCAGTTCATTACCCGGGCCGACGTGAAAGAAGGGATGCTCAAAGACGGCATGGAGGTTGTGGGTGGCACGCCAGCGCAACTTGCGGTAACGATGAAGTCCGAGCTGGCGCGAATGAGCAAAGTCATCAAGGACGCCGGCATTCGTGTCAGTGAGTGATCAGGGTGAAAGTGAGGCACCTCCGGTTTAACGGATGCCTTTCAAAGGGGCCATGACTCATCGCAAGTGGAAATACTGCCGGCTGGCGCTCGTGTCGGTGGCGCTCGGAATCGCCTGGAGCGCCGCGGCGCAGTCTTATCCGGCCAGGCCGATCCGGGTGGTCGTTGCCCAGTCGACCGGCGGCAACGCGGATTTCGTCGCGCGCGCTTTCTCGCAGCATCTGGCTGAGCGTTTCGGGCAGCAAGTCGTCGTCGACAACCGGCCGGGCGGGGCTGGCATCATCGGCACCGAGATCGTGGCGCGCGCGGTGGCGGATGGCTACACGCTGTTGCTCGCGCCCACTGGGTTCAGCATCAACCCGGGCCTCTACTCGAAGCTCCCCTTCGATCCGCAGCGCGATTTTGCCCCGGTCTCGCTGCTCGGAATCAGCTTTGCGGTGGTCGTGGTGAACCCGCAGTCGCCGGTGCGCAATATCCCGGACTTGATCGCGCTGGCCAAGTCGCGGCCCGGGCAACTCCACTTCGCCTCTTCGGGCATTGCGGCCGCTACCCATCTCGCCGGAGAGCTGTTCAACTCGATGGCCGGCGTCAAGATCGCGCACGTTGCTTACAAAGGGGCGCCGCCGGCGCTCGTGGATCTCGCTGGAGGCCGGATCGACGTCATGTTCGCGAGCCCGCCTTCGGCCATGCCGCTGGTGCGCAGCGGGCGGTTGCGCGCCATCGCCACGACGGGCAGTAAGCGCGCCGCCTACCTGCCGGACATGCCGACCGTCTCGGAATCCGGGGTGCCGGGCTACGAGAACACCATCTGGCAGGCTTTGCTGGCGCCGGCCCGCACACCGGCAGCGGTGATAACGCGCCTCTATCGCGAGATCGCCGACATTGCGAAGCAGCCGGAGATGCGCGAGCGCATGGCCGCCGACGGCTCGGAGGCTCTCGGCACCACGCCGCAGGAAGCGGCCCGGTTTATTTCCGCGGAGATTGCGCGCTATACCAAGTTGACCCGGGAGATCGGGCTCAAGATCGATTGAAAAGTGAATGGGTCAGACTGAAACGTGAACCCGGCGCTGTTTTCAATATCCAAGATAAAAGGCGATTCGCATGGCTAGCCTGGACCTCGGAAATCTGCGCCCCTTCCTGGACGAAGAGGAGAAATTCGCGAAGTCGATCGGGCCGGACGACCCGCGAGCGGACATCGCGCGGCAGATGCTGGCGATCATCGCGGAGGCGAGAGTCGGCCTGCGCCCGTCGGCGGACTCGACGGCGAACTACGTACCGAACAAGCGCATCGTCGAGGACCTGATCGCGCTGCGCTATCAGGCCGACCTGCTTGCCGGCAGGAAGCAATAGGACGGGAAGATGCGGATCGCTCAAATCCGCGCATGCCGCTCCCCGCGTTTCCAGTCGGCCTGCTTTCTGCTTGCGGCGCTGCTTGCACCCGCTGCGCTCGGCCAGGAATTTCCCTCCCGGCCGATCCGCTTCATGATTCCGCTGGCGCCCGGCGGCGGAGCGGACATCACGGTGCGCGCGGTCGCGCAGAAGCTGGGCGCCCTCTGGGGGCAGACCGTCGTTGTCGACAATCGTCCGGGCGGCACCGGGGCCATTG
>CAZFRR010000028.1:0-14673 GCA_964521405.1 uncultured Streptomycetaceae bacterium | reverse complement strand
ACGATGCCGTGCTCCATGTGATGCAGCAACCGCGCGCTGGTCTGGCGCAGGCGCGAGGAGAGCATGGAGACGAGCTTCACCAGGATCTTCGAGCCCAGGCTGGGCTGGTCGAGGATGATCTTCGCCATGTCGTCGCGGTGGAGCACGGCGAACAGGGTGGGCTCGGCCGCAATGCAGCTGGCAAAGCGCGGCTCGCCGTCTATCATGGACATCTCGCCCAGCGTCATGCCCGGATTGGCTTTGGTCATGTGCTGCTGCTCCCCGCGCATGTTCTTCTTGAAGATGTCCACGGAGCCCTCGATCACCAGCAGCATGAAGTCACCACCGTCGTTCTCGCGGATGATGCTCTCCCCCACCTTCGCCCGGTAGACGTCCATGTAGCCGGCGAGGGTCGTGATGTCCTCGCGCGAGAATTCGGCGAAGAACAGCGAGCGGCCCACCAGCCCGAAGATTTCGTTGGCGAACGCCGTGCCCTTGCCGATCCGCGTCAGGTGCCGCAGCAGGTTGCGGCCGGGCGCCGTCGTTTCCAGATCGCCTTGTGCCATCTACCGTCCGCCCCCCCCCGAAATGGCCTTGATACACCGCACTATATAGCAGCCTGATCGCTGCCGCTATTTTACTCAATGGCGTGAATCGTGAGTCGTGAGTCGTGATTCGAAACCTGAGGCGTGCTACTCCGCCTGTCCGGCCTTGACCCGCCGCTGGCGCACGCCGTCCGCCAGCCTGGCAAGCACCTTCCGGCTGTCCTCCCAGCCGATGCAGCCGTCGGTGATGCTCATGCCATAGACGAGTTCCTTGCCCGGCACCAGGTCCTGCCGGCCCGCTTTGAGGTGGCTCTCTACCATCACGCCAAAAATGCGCGCTTCGCCTCCCGCGATCTGTCCGGCCACGTCCTGCGACACGTCCACCTGCTTTTCGAACTTCTTGCTCGAGTTGCCATGGCTGAAGTCGATCATGAGCCGTACCGGCACACCGGCCTCGGCCAGCGCCCTGGCGGCGGCGTCCACGCTGCCCGCGTCGTAATTCGGCTTCGTGCCGCCGCGCAGGATGATGTGGCAATCCTCGTTGCCGGCGGTGGATACGATCGCGCTGTGGCCAGCCTTGGTGACCGACAGGAAATGGTGCGGCGCGCTGGCCGCGCGGATCGCGTCCACTGCAATCTTGACGTCGCCGTCGGTGCCGTTCTTGAAGCCGACCGGGCACGACAGTCCGGACGCGAGCTCGCGGTGAATCTGGGATTCGGTGGTGCGCGCGCCGATCGCGCCCCAGGCCACGAGGTCGGCGACATACTGAGGCGTGATCATGTCGAGGTATTCGCAGCCCACCGGCATGCCAGCTTCGTTGAGATCGAGCAGCAGCCGGCGCGCGATGCGCAGTCCTTCGTTGATCCGGAAGCTGCCGTCGAGGTTCGGGTCGTTGATGAGCCCCTTCCAGCCGACGGTGGTGCGCGGCTTCTCGAAATAGACGCGCATCACCACCAGCAGCTCGCCCGCGAGCTTTTCCTTCTCGCGCTCGAGCTTCCCGGCATATTCCTTCGCCGCCTTCACGTCGTGAATCGAGCACGGCCCCATGACGACCAGCAGCCGGTCGTCCGCCCCGTGCAGGAGGCGGTGAATCGCGGCCCGCGTCTCGTAAATTACCTTCGCGGCCTTCTCGGAAATCGGGAACTCGCGCAGCACGTGCGACGGCGGCACGAGTTCCTTGATCTCCTTCACCCGGATGTCGTCGGTGCGGTATTGCATTTTGCCTTCTTCCTGCTAAATCAAGTAATTGTAGCGCAGTACTTACGCCACCCAAAGGCGTGATTCGTGATTCGTGATTGGTAATTGGTAATTGGTAATTGGTAATTGGTAATTGGTGATTTGACCTGAACCCGGCCGCGATTCGCATGCGCGATTCACGAATCACGATTCACGAATCACGACTCACGAATCACGACTCACGACTCACGAATCACGGTTTCTAGGCGGTGCCGCCGACCGTCAGCCCGTCGATGCGCAGGGTGGGCTGCCCCACGCCGACCGGCACGCTCTGGCCTTCCTTGCCGCAGGTACCCACGCCCGGATCAAGCGCCATGTCGTTGCCGATCAGCGCCACGCGCGTAAGAGCGTCCGGCCCGTTGCCGATCAGCGTCGCGCCCTTCACGGGATAGGTGACTTTCCCGTTCTCGATCACGTAGGCCTCGGATGCGGAAAACACGAACTTGCCGCTGGTGATATCCACCTGCCCGCCGCCGAAGTTGACGGCGTAAAGCCCGTTCTTCACGGAAGCGATGATTTCCTCGCGCGCCCGCTCGCCGTTCAGCATGTAGGTGTTGGTCATCCGCGGCATCGGGATGTGCGCGTACGACTCGCGCCGGCCGTTGCCGGTGGGCGGCACTTTCATGAGCCGCGCGTTCAGGCTGTCCTGCATGTAGGCTTTCAGCACGCCGTTCTCGATCAGCGTGTTGCATTGGGTGGGGTGCCCCTCGTCGTCCACGTTGAGCGAGCCGCGCCGGCGCGCGAGCGTGCCGTCGTCCACCACCGTGACGCCGGGCGCCGCCACCCGCTCGCCGATGCGCCCGCTGAACGCGGAAGTGCCTTTGCGGTTGAAGTCGCCTTCCAGCCCGTGGCCGATCGCTTCGTGCAGCAGAACGCCCGGCCAGCCCGGGCCCAGCACCACCGTCATGGTGCCCGCCGGCGCCGGCCGCGCCTCGAGATTGACGAGCGCCTGGTCCACCGCCTTCCTGGCGTAATCGCCGAGCACCTCGTCCGTGAAGTAGGCATAGTCAAAACGCCCGCCCCCGCCCGCGCTGCCCTGCTCGCGCCGGCCGTCCTGCTCGACGATCACCTGCAGCGAGAGCCTGACCAGGGGGCGCACGTCAGCACCGAGCACGCCATCCGAGCGGGCGACCAGCACCACCTCGTACTCGCCGGCCAGCGAAGCCATGACCTGCGTCACGCGCGGATCGAGAGCGCGCGCCTGGCGCTCGATGCGCTCGAGCAGCGCGACTTTCGCCGGGTCCTGCAGGCTCGCGATCGGATCGTGCGGGACGTAGAGGCTGTGACCCGTTGCGCGCTTCGCGACCTGGGTGCGCCCCGCCTGCCCCTGGCGCGCGATCGCCCGCGTCGCCTGGGCCGCGGCTTCCAGCGCCGGCAGGCTGATGTCGTCCGAATAAGCGAACGCGGTCTTCTCGCCGCTCACCGCGCGCACCCCGACGCCCTGGTCGATGTTGAAACTGCCGGACTTGACGATGCCCTCCTCCAGGCTCCAGGACTCGCTGCGCGTGTACTGGAAGTAGAGATCGGCGTAGTCCACCCGGTGCGCCAGAATCTGGCCGAACACGGTGTCCAGCCTGTTCTCGTCGAGCGCATACGGCGCCAGCAAAACTTCATTCGCAGTAACGAATGAAGTTTCGAGTTCCGAGTTCCGAGTTCCGAGTTCCGTGTCTTTTGACATGGTGAACCAGCGCCTTATGAATCAGTTTACGCCATCAATAATGATGATGGCGGTCGCAAGAGTATTTTCAACCCGGAACCCGGAACATTGAACCCGGAACAGAACCCTTCAGCAGCGATGAAGGGTTCTGTGCGTAAGGGCCGGCAAGCTCTGCCGCAGATTGCGCAGGTGCTGGAGGTTGATGCCGGCCACCACCACGCCAGAACCGCGCGGCAGCCGATCGAGCACCACGCCCCACGGGTCCACGATCATGCTGTCGCCATGGGTCTCGCGCCCGTTCAGATGATAGCCGCCCTGCGCCGGCGCCAGCACGTAAGCGAGGTTCTCGATGGCGCGCGCCCGGACGAGCGTCTCCCAGTGCGCTTTGCCGGTGGTCTCGGTGAAGGCCGATGGCACGAGGATGATGTCCACCGGCTTCATCGCGCGATAGAGCTCCGGAAAACGCAGGTCGTAACAGATGGAAAGCCCCAGCCGGCCGAACGGCGTGTCCACCGTCACCACTTCCCGCCCCGGCTCGATGGTGAGCGCCTCCTGGTAGCGCTCCTTGCCCATCTCGAAGCCGAAGAGGTGGATCTTGTCGTAGCGCGCGGCGAGCTTGCCCCGCTCGTCGTAGACCAGGCAGCTGTTCAGCACCTTGTCCGGGCTCGAGGTTTCGAGCGGCACCGAGCCGCCGACGAGCCAGATGCCGTGCCGGCGCGCCGCGCTCGAGAGAAATTCCTGGATCGGGCCCGCGCCCGGCTTCTCGCGCGCCTTGACCTTGTCCAGGTCGCGCAGCCCCATGATCGCGAAGTATTCCGGCAGCGCCACGAGCTTCGCGCCCTGCGCGACCGCCATCTCGATCAACCGGCCCGCTTCCTGCAGGTTGCCTTTGACGATGGGGCCGGAGGCGAGCTGCACCGCGGCAATGCGCGTGACCGTGCCGTCGCCCTCGGGTTTCGCGACGAGCGGTTTGGCCTTGCCGAATGAGGAGCGCGCTGCGTTCATGACTCAAGAGAATGAAAAAATGGACAGGATTAACAAGATTTAACAGGATTTACAGGATTAGACCAAGACTTAACAACGGTCAGGTGGGATATTGTCGTCAATCTTGTTAATCCCTTTAATCCTGTTAATCCTGTCTATTAGTTTCGGCCTTTCCGCATTCATCAGTCACGCAACACCTCGATTCGCAGCGGCTCGGACGGCTTCAAGCCGCCACGCAGCGAAATGCGCGCCGGCTCGATCGCCAGCGCGGCGAGCCAGGCGCGCAGTTCCTCGGCGGCGAGCAGCGACTCCTGCCCGCTCCCATGGTGGACGACGAGCCGCGCGCCCGGCAGCGCCAGCCACGCGCTGACTGCTTGCCGGACCGCGGGCTGCTCGAGCACCGCCCGGCCGCTGCGCGGCCGGTCCCACAGCTCGGGAGGCACCACGAAGGTCTGCGCCGCAACGGCGAATGTTGCAAGAGTCATTCCCGCGAAGATCGCAAATCTTATCATTCCGGCGAGGACAGCTGCGTGGGGGCCGAACTCGCCGGTTTCTCGATCCGGCTCACTTTCGGTTCCGCCCAGGTGCCGGTCACGCCATATTCGTAGGATACGGCCTGGTCGAGCGGGTCCTTCAGTATCTTTTGCGCGAGGAACGCCGCCACGCCGGCGATCGGTCCGCCGATCAACGCCCCGGCGATGGACACGGTATCGCTCACGTGCGGTGTGACCCGTACCCTCAATTTCTGCGTTTCGCGCGCGAGGTCCACCTCGCCGCTCATCGCGATCCGAGCGGGCGACCCCTGGATGCGGAAGTTCTCGGTGCTGGCGATGCCGCGGTTGATCTTCACCGCGCCGACGATCTCGTCGAACGAGAAGCCCTCGCTGAACACATCCCGGAAATCGAGCGCGACGCGCCGCGGCAATGCCTGGAGGCTGAGGATACCCAGCAGTTTGCCGATGCCCGGCTCGAGCTTCACGAATTGCCCCTTGGCGGCTTCCAGCACCAGGTTGCCCGAAAGCGTGGGGTAATCGAAGTCGTAGGGCGAGCCGCTCCAGGAGAGCGCGCCTTCCAGCCTCGAGGTGCCGCGCCGCACGCCTTCGGGATAGCCCAGGCGGGTGAGCAGCTTGCCGACGTCGGATGTGTCCAGCTTCAGGTTGACCTGCGTGCGCGGCTGCGCGAGGCTAACGTGCCAGACTCCATCCAGCGTGAAGGTCGACTCGGGATTCACGATGCGCAGTTTCTCGATGCGCCAGTCGAGCCCCTCGGGCGCCGCATTCATCTCCAGGCGCCCCAGCAACCTGTCCTTGTTGGTGAACTGATCGGCGACGAGATCGATGGCCGGCAGCTCGTAGCCCTTGCGCTCCGCACCCGCTTCGCCCGGAATCTGCGCGACCGCGGGCGCGGCGGCGGGGATGGTGAGCGTCTTCATGCGCGCGAAGATCCGGCCCCGTCCCTGAGGTTGCCAGGTAACGGTTCCCTCGAGCTCCTTGCCGGACAGACTGCCGCGCCATTGCCCGCCCTGCATGGCGGCGTTGACCGTCACCTCGTTGAAGCGGCGGCGAAACACATCCAGGGCGGCGAGCTTGACGTCCACGCCACCCCATTCAATGCGGGTATCGCCACCGACCTGCCCGGAAAAAGCGAGCCAGCGGTCCACGTCGAACGCCTTCACCGCGCCGCTCGCCCACACGCCGTTGCGATCGGGCTCGGCGGCAACCCCGCCAAAGCGCACGGTGCCGCGCGTAATGACGGATTGCCCGCCCTCGGTGCGGCGCACCAGGTTCATGCTGACTATTTCGCCAAGGGAAAAGCTCAACCGGTCCTGGTTCGCCGCCAGCAGGCGACGCTCGATCCGTAGCGGCATCGTTTCGGCAGCGGCCTTGACGACCGGCGCCGGCAGGTCAACAGCGAGTCCCTGCAGGCTGGACTCGATCAGAATGTCGGTATTGCGCTTGCGCGTATTGATCGACGCGCGCCAGTCGGTGGAGCCGCGCAGATGCCGGGCCCACGAAGGGCCGCCCCCCGGGGTTGCGCTGTCGGGATTGATACGGCCCTGGAGGGTAACTCGCACCGTGGTATCACTCGCGGTAGTCGCTGCAATGGTCACTGGCCCGCCGAGCACGACGCCGCTCATGTTCTGCACACGCACGCTGGATTCCGTGAATTCGACCCCCCCGTCAGCCTGCTCCACGGCGGGAAGCTCGGGATTGATGACGACCGTGTTGCCGGCAAACTGGTAAGCGCCCGCAACCCGGGGCTTTCCGCCCCCGGTGAGTGGGATGGAGAGCTTCAGCGACAGCCTGCCGTTGCCTTGCGCCTGCCAGCCCTCGGTGAAATGGTCGACCATGTCCAGCACCGGGCTTTTCTCGATGAACGTGAGGTAGTCACCGGTCGGCCCTTCCGCTTCACCATTGACGTTCAACACCTTCTCCGGGTGCTGCAGGTCCGGGATCTCCACATGCGCCTTGCCGACGCGCACGCCGAAAATCGCGCCGGACCGCGCGTGCACGTCCAAGCGCTTGCCGCGAAAAACCAGATCGCCGGCAATGTTCTCGATATCCGGCCAGCCGTCCGCGTAATGCAGGGCCGCGCCCGTGACCCTGGCGGTCACCTGGAAGACGCCGTCCTTGCCGTCGGGAAACGGGAACTCGTCGAGATTGCCCTTCAGGCGCAGCATCACGTCGCCCGACTGGCCCGCGATAAACGCCTTGTCCAGCCAGTCGCGGGCGTTCTTGCCCACCACCAGCGGAAGGTAGCGGCTGAGGAAGCGCGCGTCCGCGCGCGCGAGGTTGCCGGTCAGGTCGATGCTGCCGCGCGTGGAGCCTGCAGCCCGGTAATTCCCGAAAACCGTGCCGGACAGGTGCTGGTTGGAAAACGAGATGTTATTCAGCTTGAGCTCGGCATGCCCGCCACTGCGCGCCCAGGCGACCTGCGCGGAAAACGAATCAAACTCGAGCGGGTCGCGGAACACCAGTGGCATCGTCACACGCGCCTGGTGCGAGTTAAGTGACAGCGTGCCGCCGCGCTCGTTGCCCTCCACGGCGCCGCTCACGCCGGAAAATCCCGGTATCTTGCCCAGGTGATTGAGCGACAGGTTCTGAAACCGGCCGCGGAAAGTGTATTGCTGCGGCTCCCGCCAGTCCCCGGTCCATCGCGCCATCACGCCGTGGAGCGTGCCCCTGGGTGAATACGCCGCGAGCTGCTTGCGCGCTTCCGGCGCGAGCGGCAGGTGATCGGCAAGCGCCGTCAGCGGCTCGAGCTCGAGGGCGTTCGCCTGCATCTCGCCGCGCCCCTGCCTGCTCGCGCTGGCCGCCGTGATCCGCAACAGGAAATCCGCGGGATGGAGGGTGAGGCCCCCGGTGGTGACCAGGCCCAGCCGGGAGGTCGTGATCTCGAACCCGGTGTCCGACTGCTTCCAGCCGATGCGGCCGTCGAGATCCACGAGATCCAGCTCGGGCAGATCCGGCGCCAGGCGGGTGTGCACATTGGCGAGCTTGATGTCCGCGACGGCGTCGACCAGTTGATGCCGGCTGTAGGAAAGCCAGGCGCGCACCGCCCCGGAGCCGCGCGGGAACTCGACCGGGAACGGGACCCAGGCGCGCCATGCGGCGATGTCAGCATAGTTGAGCTGCAGGTAGAGTCGCCCGTTCCAGTCCACGAGCGACTTCAAGGACCGGCCTACCAGGTCGCCGCGCACGTCCACCGGCGACGCCAGCTCGCCGGGCGGCACCGCGCGCAACCCGAAGCGATGCCGGCCACCCTGGTTATAGAGCTGCAGGGAGACTTTCCTGAGTTCCAGCTGGGGCGCCTCGCGCAGCTCGTCGTTCCAGATGAGGGTGGCGTCGTGTACCTTGATGTCACGCTGGCGCAGCAGCCAGTCGGCAAAGCCGGTGTCGCCCGCCTCCCCGCTCAATTCGACGCCGCCGACAGATATCAACCCGCGTACGTCGCGCCGGATATGGAGCGTGAGCTGGTAAAAGTCGAGTGCATGAAAGCGCAGCTCGAACAGGGGAAGGGACAGCCACGACAACGTCTGATCCATGCGCGACAGCTTGAACGCCGGCCGGCCGGCGGAGTCGTGCACCGTCACGTTCTCGAGCTGCAACTGCGGGCGCAGGCCGTCCCAGTTAGCCTGGATTTTTTCGATCGTGACTTTCTGCCGCGCCCGCTCGCTGACGATGCGGGCGATATCCTCGCGGTAGCTCTCGATATCCGGCAGCACCCAGTAACGCAGCACGATCACGGCTGCCGCAAACGCGAGCCCGGCAACGAGTACGCTCCAGGTCAGCACGCGATACGCCCAGAGCGAGTTGAATCCCAGCCATCTGAGCTTGTTTGCCACTGCCACGCTTTGCCTGGATCCTGAAAAAATGCGATATTGAGTCAAGGGCTTACGCATTTTACCTGCAATTGACCATGAAATCCCATAACGCCGGCCCCTCGCACCCCGCCGGCGCGCTTGTGGCGCGCGCCACGCGCCTCAGTCACTTCGCCCGCCGGCTCGTCGAAGCAGCGCCCCGCTCCGGGTTGGATGCCGCATTCGGGCAGGCGTTCAGCATTGATGAAATGCGCGCGGCGCTGGCAGCCGATCCCGGCGCCGACGAGGACGGCTTGAAGCGCGTGCTGCGCGTGCTGCGCGCGCGCGTGATGCTGCGCCTGATAACGCGCGACCTGGGAGGGCTCGCAACCCTGGACGAAGTGCTCGCGACCAGCACCGCGCTCGCCGAAGTCGCGGTGAGCCACGCGCTCGAGGGCCTCGCCGCGCGGCTCGCCGCGCGTCACGGCCAGCCGGTCGGCGCTGCGAGCGGCCGCGAGCAGCAGCTGCACGTGCTCGGCATGGGAAAACTGGGCGGCGCCGAACTCAACGTCTCCTCCGACGTGGATCTCATCTTCGTCTACCCGGAAGAAGGGGAAACGCGGGGACCCCGCTCCATCAGCAATCACGAGTACTTCACGCGGCTCGGGCGGCAGCTGATCGGCGCGCTCTCCGAGCTCACGGCGGACGGCTACGTGTTCCGCGTGGACATGCGGTTGCGCCCGTACGGCGACGGCGGCCCGCTCGCCGCGAGCTTCGACGCGCTGGAGAATTACTTCATCACCCAGGGGCGGGAATGGGAGCGCTACGCCTGGATCAAGGCGCGCGCGCTGACCGGCGACCGCGGCACCGAATTGATGGAGCTGGTGCGCCCGTTCGTCTACCGCCGCCACCTGGATTACAGCGCGATCGCCGCGCTGCGCGATCTCCACAGCCAGATCCGCCGCGAGGTGGAGAGCCGCGACCTTCTCGACAACATCAAGCTCGGTCCCGGCGGCATCCGCGAGATCGAGTTCACCGCGCAGGTGTTCCAGCTGATACGCGGCGGGCGCGATCCCGAGCTAAGGCGCCAGCCCACCCTGGCCGTGCTGCCGCTGCTCGTCAGCCGCAACCTGTTGCCGGCGGAAGCGGTGCGGGAGCTGACGGAAGCGTATCGTTTCCTGCGCAATCTCGAGCACCGGCTGCAATACCTGGACGACCAGCAGACGCACGTCCTGCCGCGATCGGATGCCGACCGCGCGCTCGTCGCCGAAGCGATGGGCTGCGGCAGCGATTACGCCGGGCTCTGCTCCGCGCTGGGGCGCCACCGCGACACCGTGGCGAGGCATTTCGGGGAAATCTTCACCGTGACTTCCGGCGGCGAGCACGCGCTCGCGCACTTGTGGCAGGACCAGCCGGAAGAGGAGAAGTCTTTCGCCGCTCTCGCCGCGCTCGGCTTCCGCCAGCCCCGGGAAATCGCGGGCCGCCTGAAGAACATGCGGCTGGGCGGCCGCTACCGCGAAATGCCGGCCGCGAGCCAGGCGCGCCTCGACACCCTGGTGCCGCTCGCCATCGAGGCTGCTGCGGCCGGCAAGGACCCCGATGCGACGCTCGACCGGTTGCTCGACCTCTTCGAGAGCATCGCCCGGCGCGGCTCCTATCTCGCGCTGCTCGTGGAATACCCGCAGGCCCTCAGCCAGCTCGCCGCGATGATGAGCGCGAGCCCGTGGGTCGCCCGCTACCTGGCGACCCGCCCGATCCTGCTGGACGAGCTGCTCGACACCCGCACGCTTTACGCGGCGCCGGATTGGCCGGCCGCTGCCCGGCAATTACGCGCCCAGCTGGACGACGAGGCCGGCGACGCCGAGAAACAGATGGACGCCCTGCGGCACTTCAAGCATGCGCACACCATGCGGCTGATCGCGCAGGACCTGTCGGGCTCGCTGCCGCTCGAGACCCTGAGCGATCACCTGAGCGATCTGGCGTGCGTGGTGCTGGAGGAAGTGCTGCGCGTCACGTGGCCGATGCGGCAGGTGCACCGCGAAGCGCCGCGCTTTGCGGTGATCGCCTACGGCAAGCTGGGCGGCAAGGAGCTGGGCTACGCTTCGGATCTCGACCTCGTCTTCCTGCACGACGATCCCGCGCCGGAAGCCGCGGAAAATTACGCCCGCTTCGCGCAGCGCATCAACAACTGGCTCACCAGCATCACCCCCGCGGGGGTGCTCTACGAGACGGACCTCAGATTGCGGCCCAACGGCGCGGGCGGGCTGCTGGTCAGCCCGTTCGCGAGCTTCAGCGACTACCAGAACCAGCATGCCCAGTTGTGGGAGCACCAGGCGCTCACCCGGGCCCGTTTCGTGGCCGGGGAGCGGAGCATCGGCGCCGGGTTCGAGCGGCTCCGCGTGGCAGTCCTGCGCCAGAAGCGGGATCCCGCCCGCCTCCGCCAGGAGGTTGCGGCGATGCGCCAGAAGATGCTCGACGCCCACCCCAACCGCACGCAGCTGTTCGATCTCAAGCACGACCGCGGCGGCATAGTCGATGTCGAGTTCATCGTGCAGTACCTGGTGCTGGGCCACGCGCACGCGCAGGAGGAACTGACCGGCAACATCGGCAATCTCGCGCTGCTGAAACTCGCGGCGCGCCTGGGGCTCATCCGGGAGCCCCTCGCGCAGGCGGCGCACGACGCCTACCGGCGCTTCCGCCAGCTGCAGCACAGCCTGCGCCTGCAGGGAGAGCCCTACGCGCGCATCGATCCCGCCGCGGCCGGCGACTTGCAGCGCGCCGTGATTCAGTTATGGGAAGAGGTGATGGGGACGGAGGGATGAAGGTTCAAGGTTCAAGGTTCAACTTGGAACTTTGAACTTGGAACGTTGAACGGGGCATCGCCCATCACTTATCGCCGGCGGACGCCGCGGCCGCCGCGGTCTGCCCGATGCGCCCGACCAGGCAGTAGACGGGAAGCTCGCCTTTGCCCTTGACGTTGAGAATCCGCGGCCCTTCGAACTCGAATACGTCGCGCACGCGCCGGTACGTCGTGGCGTCAATCAGTATCGTGCCCGGCCCGGCCTCCGCCGTGACGCGGCTCGCGATGTTCACCGTGTCGCCCCACAGGTCGTAGATGAATTTCTTCATCCCGATCACGCCGGCCACCACCGGGCCGGTGCCGATACCGACGTGGATTTGCAGCCGCAGCCGCTTGGCGCCCGAGATCGCATTCATGTACTCCACCATGTCGATCCCCAGCTCGCAGATCGCTCTGCTGTAATCCGGGGCGGCCTGGCGGTGAGCCTCGCGCAGGTGGTGCTCGTCGAGCCCCCCCGCCACCATGTAGGCATCGCCGATGGTCTTGATCTTCTCCAGCCCGTGCTTTTCGGCAAGCTCGTCGAAATGCGAAAACACCTCGTTCAATATGGTCACCATGAACTTCGGGGGCATCTCCTCCGACAGCCGCGTGAAATTGATGATATCGGCGAACATCACGGTGACGTCGGAAAAGCCGTCGGCTATGGTCGCGTTCTGCGCCTTGAGGCGCTCGGCGATCGGCCCCGGGAGGATGTTCAGCAACAGCCGCTCCGATTTTTCCTGTTCTATCAGGAGCAGCCGGTGCTGCTCGTCCACGCGCACCTGCAGCTTGTCGCGCTGGCGCACGAAGTAGCTGATCAGGAGGTAGACGATGGTGGACATCGCGCCGAAGTTGAGCGAAAAGAACAACGCGATTGACTGCATGTTCACGCCCTGCTGCGTGCCCTCGCCGAGGTAATAATCGAAAAAGCCCGAGATCCCCGTCATCACGATGTAGGCGAAAAACCACGGCATCGACTCGCGCGGGCCCTGGAACATCATCACGCCCATCGGCGCGAGCAGCGCCCACAACATCACGCCGGAGGAACTGACGTAGCTGCCGATGCTCCACTGCATGATGAACGGGACGAACAGGAACAGGCTTACCTGTATGAAGCGGAACTGGTCGAAGTTGCGCTTCCACAGGTAGTAGGCGAGCGAGGCGGCCGAGATCGCGAGGTAGACCAGCGGCACCGTGGCGGAGAACCGAATCCCCATTAGCTGGTAGATCACGAGCCATAGCATCGCGCCGAAGCCCATCAAGCCGCTGGCGAAGATCGCCAGCGTCTTGTTGAGCCGGTCCTGCTCGCTGTCCTGGTCGCTGATGACGCGCCGGCCCAGATCCCGCAGCCAGGCTCCCAAATCACGCGCCATTCATTCTCCCTGGATATAACACGGCATTCCCGGCCGCGTTACCTAATGATGATTGCTATCCGATATCGCAATTCTACTGGTCTATCGGATTTGCCACCAGTAAGGAATATGCCGGGCTCCGCCCGTCCTGTTCCTCAGACTGTCGGGATGCGAAATCACTATGCAGACTGATAGAATAGCGCCTTTCGACGGAGCAAACGCATGGCGTCAATGGCTGATCGCGACGGGCACATCTGGTACGACGGCAAGCTCGTGCCCTGGCGCAACGCGACCACCCACGTTCTGACCCACACCCTGCATTACGGCATGGGGGTGTTCGAGGGCGTGCGCGCTTACCACGCGGCCGGCGGCACCGCCATCTTCCGGCTGCGCGAGCACACCGACCGCCTGTTCCGCTCGGCGCACATCAACGGCATGACCCTTCCCTACGACAAGCCGACGTTGCTCGAAGCGCAGAAGGAGGTGGTGCGCGCCAACCAACTCGATGCGTGCTACATCCGGCCGCTCGCCTTCTACGGCTCGGAAGCGATGGGCATCTCGGCGAAGGGCGTGGCGGTGCACGTGGCGATCGCGGCCTGGCCGTGGGGCGCCTACCTGGGGGCGGAAGCGCTCGAGCGCGGGATCCGGGTCAAGACCTCCTCCTACGCGCGCCATCACGTCAACGTGACGATGTGCCGCGCGAAATCGGTCGGCACTTACATGAACTCCATCCTCGCGCACCAGGAAGCGGCCCAGGACGGCTACGACGAGGCGCTGCTGCTCGACGTGGACGGCTTCGTCGCCGAAGGCTCGGGCGAGAACATCTTCATCGTCAGGAACGGGACGCTCTACGAGCCCGAACTCACCTCCTCGCTCGAGGGCATCACGCGTGACGCGGTGATCACCATTGCGCGCGACTACGGCATGCCGGTCGTCGCCAAGCGCATCACCCGCGACGAGGTCTATTGCGCGGACGAGGCGTTCTTCACCGGCACCGCCGCGGAAGTGACGCCGATACGCGAACTCGACAACCGCGCGATCGGCAGCGGCAAGCGCGGCCCGGTCACGGAAAAGCTGCAGAAGACGTTTTTCGATTGCGTTACGGGAAGATCGGACCAGTACCGCGACTGGCTGACGCCCGTCGCCGGATGAGTGCCGAATCCGGGATTCGGCTGATGCGGGATTTGAGATGCGCGATGCGGGATGGAACCCCTTCAATTGATCGCGTATCTCGTATCTCGTATCTCGTATCGTTAATGATCAGGTGAGCTTCACGTGACGGAGAAGACGGAGAACAAGGAACGCCTCATAGAGGTCACGGCGGCGGACCTGCCGCTGCACTGCCCGATGCCGTCCATGCTGCTGTGGAACGCCCACCCGCGCGTGTTCCTGCCGATCGAGAAGACCGGCGAATCGCTGTGCCCCTATTGCGGAACGAAGTACGCGCTCAAGGGCGGAGCCACGGCGGGCAAGCACTGACGCGCTTGCCGCGCCGAATGATGAACGAGGAATGATGAATGCGGAATGACCTCCTGCAAGCATCGCTGGAGAGTCGTTCCAGCCGTTCATCATTCATCATTCATCATTCATCATTCTAGGAGCGAGCCCCCATGCGCCGCATCCTGGTGGTCGCTCCGTCCTGGATCGGCGACATGGTCCTGGCGCAGCCGCTCCTGAAGCTGCTCCACGCGCGCCACGCCGGTCTCGCGCTCGATGTCCTCGCGCCGCACTGGACCTTCCCGCTGCTCGACCGCATGCCCGAGGTCAGGCGGGCGATCGAG
>CAZFRR010000027.1:0-25578 GCA_964521405.1 uncultured Streptomycetaceae bacterium | reverse complement strand
CTGGGGCTGGGTCGCGTGCGCCCACAGGCGGTCCAGCAGCTTTTCGCTCTCCTCGTTCGGGAGACCGACGATGTAGTTCGACGGCCACACGCGCCGGCGGCCGAGGTAGAGCGCGCGCTTTCCCGTCACCGGGTGCACGCGCACCAGCGGATGCGTCGGGCCCTCGACCTCCTCGGGCTTCGTCGGCAGCGTCACGCCGGGGCGCAGCACTCCCGCGCTGTTGCGACTGGAATCGTGCACCTGCGATTTCCCCTCGATCGCGCGCTTCAAGTCCTCCGGCAGCTCCTCGTAGGCGAGGTACTGGTTGTTGAACGAGGTGTCGCCGCCGCCGTTCACGGGTATTTCCAGCGAATAGAGCATGCTGCCCGCCGGCGGCACCTTCACGTAGGAATTGTCGGTGTGCCACACCACCTCGTAGCTGCCGAGGCCGCCGTTGTCCATCACCGGCTTGCCGTTCGCGTCGAGGTTGGAGATGATCGTGATGCTCGGGTGCCGCGACACCATGTAGGAATCGTCCACGCCGTGGCCGGCGGCGAGTTGGTACTTGCGCGCTGCGGCGTCGTGCGGCGGGCCGAAGATGGCGGAAGTCGCCAGCAGTTGCTCATCGTTCAGGCTTTGCCCGCGGATCAGCAGCACCATGTAGTCGGCCCACGCCTTGCGCAGCGCGGCCTTGAGGTCCTCAGGAACCGGAACCGAGAGATCGATACCGCGGATTTCCGCGGCGAGCGCAGCACCGCTCGGGATTACCTCGAGCGCGGCGAGCGAGTTGGCGACCTTTAGGTGGCGCGCCGCCGGCGCGGCGCCATTATGTGGACGGGTGAGCATGCGGATCTCCTCCAGTTACGTGCCGATTTTCGTCCCCGCCCGCGCGAGCGTCAAGCGGGGTGTCACCCGCAATCATCACTGTACGTTGGTGCCAGTGGGCTCGAAATACGTCGACGTCGCCGACCGCGTCGCGCGCCATGGCTGCGGGTAGTTCCGGTCGTGGTCCGGCGGCAGCGTCACGCTGGCGGTGCCTTCGATGACGTCGCCGCGCACCTTGCCCTGGAAGACGTGGCGGACGAAGCCGATGTCGTCGAGCGTCATGGCGATGGTGAAGGAGAGGTCCTCGCCGCGCAGCTTCACGTCCTGCAGCAGCTCGCGGCGGTTGCCGGCACGCACCACGCCCTCGGCCATCTGGAAGCGCTGCTCCTTGATCGAGACGTAGTCGACCTTGCGGCCGGCGATCTGCAGCTCCCAGCTCCAGTAGCCCTCGACCCGCGCGGGCACGATCCACATGGCGACCCGCTGCGGCTCGAGGTCTTCCTCGTCCGGGGGCCAGTTGCCGATGTCCCACAGGTTGGTGATGATGCGCGTGCCCGGCCGCGCCTGCGCCAGGATCTGCGGCCGCAGCAGGCGCTGCATCTCCGGCCACAGCCACATGGCGATGACGGTGGCTTCGCGGAGATCGGTGTCGAACACATTGCGGTGGAAGAACTGGACACGGTCGGCCACGCCCCGCCTCGCGGCGGTTTCGTTGGACTGCTTCACCAGCTTCTCGTCGATGTCCACGCCAAAGCCGCGCAGCTTGCGGTTCATGCGCGCCGCCGTCAGCACGATACGCCCGTCGCCGGAGCCGAGGTCCACCACCACGTCGTTGTCGTGCAGTTTCGCCAACTTAAGCATGCGCTCGACGTTGTCCTGGTCGCTTGGCACGTAGGGGGAGAACCGCTCCTGCGCCGGCGCGACGGCGGGGAGGAGGAGGGCAAGGCTCAGCAGCAGGGCGGGGAGGTATTTCTGCATGGCGGTGACGGTGAAACAGTGATGAGTTTTGAGTGTTGAGTTTTGAGTGAAAGTCTAAGGCGAAAGGCGAAAGAGGAAAGGGGAAATGAGGCCCGCTTACGCCACCGAGCCCAGGTAGTAGTTCTTCACCAGTTCGTTCTGCTCGAGCTCGGCGACCGTCTTCCCTTCGAACACGATCTCTCCGTGCACGATGATGTAGCCGCGGTCGGCGATGCGGACCGCCTGGTTGAAATTCTGCTCGGCCATCAGTACCGTGAGGCCGTAGCGTACTTTCAGTTCCTTGATCGTGGTGATGGTGTGCGACACCAGGATCGGGGCGAGGCCGACCGAAGGTTCGTCCACCACCAGCAGCCGGGGTGACGACATGAGCGCGCGGGCGATGGCGAGCATCTGCTGCTGTCCGCCTGACAGGGAGCCGGCAAGCTGCCGCCGCCGTTCTGCCAGTACCGGGAAGATCTCGTAGCAGAATGCCGCGTTGGTGGAGATCCGGGCGCGGGCGTGCTGCCGGAACGCCCCGAGCAGCAGGTTTTCCTCGACCGTGAGCCGCGGGAACAGCCGCCGTCCCTCCGGAACCATGGCGACGCCGAGATTGACGATGTCCTCGGTGGAGAGCCGGGTCAGGTCGTGGCGCGCGCCGTCGAGCTCCAGCGTCACCGAGCCCTCAGTCGGGCGCACCATGCCCATCACGCATTTCAGGAGCGTGCTCTTGCCGTTGCCGTTGGTGCCGAGCAACGCGACGGTCTCGCCCTCGCCCACGCCGATCGAGACGCCGTGCAGCGCGCGCACCGCGCCGTAGCCGGCGCTGACGTTCTCGATGCGGAGATTCAAGCTCATATCACTATTCACCGCCGTCAGGCCCCCAAGTACGCCCTTTGCACGTCCGGATTGGCGACGATGGCACGCGGGGCGCCCTCGCAGATGATCTTTCCCGCATCGAGGCAGATCACCCGCTGCGAGAAGCGCATCACCGCCTGCATGATGTGCTCGATCATGATGATGGTAATGCCTGATTCGTTCAGCTTGAACAGGATGTCCAGCACCTCGTTGACTTCGTTGGGCGCCAGCCCCGCCATTGCCTCGTCCGAGATCAGCAGGCGGGGGTGCGCCGCCATGGCGCGGGCGAGTTCGAGTTTCCTCAGTTCGACCTGCGACAGCCGGTTGGAGGGCGTCTCCGCCTTGTCGGCGAGCCCGATCGTCTTCAGGATCGCCATCGCCTCGGCGCGCGTGTCGGCGGTATGGAGCGACCCGCGATGGACCACGTACTCGAGCGGAACGAGCAGGTTCTCGATCACCGGCATGCTGGAGAACGGGCGGGGTATCTGAAAAGTGCGCGCGATGCCGCGACGGGTGCGCTGATAGGCGGGAATCCCCGAGATTTCCTCTCCCGAAAACCGGATCGAGCCGCCGTCATTGCGCAGCGAGCCCGACACGCAGTTGATCAGCGTCGTCTTGCCGGAGCCGTTCGGGCCGATCAGCCCGAAGCGCTCGCCCTGCGCGATGTCGATGCATACCTCCGACAGCGCGCTGAAGCCGCCGAAGTGCTTGGAGACGCGATCGACTTTGAGCAACGGCTCGCTCACTTGTCCGCCTTCCCGCCGGTCAGCTTGAGCCGCAGCCTGCGCGCGAGGCCGACGATACCCTCCGGCGCGGCGACCACGAACACCACCAGCAGCACGCCGACGACCAGTACGTTGAGTTCCGAGGAGACGGTGACCGTCACGACCTGCTGCACGGTGCCGAGCAGGAGCGCGCCGATGACGGGCCCGAGCCAGTGCGCCGTGCCGCCGATGATCGGCATGGCGAGCGCCGACACGGAGTAGGTCAGGTTGAACGACGACGCCGGTTCGACGAAGCTCTGGTACATCGCCAGCGGCGCGCCGGCCGCGCTCATCAGCGCACCGGAGAGAGTGCAGGCGAGGAGTTTCAGCTTCAGCGTGGGCACGCCGGAGCACTCCGCCGCCTCCTCGTTGTCGCGGATCGCCCGCAGGCCGCGTCCGAGCCACGAGGTTTCAATGTAGCGCGCGATCGCCACGGCGACGATCGCGAGCAGCACGACAACGACGAACAGCATCTTGATGTACGATTCGAATGGTTCCGTCACCGGCGGGCGCAGGATCTGGATGCCAGTCGCGCCGCCGACGTAGCGCCAGTTGATGACGGCGGTCTCCAGGATGATCGTGATCGCCACGGTCGCGATGGAAAAGAAGATGCCGCGCAGGCGCAGCGTGAGCAGCCCCACGCCGAAGCCGAGCGCCCCGCCGACCGCGGCGGCAGCGAGGATCTGCACGCCGAGCGGCAGCCCGGTGGCCTTGATGATCATGACCGCGATGTAGGCGCCCACCCCGAAGAATGCGCTGGTGCCGAAATTTACGTAGCCGGCGTAGCCGCCGAGGATGTTCCAGGCCGTGGCGAGCACCACGAACTGCACCACGACGTAGGCGGCGAAGAAGTAGTACTCGTTCCTGACCGTTACGACGGCCAGCGCGGCGAGGCCCAGCACCGCCGCGGCGCCGACCCAGAACCCGTAACTTTGCGGTTTCATCGCCCGAACAGTCCCTGCGGCCGGATGCCCAGCATCACCAGCAGCAAGCCGAAGGAAACCGCCGGCGCCCAGGACGCACCCAGCAGCGTGAGCACGATGGTTTCAGAAACGCCGAGGATGAGCCCGGCCACGAGCGTGCCGGACATGCTCCCCAGGCCCGCCAGCACCACGACGCAGAAGGTGCGCCCGATATACACCCGGTCCATCGTGGGCTCGACCGGCCCGACGATGATCAGCAGCGCGCCGGCGAGCGCCGTCACCGCGGTCGCAATGCCGAAGGCCCATTGCTTGATGCGGACCGGGTTCGCGCCCATCAAGCGCAGCGCCACCTCGTCCTGCGCCACGGCCTTGATGGCGCGGCCGGTGAACGTTTTCGAGAGGTACAGCGAAAGCCCGACCGTCAGCACCAGCGCCACGCCGAACGCAACGATCAGGCGCAGCGGCAGGCGCATGTCGCCGATGGTGAGGCTCTTGCCGATGTAGTCGGCCTCGACCAGGCGCTGGTCCACGCCGAACAGGAGCACGAGCCCGACCTCGACGATGAACACGACGCCGAAGAAGAACGCGAGCCCGCGCAACCCGGCATCGGTGCCGCGCTTCTCGAACGTTTCGTAGTAAAAACGGTAGACCCCCATCCCGAGCAGGAGAAAGACCGGCATCAGCGCGATGCCGGCAACGATGGGATCCCAGCCATTCTGGTTGAGGACGTAGGTGCCGTAGGACCCCAGCACCAGGAACGCCGGGTGGGCGATGTGCGGCACGTCGAGCAGGCCGAAGGCGACCGACAGCCCGATGCTGACCGCGGCGTAGAAACAGCCCACCAGCAGGCCGAATACGATTGCGTCCCAGAGCAGGTCCATCGAGAACAAGGTTTACCCCGCGCGGCTCACAAAAAAAAGGGACGGCGCGCCGGCGCCGTCCCGCGGATCGATTGCATCGGCCTACTTGCGGGCCTTTTCGAAGGGAGTGATCGGATCGCCGGTCTTGAACTGCGGCGGATGCAGCACGACCTGCTTGCCGGGCTGCCGGAACTGCTCCATGTTCTTGTCGGCGATGCCGCGGAACTGGATCATGGGCACGACTGGCTTGGCGCGCTCGCCGTCCGGCCCCCAGCTGATCGGTCCCACGATCGTCTTGAACTCGTTCTTGCGCAGGTACGCCGCCAGCACCTTGTGATCGAGGCTCTTGGTCGCGCCGACCGCCTGCTCCAGGATCTGTCCGATGGCGTAGTTGAACGGCGGCAGGTAATAGCCGAGCGGATCCACCTTCTCCGCGGTCGCTCTCTTGGAGTAGCGGTCGAGAAAATCCTTGATGCCGGGAAACTCCATCGTCTTCTCTGGGGCGTAGCTGGTGTAGTTGATGATGCCGTTCAGCAACGAGCCCAGCGATTCCATGATCGGCGTGAACTGCAGACCGACCATGCCGCCGCCGAACAGCTTCACCGAATCGCCCACGCCGATCTCGTTCACGGCGCGCACGATCGCGACCGAATCGTTGGGATAGGAGCACACGAACACCATGTCCGGTTTCGCGGCGCGGATCGCGCGGATCATGGACGAGAAATCCACCGTCGTGGGCGGGTAGTTCTGCTCGTAAACCGTCGTCAGCCCTTGTTGCCTGGCGATCGCCTTGGCGCCGTTAGCCAGGTTCTGCGCGAATTCCTGGTCCGAAGCGATGAATGCGACCGTCTTGGCGCCGACTTGTTGGCCGATCTTGAAGAAGCCGTCGGTCCAGCTCGTCGCGTCTCCCCAAGGTGCATTGTTGAACCACATGTCGTGCTTTACGGTGCGGTTCACCTGAAACGAGAAGTTGCCCATGAGGAGCAGCCCGCGCTGCTTCACCAGCGGCATGATCGGCGCTGTCGGCACCGTAGCATACGGAGCGATGATCAGGTCCACCTTATCCACGTCGAGCAGCTTGGTGTAGATGCCGGGCGTCAATGCCGGGCTCGACTGGTCGTCGTAGGCAATAAGCTGCACCTTGCGTCCCAGGAGCCCGCCCTTGGCGTTGACGTCCTCGACCCACATATTCAGCGCGAGCAGCGCGGCCTTGCCGCCGCCGCCGAGCGTGCCGGTTTGCGGCATGCTCATGCCGATCTTCACCGGTTGCTGCCCCAGCACGGCTCCCGGGACGGTGAGCAACATCGCCCCGAGCATCACCACCATCGCGCGGATCAGTTTCATTTTTGCCTTCTCCTATAGGTAGATAGTAATGCTGGCATCGGGGACGCCAGCGTGTCAATCAATCTCGCGGCCGCGCGCTCAATCGGCTGCTTCGAAGTTCCTGCCGAAATCGTCCGGCACGCCGGGCCCCCACACGTACAGCGAGTCCTCCCGCGAATAGTTCGTGGGCTGCCATTCCGGGCCGTCCGGGATGTAGTCGATGTCGCAGAAGTACTCGACCAGGCTGCCCCACGGGTCGCGGATGTAATGAAAGAAGTTGGAGCCGATGACGTGGCGGCCGAAACCCCAGCCGTTGCGGTAACCCTTGTCGAGCAGGCGGCAGGCGCCCAGCCCCACCTCGTCGACGTTGGCGACTTCGAAGCTCGCGTGGTGGTAGCCCGGCCGGTCGCTCTTGATGAAGCCCAACACGTGGTGGTCGCTGCCGCCTTCGCCGCTGCGCAGGAAGGCGACGATGTCCTCGGCATGGTCCGACAGCCGCATGCCGACGACGCGCGTGTAGAAATCGACCTGCTGCTCCATATTCGGCGTGAAGCGCAGGGTGTGGCCGAGCCGCCGCGGGCGCACCGCCGTGCCGCGCGGTGGGTGGCCGGGAACGCCGACGCGGTTGAGGTGGCCGGGGTTGTTGATCTTCCATTCCGCCGCCGGCGCCCACGGCGCGGGCTCGGCCACGCGCACGTTGACGAGAAGACCGTCGGCATCGCGGAACCACAGCCCGTCCGCCGGCGTTTCCCGCGGCGCGTCGAGCAACGGCGTGCCGTTCTTCTCGAGCCGCGTCTTGAGTCCCGCCAGCCCTTCCGCGCGCGCGCCGAAGCAGACGTGGTGCATCTGCTTCTTTTTTCCTTCGACGAGCACCACCTGGTCCTGGTCGCGCCCGTGGCAGCGCAGGACGACCCGCTTGCCGTCATCGCGCGCCTCCATCCCAAAATCGCCGTAGAACTTCTTGCCGACGGCGGCGTCAGGAACCGTCAGGGCGATGTGCTGGAGGGAACGGATCGTCATCGGAGCGGGCTCAACTGGAGAGGGGGAAGATTATAGAGCAGCCGGGACATGAAGGCGGAAGGCAAAAGGCAAAAGGGAAAAGGCAGGGGCCCGCCGCAGGACACTTATCACTCGTCACTCGTCACTGCTCTTCAGACCTTGCCGAGTGCCTTCAGTATCCGCTCCGGGGTGATCGGCTGGGTAGTGACGCGCACATTGAACGGGGCGAGGGCGTCGTTCACCGCGTTCATCACGGCGCCCGGCGCGCCGGCCGTGCCCGCTTCGCCCGCGCCCTTCGCGCCGAGCTCGGAAGTGCGTGTCGGCGTTACGACGTGGCCGACGACGATGTCCGGCATCTCGCCCGCCATCGGCACCAGGTAGTCGGCGAGGTTGCCGTTGAGAAGCTGCCCCTCAGGGCTGTAGAGGCAGTGCTCGAAGAACGCCGCGCCCAGTCCCTGGACGATGCCGCCGCGGACCTGCTCGTCCACCAGCATCGGGTTCAACACGGTGCCGCAGTCCTCCACGCACCAGTGCCTGAGCAGCTTCACGAAACCGGTCTCCGTATCCACCTCCACCAGTGACGCCTGGATGCCGTTGGTGAAGGCAAAGCCGTAGCCGCGCGGCGTGTAGTGACGCGTCACCATCAGCTCCGACTGGAAATCCAGCGGCAGCGTGTCGGGCCGGAAGTAGGCGACACGCCCCAACTCCGAGAGCTCCAACCGCGGCTCGCGGCTCGTCTTGCTTACGATCTCGTTGTCGGCGACGTCGAGCTCCGCCTTGTCGGTCTTCAAGATTGCCGCCGCCACGTCGAGGATGCGGGAGCGCAGTTCCTTGCCAGACTGCAGCACCGCTTCGCCACCGATGCCGGCGCCGCGCGACGCCCAGGTGCCGCCACCGTAGGGGGTAACGCCGGTGTCGCCGGTGATGACGCGCACGCGGTCGATCGAGACGCCGACCGCCGTGGCGGCGATCTGCGCGAACACGGCCTCGGTGCCCTGGCCCTGCTCGGTGACGCTCACCATGCAGGTCACCATGCCGGTCGGCTCGAAGCGCAGCGTCGCGCCGTCCTGCGCGGAGATGCGCGCTCCGCCCACGCCGTAGAACGCGGGGGAGGGGTTGGTGACCTCGGTCATCGCGGCGAGCCCGATGCCGCGGTGCACGCCTTTCTTGCGCAGCGCCGCCTGCTCGGCGCGCAGGCCCTGGTAGTCCATCAGCGCGAGCAGCTGGTCGAGCGCCTGGTGGTGCGAGAGCTTCTCGAACTTGATGCCGGAGGGGAAGGTGTAGGGGTAGGCGTCGTCGGGAATGAGGTTCTTCCGGCGGAACTCGGCGGGGTCCATGCCGAGCTTGCGGGCGGCGAGGTCAACGATGCCCTCGGTCAGCGCGACCGCGATCGGGTGGCCGACCGCGCGGTACTGGCAGGTCACGTTCTTGTTGGTGAATACCACGTTCAATTTCGCCCGGTACTGCTGGTGCTTGTACGGGCCGCCAGTGAGATTCACCACCTGGTTGCCTTCGATGCCGCTGGTGCGCGGATACACCGAGTACGGCCCGATCGCGGTCAAGTCGTCGAGGTCGAAGGCGAGGATCTCGCCCGTCTTCGTGCACGCGAGCCGCACCGTTGCCTTGTGCTCGCGCGCGTGGATGTCGGACAGGAATGATTCGAGCCGGTCGGCGATGAACTTCACCGGGCGGCGCAGCATTACCGAGAGCGCGGCGGTCGCCATCTCGTCCGCGTAGACGTGTACCTTGATGCCGAAGGAGCCGCCGACGTCCTTCGCCACCACCCGCACGCTGCCCTCGGGGATATCGAGGTGGCGCGAGAAGATGTCCTGCATCATGTGCGGCGCCTGCGTCGAGTGGTAGACGGTCAACGCGTGCTCGGCCGCGTTGTAGTCGGCGAGGATGGAGCGCGGCTCCAGCGTGACGCCGGTGTGGCGGCCGAAGTCGTAGGTCTCCTCCACCACGAGGTCGGCCTTGGCGAAGGCGGCGTCCACGCCGCCGGTGTCGAGTTCGCGCTGGAAGCAGATGTTGTCGCCGAACTCGGGATGGATCACGCGGCGGCCGGCGAGCGCCTCTTCCATGTCCACCACCGCCGGCAATGCTTCCCACTCGGCTTCGATGTTCTCCGCCGCGTCCTCGGCCTGCGCGCGCGTCTCGGCGACGACCGCCGCGACAGCTTCGCCCTGCCAGCACGCGCGGTCGATGGCGATCGCGTGCTGCGGCGGGGACTTGATGCCCTTCAGGTGACCAAGCACCGCCACCCACGGCTTGCAGAACGGGGCGAGCGTGCGCCCGTCCACCACCGCGATCACGCCCGGCATGCCCTTCGCGCTTCCGAAATCGAGTTTCCCGATCCGAGCGTGAGCGTGGGGGCTGCGGAAGAAAACCACGTGGGCGAGGCGCGGCAGCCGCAGGTCATCCGTGTACGTGCCGCGGCCCTGCAACAGGCGCTTCGCGTTCGCGCGGGGGATGCTCTTCCCGATGTACCCGCTGTCCGTACTCTTGGTGTCCATGTCAAAGGTCAAGAACAAGATTTAGCCACGGAAACACACGGAAACACACGGACGTAACAACAACCTACTCAAAAACCAATGACACACAGATAGCTCGAGCTACTGGCGCCTCAATAGCAGGGGATCTCATCGACGTTTACCTGCGGTTAATGCTGGATTCTTATTTTCTTCTTGTCCGTGTGTTTCCGTGTGATTCCGTGGACAAAACGTTCTTGTCTCTCATTCCGTGTGTTTCCGTGTGATTCCGTGGCAAATGGGTTTTCTACGTCTTCTTCCGCCGTGCGGCGAGCACGTCTTCGATCGCGTCCACGATCGCCTGGTAGCCGGTGCAGCGACAGTAGTTGCCCGAAAGATGCTCGCGGATCTGCTCGCGCGAGGCGCCGGGCTGGTTCGCGACCAGGTCGTGCGCGGCAACCAGCATGCCGGGCGTGCAGAAGCCGCATTGCAGCGCGTTCCTTCGATGAAAGGCTTCCTGCAGTTCCGCGATCTCGCCGGAGTCCGACAGGCCTTCGATCGTGTCGACGATCCGGCCGTCGGCCTGCACCGCGAGCATGAGGCAGCCGCGCACGATCCTGCCGTCCACGCGCACTGTGCACGCGCCGCACACGCCGTGCTCGCAGCCGGCGTGCGAGCCGGTCAATCCCAGCTCCTCGCGCAGGAAATCGATCAGGTGCTGGCGCGCCGGTATGCGGCGGATAACCGCCGAGCCGTTTACGATGAGCGATATGTCGAGTACTTGTTCCATCATATTTGAACCGCAAAGACGCCAGGGAAAATCAATAGCAATAATTAACCGCCAAGGCGCCAAGGCGCCAGGAAGTCAATGAAATTAATATCTAATGATTTCTTTCCTCCTCACAGCGCGCGGCATGGATAAAAGATTTTGGTCTTCATTATTGATTCTTTTTTCTTGGCGTCATGGCGTCATGGCGGTTCGTATTGCCTTTTTCGGCGTTCCTGGCGGTTCATTGTTACGCAGCGAGGGCGGTAAGCGCGCGCCCGGTCAGCACGCGCGCGAGCTGCATCTTGGTGGCTGCCGACGAATAGAGGTCGGGGCCGGGATCGAGGTCCTTCGCCAGCGCCTTCGCCGCCGCCGCGATCGCGTCGGCCGAGGCGCGCTTTCCCTCCATCGCGGCCATCGCGCCGCGGGCGAGCACCGGCGCGCCGCCCACGCCGAGGAACGCGAGGCGCAGGTCGGAGAGAGCGCCGCGCGCGTTGTTCGCCACGGCCGCGAGGCCGACGATCGCATAGTCGCCGCGCCGCTGCGCGAGTTCGACAAACGCGCTGCGGCTGTCCGTGCCGGGGAGCGGGATGTCAATGCGGGTCAGGACCTCGTCCGGGCGCAGCGCCGTGGCGTAGAGCCCCTTGAAGAAGTCCCGGGCGGCGACCTCGCGCGTGCCGGCTTTTGCGGCCAGCACGATGCGGGCATCGAGCGCGACGCAGCACGCGGGCCATTCGGCGGCAGGGTCGGCCAGCGCGAGGCTGCCGCCGAACGTGCCGACGTTGCGGATCGCCACGTGCGCGATGTGCGGCGCGGCCTGTGCGAGCAGCGGCAGGTGCCGCGCGATCTCCGGGAAGCGCTCGATCTCGGCGTGCGTGGTCAGCGCGCCGATTCGAACGGTGCCGTCGCGCACCTCGATACCGGAGAGTTCCTTGAGCCGGCTGATGTCGATCAGCAGTTCCGGAGCCGACAGCCGCATGTTGAGGGTGGCCAGCAGGCTTTGCCCGCCCGCGAGCAGCTTCGCTTTCTCGCCATGCGTCTCCAGCAGGTCGAAGACCTCGACGAGACTGCGCGCCCGGACATAGGCGAATTGCGGCGCCTTCACTGGTTGCTCCTCCCGATCACTCCTGCAACCTGCATCAGACGGAACAGGTTGTCGTTTCGGGAAATGTTACCACTGGCGCCGTTTGAGGGATGACCTGGCGCTTCGCTTGAATGATGAATGCGGAATGATGAATGATGAATGATGACCTTGCGGCGCGACTGAGGTCTCCTCAGCGTCGCGGCTCCGCCTTCAACAGCAGCCGCGCAAAGTGCCGGCCCGCAAATTCCTGCCCGGCCTTGAGCGGCAGGCGGTCCTCGCCCAGGCTGGGATCGAACAGGTTTTCCGGGGCATCGGCTTCGAGCAGATTCATGTACTGGCCGGCCGGGTCGGGGCCGATTTGGGCGGGATGGGGCGCGTGCCGCAGTTGCCAGGCGCGGTGGATGCCGGGCAGTTCCAGCACGCACTTCAGGTGCCGCGCGCTCTCGGACAGGAATCGGGCTTCTTCCGCCGCCGCGCCGCGGAAATTGGTCTCGCAGCGCGCCCAGCAGCGGCCCGCGCGGGTGTCACTTTCGACGAAGGACAACGACCGGTAGAACACGCGCCCCCAGTTCCTGAGATCGCGGCGCCAGGGCTCCCGTTCCATGACGGGCGGTGGCGGATCCTGGGGAAATGACTTGAACAGCGCCGGGTCGCTGATGGAGTAGATCTGCTGGTATTCCTGTTCCATCACGCCTTCGTTGCCGGCGCCGCGCAGCTCCTTGGTGCGCCAGGCCGTCGAGTAACCCGGCCGGTCCGCCAGCTCCTGGATATGGTCGTCGAAGTGGATGTTGAACTCGCGGTCGAATTCCTTGTGCACGAGGTCAAACCTGACGAAGCAAAGATAGGGAAATGCCTTGATGTCTGTCACGTCACGCTCAAGTCACGCCGAGTGGTTGCCGGAAATGGTGGTTCGCCGTTAGATCGTATTGCGTCACGACAGATCATGCAATCGCCCTGCGCGCCGGGTCAAGCGCAGTGGGCGCCGGTCGGCCCGGCATGGACGTGGCTTGCTGTCTTGGCCCCATCGCGGCTTCGTTGTTGTCTTTGACCGGGTGAACAGTGCGGGACCTCTAGTGCCCTGCCGGGGGATAATGACCTTGCGGGAACCAGGAAAGTGTATCGATGCGACCTGAGGGACCATGAAAACTTCGACTTATTCGCTGCACGGTTGCGCACGGATCGCAGTGCTGCTCCTATTCGCCGTGCCGCCTTGCACGGCATGGGCGCAGTATCCCGATCGATTGATCCGGGCGGTCGTGCCTTTCGGGACGGGCGGATCCAACGACACCATGGCGCGCCTGATCTCGCCGGAGTTGAGCAAGGCGCTCGGGCAGCAGGTCATCGTTGAAAATCGGCCGGGAGCGGCCGGAAACATCGGCATCGACGCGGTTGCCAAGTCGCCGCCGAACGGCCACACGATACTGTTCAGCGCAACGGCGTCCACCCAGAACCCCGCGCTGTTTCGCAAGCTGCCGTATGACCCGCTGCGCGATATCCAGCCGGTGGCCGAACTGGGGCAGGCGCCCTACGTGTTCCTCGTGAATCCCGGGGTGCCCGCCAGGAACCTCCAGCAGCTGATCAACCTCGCGCGCAGAAATCCGGGCAAGCTGAACGCCGCCTCCGGCGGCATCGGCACGCGCCTCTCGTCCGAGCTGTTCCAGATCCAGAACCGGCTGAAACTCGAGATCATTCCGTACCAGGGCAGTGGCCAGGCCGCGCTCGCCGTCATGACCGGCGAAGCGGATTTCGTGGTCATGGAAACATCCCCCGTCCAGGGGCAGCTCGCGGCGGGCAAATTGAGGGCGCTCGCGGTAGCCGGGGAGAAGCGCCTGAGATCGTTTCCCGATGTGCCGACCACGTCGGAAGCGGGTTTCCCCGACTATAAGGCCGGCACCATCTTCGGCGTCTATGTCGCAGCAGGCACTCGAGCCGACATCGTCGAGAAGCTCAACACGACCATCAACAGGATCATCAGCGCCCCAGCCCTTGGGGGGCGGTTGCTGGAACTCGGTATCGAGACGAATCCCAAGAGCGTCGAGGCGTTTTCCGACTGGTACCGAAAAGAGATAGAAAAGTGGAAAACCATCGTCAGGCAGGCCCGTATTCCGCCCGTCGATTGAACAGGGAGTATCCCTACATCATCACTCTTCCGCCGTTCACATCGAGCGTGACGCCGTTGAGATAAGCAGCTGCGTCGGAGGCGAGAAAGAGCATCGCCTGCGCGTGGTCATCGGGCTCGGCGAGGCGGCGGAGCGGCACCAAGGAGGCGATGCGCTCGACCTCGGCTTCCGTGCGCAGCGCCGCCACGCGCGGCGTCAACGTCGTGATCGGCGCGATCGCGTTCGAGGTGATGCCGTGGGGCCCGAGTTCCTGCGCGAGGTAGCGCGTTAACTGGATCACCGCAGCCTTGGCCGAAACGTAGGCCGGGGAGGAGGCGACGGTGACCTGGCGGCCGGAGATGGATGAAACGTTGATGATCCGTCCCGCTTTCGAGCGCTTCAGGTGCGCGATCGCCGCGCGCGAGGCGAGGAACACGCTGCGCTGATTCAACGCGATGGTGCGGTCCCATTCTTCGGCCGGCATGTCCTCGACGCTGGAGAGCCGGCCGTAGCCGCCGGCGCAGTTGATGAGCACGTCGAGACCGCCCAGTCCGGCGACGACAGCCGCGATGGCGCCATTCACGGATTTCTCATCGGTCACATCGACGCGAATCGAGAGGGCGCGTGCGCCATCGGCGGCGATGGCGTCGGCGACGCTTTTCATGCCCGCTTCGTCGATGTCGAGCAGCGCGACGCGCGAGCCTTGCCTGGCGAAGGCGCGCGCCGTAGCGGCGCCGATGCCCTGCGCAGCGCCGGTCACCGCAACGACTCGGTCTTTCAGTTCAGGATAGATTGCCATTTTGAGAGTGACTCGTTGCTCGTTTCTCGTTCCTGGTTGAAGAAGCTTTTCCTGCTGCGCAGTTACTTAAATCACGAGAAACGAGTAACGAGTAACGAGTAACGGCTCATCACGCGGCTAACCGCATGGCTAGCCAGCCAGTGATGAGCCTGGTGATCTCATCCTCCGGCATGCCGGGCGTGCGGCCCATGTGGCTGCCCTTGGGATAGATGCGCGCTTCCTTGGGGTTGCCGTGCTCGAGGAGGAGATAGATGTCGTCCACCGGCGCCATGTCGTCCAACTTGCCGTTGACGCCGAGAAGCGGCGCCGATGGCTGGTCAAGCAACCCGCGGTCGAGCAGCGAGAAGGAGGGCGCGATCTTGAGAAATTCCTCGAGCGTCTTGACGCCCATCGCCTGGCTGCGCGCCTCGAACATGCTCGACGGCCCGAACAGGTAGCCGGAAGCGCCGGTTGCAAACGCCGGCCGCAGCCACTTCTCCTGGAATCCGTAATGGACGCTGCCGCCCTGGAACACCGCCGCCTTCAACCGCTTCGCTTCGACGAACGCAAGCCGCGCCGCCCAATAAGCGCCGAAGCTGCCGCCCCAGACGCCGATGCGGCTGCCGTCGAGATCCTTCCGCTGCGTCAGGTGATCGATCAAGGCCGAGTAACCGCGCTCGGCATCCGGGTCCGTGTAGCGCAGCGGGCTCTCGCCGGTGCCCGGCATGTCGACGGTCAGCGTGGCGATGCCCAGCCCGAGCAGCATTTCGCTCGGGCGCTGGCGGTCTTCCTTCCAGCCGTCCACGCCGCCCCAGTGCATGACCACCGCCGGTTTCGCCGGCGTCTTCGGCACCTGCAGGTAACCGACGAGCTTGCCGTCCTTGAACGGCAGCTCGATCACTTCGAGCGGGGTGTCGAAGTGCTTCGCCGCCTTGCGGAAAATGCGCAGGGAATGCTGGTAGGCCTGTTTCTTTCCCGGCGTGCTCGTGCACGGATAGCGCCCCATGCGGCACAGCTCGAAGGCGTTGTAATACGCTTCGCCGATTTCCTTGCGGCCGGCCTGGCGTTTCGCGAGCTCGTCACCCTGCGCTTCGCAGGGGAGGCCGACCCTGCACCATTCTTCCGCCCAGTGGTCGCGGTCGAGGCTCTTCAACGCCGGCACGACCACTTTGGCATCCTCCAGGCGAACGTGGTTGAACGGGCTCAGCCGCTTCTCGGATCGTCGCAGGATCTCCTGCTTGATTTCGTCCAGGGTTTTTTCGCGGGCGCCGGTGTCCATTGTTCTAGAAAAGTGACTCGTTGCTCGTTACTCGTTTTTCGAGTTTAGCAAAGCGTCATTACAATCAGTCAAGACGAGAAACGAGAAACGAAGAACGAGTCACGGCTTATTGGGCCGTCACTTCGCCCAATAGAGCCTGGTGGGGTTGTCCACCAGGATCTGCTTGCGCAGGTTCTCGTCGGTGAACGCCGTCGCGAAGAGATCCACCAGCTCGCCGTCGTTCGGCATCCACTTCACGTTGGGGTGCGGGAAATCGGTGCCCCACATCACGCGATCGGGCGCGGCCGCGGCCAGCCCCTGCATGAACGGCATTGCGTCGTAGAACGGCGCGCCGGTCGTGGATACGCGCTCCGGCCCGCTGATCTTCACCCACGCGCGCTGGTTGTCCTTCATCAGCTCCAGCAGCTGGCGGAACGCGGGCTGCCCGGTCCCCTCCCGCGCGGAGACGCGGCCCATGTGGTCGATGATGAACGGGATTTTCAGCTTGCGCAGGAATTCACGCAGCTCCACGATGTTGTCCGCGTCGAGATGCAGTTGCAGGTGCCAGCCGAGCGGCGCGATGCGCGCCGCCATGTTTTCCACCATCTCGAGCTCGGGCGTGCCGCCCAGGTGCCTCACGAAGTTGTAGCGCAGGCCGCGCACGCCGCCGGCGTGCAGGCGCTCCAGCTCGCTTTGCGCGACGCTCTTCGGCACCATCGCCACGCCGCGCCAGGCGCCCTTCGACGAGGCGATCGCGTCCAGCATCGCGCTGTTGTCGGTGCCGTGGCAGCTCGCCTGCACCAGCACCGCGCGCGTGAACCCGAGATGGGCGTGAAGCGCGGCGAGTTTCTCCTTCGGCGCGTCCGGCGGCTCGTAGCGGCGCTCCTTCGCGTACGGAAAACGCTTGCCCGGCCCGAAGACGTGGCAGTGGCCGTCGCAGGCATCGGGTGGTGGCGCGTACTTCGGTTTGACCGGGTTCGGGTCGGGCGGCGGGATGATCCTGACGGTCTTGTCGGACAGGGCAGGCATGGCGCGTGATCCTCGGCAACGAGCGGTGTAATGCGGCGTCCGCAGCAAAGTTAGCGCAGCGGCGGCCACCGGTCAACCGAGGATTTTGTCGGACCTGGATCCGACAAACTCCTGATAGCAGCCTGTCGGATGCCTAAGTCCGACAGGCCGCCAGGGATATCGATTGCATTGCCAGCGGGGGGGCGTGGATGGATAATCCGCCATTCTTAATAAGGCGTGATAAGTGATAGGTGATAAGTGATAGGTGATAAGTGATAGGTGATAAGTGATAAGTGATAGGTGATAAGTGACAAGAGTACGTAAACAACGCTCACGATCGCGCAAAGTGCTGGGAGTCGGGCCGGCGGCGGCGGTGCGCGTGCTGAAGAGCGGCATGCCGCGCACGCTCGGCGTGCGGCCGGTCTCGATCACCCGGAAAAGAGTCGTGGCCGAGATGCGGGTGAAGCCCCTGCACATCAACCGCTCGGGGCGCGTGAACGGCGGCGCGCTGATGGCGTTCGCCGACGTGATGGGCGCGGCCGGCACCGTCGCCAACCTTCCCGCCGGCTACCGCACCGGCACGCTCGAATCGAAAACCAATTTTTTCCGCACCGGCGAGGGCCCTCTCATGCGGGCCGTGTCGGTGCCGCTGCACATCGGCCGCACCACGATGGTGTGGCAGACCACGATCCGCAACCCCGACGGGAAGGTGGCGGCAATCGTCACGCAGACCCAGATCGTCATACCGGCGGCTCGCCCGAAGGATGAAGGATGAAACTGGAAGGATGAAGGATGAACGTGGAAGGATGATCCCCCGCTACGCGCGTAGTTCCTGTTCCCGGCCTTTCACTCACGTCCGGCCGGAAACCGACCGAAGCTAACGATAGGTCGGGATATTCTTGGCCGACGCGAAGCGTGGGGTCATCCTTCATCCTTCCACGTTCATCCTTCCAGGTTCATCCTTCATCCTTGGCAAGTCTGCCGATAGTGCTAGCATTCGAAGACAAAGGAGATAGCCATGAGCAAAGTAACACTGGTCGTACCGGAAGCGCCGGTGCCCGTGTCCGCCGCTGCCGCCGATACCCGCAAGGCGGGCAAGGGCGGCCTGCGCCTCGGCGTGCTCGACAACAGCAAGGGCAACGCCGATCACCTCCTGCGCTTCATCGTGGAGGGCGTGAAGGCGGCCATGCCGGTCGCCTCCGTGGTGATGACGCGCAAGGGCAGCGTGAGCCTGCCGGCGCCCGCCGACGTTCTCGATCAACTGACCCGGGAAGCGGACTTCGTCGTCAGCGCGATGGCCGACTGAGGGTCGTGCACGTCGTGGAGTGTCCACGACATGTGTGAGCTTCGGAAGCGCGGCCTCGTCACCGCCGTCATCTGCTCCGAGCCCTTCCTCAAGCTGGGGAAGACGCAGGCGCGCGTGTTCGGCGTGCCGGACCTGCCGCTGCTCCTGATCCCGCACCCGCTGGGCGGGCTCTCGCTCGAGCAGGTCGAGGGCCGGGCGGGGCACGCGGTGCCGAAGGTGCTGGAACTCATCAAGGAAAGATTTAAATAGACAGGATTATGGTTGCTAGCATTTCAGAGTTGTTGAAAGCGCCAGGCGCGAGCCTCGAGGCCGAGGACGATTTCGACGCGGTGAACGAGCTGCTGCGTTCCCGCGGCTGGAGCGACGGCCTGCCGCTGATCCCGCCGACCGCGGCGCGTGTCGAGCAGATGCTCGCTTACTGCGACCGGCCGTGGGACGAGCCGGTGGCGAAGATGGCGCCGCGCTACGGCGAGGCGACGCCGCTGCGGCTTGCGGCCAACGCGGTGATGGCGGGCTGCCGCCCGGAGTATTTTCCGCTGCTCGTGCTCGCCATCGAGGCGATGTGCGAGGAGCCGTTCAACCTCTACGGCGTCCAGGCGACCACGCACCTCTGCGCGCCGCTCGTCGTCGTCAACGGCCCGGTGGCGAAGGAGCTCGACATCAACGCCGGCTGCAACGCATTCGGCCCGGGCTGGCAGGCGAACGCCACCATCGGGCGGGCGATCCGGCTGGCGCTCATCAATATCGGCGGCGCGATTCCCTCGCTTGGCGACATGTCCACTTTCGGCGCGCCGTCCAAGTTCAGCTATCTCGCCGCCGAGAACGAGCAAGCGAGCCCGTGGGAACCGCTGCACGTGGAGCGCGGCATCCCGCGCGAGGCGAGCGCGGTGACGGTATTCGGCGCCGAGTGCCCGCACAACGTCAACGACCACGAGAGCATCACTGCCGAAGGCATCCTCACCACCATCGCCGGCACTTTGGTCGGCACCGGCACCAACGACGTTTTCTACGAGTCGCAGCCGCTAATCGTCATGGGCCCGGAGCATGCCAGGACCGTGGCGGATGGCGGCTACAGCAAGGCCGGCGCCAAGCGCTACATCCAGGAGCGCGCGCACCTGCCGCTCGGCCGCTTCTCGAAGGAGAACATCGAGCGCCGCATGCGCATCACCTGGAAGGAAAAATTCGCCACGGCGGGCATGGAGGCGCCAGTCTACATGGTGCAGAAGCCCGAGGACATCCTGATCGCGGTGATCGGCGGCCCCGGCAAGCACTCGGCCGTGATCCAGACCTTCGGCGCAACCAGGCCTGTTACACGCGCACTCAAGACCCGCGACGGACAATATGCGAAGTCCGTCGAAGACTTCAAGCGTCGTTAAATAAATCAGCCACAGAGAGCACAGAGATCACAGAGGAAATCAAAAGAAGCACTCCCTCCCCAACCCTCCCCCTCAGGGGGAGGGATAGGGTGGGGGTGGTGTAGTCCATTCACCATTCACCATTCACCATTCACCATTCACGCCTATGAAAAGCTATTACATCAACTCCATCAACGGAAAAACCGTATTCGAGCCGCGCGAGGTGCCCAAGCCGCAACCGAAGAGCGGGGAGGTGCTGGTGCGCGTACGCGCCGCATCATTGAACCGCGGCGAGATACTCGCCAGCATCAGCCTGCACAAGGTGCACGAGCCGCATCCCGCGGGCGGCGACTGCGCGGGTGAAGTGGAAGCGCTAGGCGAGGGCGTCACCGCTTTCAAGGTGGGAGACCACGTGCTCGGGCGCGCGCGGGGCTCGTTCGCGGAATACGTCATCATGTCCGCCGTGCAGGGGACGTTGAAGCCGCAGCGCCTCACCTGGGAACAGGCGGCGGCGGTGCCGATCGTGTCCGTCACGGCCTACGAGGCCATCTGCCAGTACGGCAAGTTGAAGGCGGGCGAAACGCTGCTCGTCGCCGGCGCCGCCTCGGGCGTGGGCATGATCGCCGTGCAAGCCGGCAAGTACCTCGGCGCCAAAGTCATCGGCATCTCGCGCTCGAAGGAAAAGCTCGACAAGCTGAAGGCCATCGGCCTCGACACCGGCATCGTGGCGTCCGGTGGCGGCTTCGCCGACAAGGTGCTGGAGGCGACCGGCGGCAAGGGCGTCAATCTCTCGCTCAATCTCATCGGCGGCAGCGCGTTTCCCGACCTGGTGCGCTCGGCCGCCAACCAGGGGCGGATCGCGATCATCGGCTACGTCGACGACCAGCACCATGCCGAGATCGACCTCGAGACGGTGCACGGCAAGCGCCTGCAGATCTTCGGTGTGTCGAACGCACTGCTGCCGGCGCCGCAGCGGGCGGAAGCGATGCGCGGCTTCGCGCGCGACCTGCTGCCCGGCTTCGCCGAAGGCAAGATCACGCCGGTCATCGACAAGGTGTTTGCGTTCGGCGAGCTGCCGGCGGCGAAGGCCTACGTCGAGTCGAATGCGCAACTTGGCAAAGTTGTAGTGCGCATGCCGTAGTCGTTGCGGCGCGACTGCGTCGCGTATTGGTGGAGTGCCTGCAAAGCGCCGGGGTGGTGGGAGGACACATCCCCCTTCCGAATTTCGACTTTCGCCTTAGCTTTACGGTCCCCGCGAAGGGATCGTAAAGACCTAAGGATGAAGACGGCATCCTGCCCCGCAATAGCGCGACGAAGTCGCCAGTTTTGCCGCGTTCAGCGCGTAAGCTGCTCGCGTAGCCAGCGCCACGCGGCTGGCGCCCACTCTTTCTCATTGCGTGCCGCAATGTGACCATCATCGGGATAGACGCGCGCCACGCGTCCGGTCGGCGGGCCGCTCTCGAGCAGCAGGTAGAGATTGCCGATCGGCGTCAGGTGGTCCACCTTGCCGTTCACCAGGTACATCGGCATCGTCAGCTTGTCGAGCAGCCCGTTGTCCTTCAACGACCAGCGCAGGAATTCCTGGCGCTGCTCGTCCTCGGTGATCTCGTGCAGTGGCGGGCGCGTGCCGCGAGGGCCGAACCAGTTCGTCTTCGCGCGCTCTACGGCGGCCTTGCGCCACTCCGCGCGCTCCTCGGCCGTGCCCCAGTAGCCGACGCCGCCCGGCGCGCAGGAGATGAGAGCCTTCACGCGCGGATCGAGCGCCGCGAGGCGCATCACCCACAATCCGCCGCGGGAGACGCCGAACGCGCCCAGGCGCCCGCCATCGATCTCCGGGCGCTGCGAAAGAGCGTCGAGCGCGGCCTGCCAGGCAACCACCGACTCGGGCGCGTGCGGGAACGTGGTTTGGCCGGTGCCCGGCGCGTCCACCACCAGTGCGGCCATGCCCTCGGCGAGTGCGCCTTCCGCATACTTCTCGCGGTCCTCCTTGTACATGTCGCCGCCGCACATCATCAGCACCGCGGGCACGCGCTTTGATGAGGACGCTCCCTTCGGCAAACGCAGGTAGCCAGTGGCTTCCTTGCCGTCGCGCGCGACGCGAACGATCTCGGGCGGGGTCTCAATGAGTTCGGTCGCGCGGCGGTAGCATTCGAGGTAGCGCTGGTACGACTGCGCCTTGACCGGGCTCATGTCGGGCGGGCAAATCGCCGAGCCCGAATGGTATGGCGCCGGAAAACGCGCGAGGCTGTAGAACGACTTGGCCTGGAGGAAGGCGCTGCGAGCGGCGGCGCGGTCGCCGCGGGCAAGCGCGGCCTCGGCGTCCTTCTCGTAGCGGGCGGCCACCGCGCTCCACGCCGGCACCCAGTCCTCGTCCTCGGTTCCTTTCAGCGTCTTGACCGTGTCGATGAGAAGCTGGAGATCGTCGATCAGGTTGAACCAGCGGCGGTAGAAGCCGCCGATGGTCACGGCGAAAGGGTCCTCGTTCGGTCGCACCGGGAGCTTGGCCAGTATCGTCGCCTTGTCGGGGGTTCCTGCGGTCATGCTTCTCTCCTGTTTCAGAAGTTCGTCAGCCTTCACTAAAGCTTCACCGCGAAGGACGCGGAGGACGCGAAGGAACGGAAAAGCTTCAACGCAAAGGCCGCCAAGGACGCAAAGGTAAAAATATCGAAAACCAACCCAAGGACGCGAAGACAACGCCAAGCAGGGAATGGAAACGCTCGCGGCATTTCAAATTTTCACAGCGAGAAAACTGAAAGTTTGTGGACCCGGCATTCTGACAAGCCACACCAGAAGCGTTCCTGGTATGCCATTCTTGGCGTTTTCTTTGCGATCCTTGTTTTGCTCCTATATTTGATTCCTTAGCGGCCTTTGCGTCCTTGGCGTTGAGGTGTTTATTTTCCTTCGCGGCCCCCGCGTCCTTGGCGGTAAAGCTTTTCTGTTAAGCATCAGTCGATCTTCGCCCCGGAGCGCTTGATCACCTCGGCCCATTTCGCGCTTTCCTTGCGGATGAACTCGGCGAACTGCTCCGGCGTGCCGCTCATCGGCTCGGAGCCGATCGCCGTGACCTTTTCCCGGTACGAGGGGGAGGCGACCATCGCCTGGATCTCGGCATTCAACCTCGTGACGATGGGTTTCGGCAGGCCGACCGGTGCGACCACGCCAGTCCACGTCGTCGCTTCGTAGCCCGTCACGCCCGCTTCCGCCATCGTTGGCAGATCTGGCAGCGCCTCCGATCGCTTCGGCCCGCTTACCGCGAGCCCGCTCACCCGGCCCGACTTGGCGTAAGGCGTGATCGAGTTCGTGCTCTCCAGCATGAGCTGCACCCGTCCCGCCATGAGGTCGGTGATGCCCGCCGCTCCGCCCTTGTACGGGACGTGCGCGACGTTCGTGCCGGTCATGAACTTGAAGAGCTCGAAGCCGACATGGCCCGGCGTGCCGTTGCCGGAGGACGCGTAGTTCAGCTTGTCCGGGTTCTGCTTCGCGTAGGAGACCACGTCCTGCACGCTCTTGAAGGGCGAGGACGGCGTGGTCGCGAGCAGCATCTGGCCGGTGGTCGTCTGAGCGATCGGCTGCAGGTCCTTCAGCACGTTGAGCGGCGGCTTGGCCACCACGTTGGGGCTGATCGCCAGCGCGCCGATCATGGCGTAGCCGATGGTGTAGCCGTCGGGAGGCGCTTTCGAGGTCAGGTCCAGTCCCAGCAGCAGCGCGCCGCCGGGACGGTTATCCACCACCACCTGCTGCTTCATCCGGCCCGTCAACTCGGCCGCGATGATGCGCGCGACCGTGTCGGAGGCACTGCCCGGCGCCTGCGGCACGATCATGCGGATCGGGCGCGTCGGGTAGGTTTGAGCGGCTGCGGCGCAGCAAAAAAGGCAGGCGAGCAGGGCGAGGTGGCGAGGAAGCCGCATGACATTCTCCTTACCTATACGGTTTTCCGGGCGAGCGTAGCATAACTGTCACGCTTTACCAGCCGCGCATTATCAGTCACGATTCACGCTCTTATGATCCTCACTGACGCCCCCTTGCTCGACACCGTTGGCCAGCTATTGATCGTTGGATTTTTCATTATCGCGGGGCTGGGCAACCTGACGCCGGCGCGAATCAAGGACCATATCGAGCGCCTGGGTGACTTCGGCGTGCCGCTGCCCGCGGCGGCATTCTGGTTCGGGATGGCGCTGCAGTTCACCGGCTGCGCGCTGGTCCTCGCCGGCTGGCACGCGGATATCGGCGCCCTGTGCCTGATCGTGTTCACGGTCGTGGCCAACGCGCTGTTCCATCGCTTCTGGACCGCGACCGATCCGGTGCGGCGCAACACGCTGCGGCTCCTGCTGTTGAACGGCGTCGCGATAACCGGGGGACTGCTGTTGCTGTATCAGAGCGTCCGCTGATGGACGCGGCGCTGACGCACCGCGTCCATAAATAGAAGCTACAATTCCAGTCCGCGCGTTGAACAGGACGCGCGGGACATTCAAAAAGGAGGAGGGTCGTGAAAGCCATTCTTGATACCGATGCGGCCGGGATGCCGCGGCGCAGATTTCTCACCGGGCTGACGGCGCTGGGGGCCGGCGCGCTGTTCCCGGGTTGCCAGACGACGGGAAGCGATGCGGCGGGAGGCAAGCCGTTCCGCATCGACGTGCACCATCATTTCGTAGCGGACGCCTACGCGGCGGCGCTCAAGCAATTCAAGTTTCGACCAGTTCAGTGGTCCGTGCAGGGATCGCTCGAAGAGATGGACAAGAGCGGCATCGCCACCGCCATGATCAGCCCGCCGCCGCCCGGCATCACGTTCGGCGACGTGGCGTTCGGGCGCAAGCTCGCGCGCGACGTTAACGAAGCGGGCGCCAGGATGGTCAGCGACCGTCCCGCACGGTTTCGCCTGATGGCCTCGCTTCCTTTTGCCGATGTCGAGGGCAGCCTGGCCGAGATCGGCTATGCGCTAGACACGCTGAAAGCAGACGGCATCTCGCTCATGACGAGCTATAACGGCAAGTATCTGGGTGAGCCGAGCCACTGGCCGATCCTGGAGGAGTTGAACCGCCGCAAGGCCGTGGTCTACACCCATCCGACGGCGCCGGCATGCTGCAGGGGCATCCAGCCCTTCGTCTCGATCAACGCGATCGAAGGCCCGGTGGATACGACGCGCACGATGGTCAGCTTGATGTTCCAGGGCGGCGCGGCGAAGTTTCCCGATATCAAGTGGATCTTCTCCCACAGCGGCGGCGTGACGCCGTTTCTGCTGTCGCGCTACCAGCGCGAGGAAGTGGAGAAGGACAGGAAGGGCGTGATGCCGAACGGCCTGATGCACGAGTTGCGCAAGTTCTATTACGACACCGCGCAGGGCCATCATGAAGGCGCTCTCAAGGCGCTCCTCGCCATCATCCCCGTTTCGCAGGTGCTCTACGGCACGGACTACCCGTTCTGGGACGGCAGGCGGGTCAGCAATGACCTGGCGAAGGGCGGCTTCAGCGCATCCGACCTGATGGCCGTCGACCGTGGCAATGCGCTCAGGCTGTTTCCGAATCTGAAAGCTTAAGTCAGGAGGAGTCGCAGATGGGCAAACCGATGCTGCCGATGAAGATGGTGCCGAAGCGGCCGCTCAAGCAGGACGTCACGTTGCAAACACTCGAGAGCATGGCCGGCCGGGTGAAGAACTGGGGGAAATGGGGGCCCGACGACCAGCTGGGCACGCTGAACTATGTGTCGCCGGAAGACATCCGGAAGGCGGCGGCGCTGGTGAAAAAGGGCAGGGCGTTCGCGCTCGGGCTCGATTTCAATTCGGACGGCCCGCAGAGAACCGGGTGGGGCGGCCGCTTCAACCCGATCCACACCATGCTCGCAACCGGCACCGATGCCGTGGCGGGCACGCAGGATGCGGGGAAGATCCGCTACGCCGACGACATGGTGTCGATGCCGCTGCAATGCGGCACGCAATGGGACGCGCTCGGCCATATCTTCTACGGCGACAAGATGT
>CAZFRR010000026.1:0-1526 GCA_964521405.1 uncultured Streptomycetaceae bacterium | reverse complement strand
GCTTCGCGGCCAAGGACGCTGCGGGCGCCAGCCTCGGCGCGCGCGAGTGGGACAAGGGCACGCGCCTCGGCCACGATGGCGCGGTCGAGCATCTGACCGGTTTTCTGAGCGAGTATCGCCGCGATCACCGCCTGATCGCCGTCGGCCACCGGGTCGTGCACGGCGGGCTCAAATACTCGGAGCCGACGCTGGTCAACGCGGAAGTGGTGGCGAGCCTCGAAAAATTCATTCCGCTGGCGCCCCTGCACCAGCCGCACAATCTCGCGCCGATCCGCATCCTGGCCGAGCGCACGCCGCAGTTGCCGCAGGTGGCGTGCTTCGACACCGCGTTTCACCGCGCCCAGCCCGAACTCGCGCAGGCGTTTGCGCTGCCGCAATCGATCACAGATCGCGGCGTGCGGCGCTACGGTTTTCACGGCCTGTCCTATGAGTACATTGCCAGCGCGCTGCCGCGCATCGACGCTAAAGCCGCTGCCGGCCGCGTGGTCGTCGCGCACCTCGGCAACGGCGCCAGCATGTGCGCGATCAAGGCGGGGGCGAGCATCGCCAGCACCATGGGCTTTACCGCCGTCGAAGGCCTGCCGATGGGCACGCGCTGCGGTTCGCTCGACCCGGGAGTGGTGCTCTACCTGATGGACGAATTGAAGATGGACGCGCGCGCGATCGAAAAGCTCATCTACCAGCAGTCGGGGCTGCTCGGCGTGTCGGGCATCTCGAGCGACATGCGCACGCTGCTCGCCAGCACCGAACCGCGCGCACGGCTCGCAGTGGACCTCTTCGTCTACCGCATTGGACGTGAACTCGGCTCGCTTACGGCGGCGCTCGGGGGTCTTGACACACTGGTTTTCACCGGTGGCATCGGCGAGCATGCCGCGGTGATCCGCGACCGGGTATGCCGCGATGCCGGCTGGATTGGCGTGGAGCTGGATGCGACCGCGAACACGGCGGGCGGGCCGCGCATCAGCACGCAATCGAGCCGTACTGGCGCATGGGTCATCCCGACCAACGAGGAGTTGATGATCGCGCGCCACACCCGGCGGGTGATCGCAACGGCAAGCTGAAGAAAAAATAGGAAAAAAGGAAGAAAAATGGGGTCACCCTATTTCTCTGTTTTTCGAACTGAAGGGCAGAAGGTTCGTGCCGGAACGCTATTGATCGGCAGCCGGCTGTTCGAGAATGGCCTTAACGTGCGGTCGTCTTTCCCTTTTGTCGTGTGGCCAGCGCATAATAACGTCCCTCCTTCCCGAGTGATTTCGAATTCCATGCCGCGCACAGCAGTAAATATTGCCCTTGTTGGGCTTTGCGCCGCCGTGTTTCCCGGCGCGGCATTCGCGTCGTTCCTGCCGCCGGAGTTGATGGACACGGCTGCCAACTGGCTCGCGCTGTTCGTGCTTTTCTTCGTGCCGATCGGCGCGATCGTCCTGTTCTGGCTGGTGCACGTCCTGCCGGAAAAGATCGCCGAGAAGCGGCATCACCCGCAGAAGCAGGCCATCCATACGTTGTGCCTGCTGTCGCTCGTGTTTGGC
>CAZFRR010000025.1:0-15924 GCA_964521405.1 uncultured Streptomycetaceae bacterium | reverse complement strand
CTCCGGCATCGCCGGCGCCACGCTCGGCGCTTCCGGCGGCGCCGAGACGGTGACGCTGAGCACGGCGCAGATGCCGGCGCACACGCATACCCCTGGGGGCGGAGGCAATGAGTTCGCCGGCATCAATGCCAATACCGCATCGGCCCGACTGGCGGGTGGTTCGACCGGTGGCGGCGGGGCGCACCAGAACATGCCGCCGGCGCTGATCCTCAACTACATCATCAAGACGTGAGGGCGCGATGACCGAGCTCCATTTGCATCCCGACGGCCGGATCTTCATCCGCGACGCGGGCGGCGGGTACGAAGCGGCGCTGGCGGACTTCGCGGCCGACAACGCCGCGCCTTTCCCGGCGCTGCCGGATGGCATGATCGAGCGCATCTACGCTCCAGGCGAGCGCCACGTCCTCGCCGACGCCAAGGGCAACGCGCACCCGCAAGCCATGCCGTGGCCGCCGGGCGACGCGATCCTGGCAAAGCTCGCCGAGTTGCGTGCCGCCCGTGCGGCCCGCGAGACGCCGCCACCGCCATCGCCCCGGCAGCCAGCCCTGACCATCGACGGCCTTGCCGCCGCGCTGCGCGCCAAGGGCGTGCTGACGGCGGGCGACATCGAGGCCGCGAAATCATGAGGTGACCTATGCGTGCCTGTCTCCTGATCGCCGCCGCTTTGGCGGCGTTTTCATTTGCATCGTCCGTGGCGGCGTCGCCCGCGGTCTGCGACCGGCGCGACGCGCTCGTCGCCTACCTCGCGGCCAACCACGGCGAGCGCCGCGTTTCTGCCGGGATCAATGGCGACGGCTTGCTCCTCGAAGTTTTCGTCGCCGATGGCGGGTCGCGCGGCGACGGCGGGAGCTGGTCGATCCTGCTGACCCGACCGAACGGCACAAGCTGCATCGTCGCCGCCGGCCAGGGCTGGGAATTCTTCCGCCTGGCCCCTGGGAGGGACGCATGACCCTAGACGAAATCCGCGCCGTGGTGCGCCAGGCGGTCCATGACACCCTGGTCGAGCTCGGCGTCGACACCAGCGACAACCAGGCCATGCTCGCCATGCAGCAGGACTTCGCCTTCCTGCGTAAGCAGCGCCTCATGGCCGAACTCATCGGCCGCCACACCCGGATCGCGCTGATCGGTGCCCTGATCGCCGGCCTGCTCGCGGCGCTGTGGGCGGGCGTCAAATGGAACCTCAAATCCTGAGTCGCTGCTCGGTCGCATGATCGCCGTGCCCGACTGGGCGAGCTTTCCGAACTTCTCCGAGGCCGAATTCCGCTGCCCTTGCGGCTGCGGCCGGGCGGACATGGACGGGGGCTTTCTCGCGCGCCTGCAAGGGCTGCGGCGCGCCTACGGCCGGCCGATGCGCGTCGCCAGCGGCTATCGCTGCCCGACGCACAATAGCGCCGTCAGCGCGACCGGCGCGGACGGTCCGCACACCACGGGGCGGGCCGTGGATATCACGGTGGGCGGCTCGCACGCGCTGCGCCTACTCGATCTCGCCCTGCGGCACGGCTTCACCGGCTTTGGGCTGAACCAAAAAGGTGCGGGACGGTTCGTCCACCTGGACGACCTGGAGAGCGCCGCCGGCCGGCCGCGGCCGACGATCTGGACGTACTGACCAGCCGTCGCCAACAACCAAGGAGACAAACATGTACGAAGTCAAATCGCTGATCGCGTCGAAGACGTTCTGGGGCGCGTTCGTCGCCGTCGCGGCGGGCGTGTTCGGCCTTTTCGGCTACGCCGTCACGCCCGAGGATCAGGTTTGGCTCGTTGACAGCATCGCCGCAGTCGGCGCCATCGCCGGCGGCGTCGTGGCTGTCTACGGCCGCATCAAGGCGAGCAAGCGGATCGGCTGAAGTAATTGTGCGGACCTGTGTCTGGCTATCTGGTGGACCATCGCCTGGGCTCGATCGCATGCCTTCCGGCTCGGCGATCGGGCAAATGCTGACCGACTACCAGGTCATGCGCGATCAGGCGACGGCGTGCCGGCGGGATTAATTGAGCCTCTGCGTGGCATCCAGGAATACTCCTATTGCTACACTCTCGGCGGCATGTGCGCCGCGTCCAGACGGCGATGAATAAGGGAGGCGAGGGACAAGAGATCTTCAGCATCCGCTTTGTCCATGGCCCAATGGATGCGAGGAGCATGGGCTGTCGGATTCCGGAACATACCAAAGACACCTTTGACGAGGTTAGCGAAGCCGCGTTGCTCGCTCCGTTCGCTCTCGGAACCGAGGGCGTTGATGGCGAGCATCGGTAGATCACCGCCGAGGGCACGATCAACAAGGATCGCTCCGTCGTCGGCAAGTCCGGTACGGGCGCGCAGTTTGTCTGCGATGCTCTTGGTGGCTTCCAAAACGGTGTGGAAATAGTCGTCGGCGACGAGTTCAGCTCGACAGAAGCGCAATACATCGGGGTGGATGCCGCGCGCAGTCAGATCGTCCTTCAACTCCTGTGCGCGGCGCTCAGCTTCCGAGAGTGTTCTCGCCTGCTCGCCGGAACTCAACTTTCCAGTTGCGTCGACAGCCAGCCCGGCGAATGCGAGCGCCCGATTGAGGTTTGTGCGCATCGGCTCGAAGCGCTCAGGACAGCGGGCGTAGCGCTCCGGCTTCATGGCTTTTCGAATGAAGGCGAGGATGGCTAGCCGATCCTGATGGCTGTTCTGGCTGGCGGCGAATGCGTTGTAGAGGCGATGTCGCTTGGTCAGGGCTGGTGTCGGGTCGGACATATTGCAAGTTGCTAGGAGATGGGCGATCTCAGAACCCGTGAGTCCCTCGCTGGTGTCCGCAAGAGCCGCAGCGATTGCTTCAAGCTGGCTCTGGGTGAAATGGGGCTGTGCGTCGCTCACTTGGACTTTCCAAATCCCACAGCAAATCTTCTTTGCGGCGCCCTCACATCTTCAGGCGAAGGTCGGAGCTGACTTCCTCCAAAAGCTTGTTGATGGAGTTGATCATCTCAGATCCGACCTTCTGGCCATCCCCCAGGGAGATGTGCAACTGGAACTGCAGCGGCACGCCGGCAGCGGCCTTGATGACGTCCGGCAGCACATCGACCAGGTCCTGGAGTGCGGACGGCTCCAATACGGCTGAAGACGAATAGACGCCCTTCGGCTTCGGCACGAACGCCCCCGGCGGAGGCTCGCCCATGCCGCCCTGTGTAACGGGCTGTTTCAATGTGACGGCCGAAGCCCCCATCATCTCGCACGGCCAGGGCCCGCTTCCCGGCGCCAGCTCGATCCAACGAGATTTGATTGCATCGTCGATGGCCCGGCGCAGAACTGTCCAGGGGATGGGGTTACCAGTCTTGGTCGACAGCGATACGGAAAGGGCAAGCGCTGTGGTTTGCCCATCTTTCCAAGCCCCAGGCAGTGAATCCTGCATGAGCTGATCGACCGGAAGCGGCGGCATGGGCGCCAGCAGCCGAGCACTTGCCGTCAGCACGCCTGCGGGGACTGGTTCGCCCTGAAAACTGGCCGGACCATTCAATAGCCAAAGAATTCCCTGACGCACAGCGTCAGAGACGGCGGCCTCCACCGCTGCGGCGGGGCAGGCCGGAATGACGACCGGTTCCTCGTAGCCTTCCCTTTGAACCATCACGGTTCGACCGCCCGAAAAGAAAGCGATCGCTTCCGCAACGGTAATGGTATCGCCCTTCCATAGCCCCGGCAGGGCGCCGAGCGCGAGAGAGCCAGGATGGAGATCTGACAGGCGCGCCTTTTCTGGCAGAAACACCTCGAGGGCCGATTCCTTGCGGGCGGTCTCGTCGATCAGCGTCCGCCAGTACGTCTTGACGGACTTGTCGGGGCGCGTGAGCGACGCGACGAAGATGCCGTCCTGAACGCCCCGGTCGATCGTGTCCAGGATTTCCTTCTGCCGCAGCATCTTCGGCAGCTTGGGATTCTCCGCGAACGCGCTCACCAAGTCCTTCACGCGGCGCGATGCCTCGTCCGCGCGCCAGAGATCGTAGGGACCGCCGGGCAGCATCGCCTCGGCGCTAATAGCCGTGTCCTGAATGCGTGAGCGCTTGTCGGCCTTCGCGGTCGAGAAAAGGGACTCGGAGCCGACCGTGATCTTGAACGCATGGACCTCGTTCTGCTCGTTCACGGTGACGACGATCGACCACGCCTGGCGGATCGCATCGGGGATCCGCTTGCGTGCTTGCTCTGTCCACGTTGCCAACATCTCTTCGCGCAGGGGATCCTGCTGCTGGTCCTTGAGCTGGCTGCGCACTTCCTCCCAGCCGAGATACTCGCGGATGCGGGTGCGAACGGCGTCGAGACCATCGCGCGACGGCGTGACCAGCACTACCGCATTGCGATAGGTTCGTGGACGATCGGGCCCCGTCGTCTCGTCGATGAATCGGCGCGCCTCCGGGCTTGGCTTGCCGGAGTCGGAGACGGCCCTCGGACCCAGCACAGCAAAGTGGAAGTCACCGTCGTTCTCGATGTCCCGAGGCCGTTCCGGCAGAGTGTGGACGCGGGCGCCGGCGCCGGCCGCTCCCTGGGTCAGGCTCTTTGTCTGCTGGACATCGGCCAGCAGCTTGAGCTCGACAGCCTCGGCCGTAACGCGATTGGTGCAAGCATCGTGATGCATCTGCTTCAGGTTGGGCCGGTTGCCGAGGCGCCACGCCTTTGGCAGCGCCTTTGCCTGGCCATTGTCCGGCACGTCGCTGGCGAACTCCGCCTCGTCGAGGAACCAGGACAGTTCCGTCCAGCGGCGTAGGCCTTTCTCAAGCTCGATGCGGTCGGGGCGCGACGGGCTGACCAGCACCACCAAGTCTGCCGTACGCGCCTTCTGGCCGATCGGCTGCGAACTCAGGAATACGCCGCAGACGGCCTGTTCGATCTCCCGGAACTTCAGCCCGGGCTGCTCGCTCTGGATCATGCGCGCCTTGGAAAGCTCTCCTTCCAGGATTGGAGCCCATTGATGGCCCCGGCCCTCCGTAACGTCGCGGCTGGCGACGCCCGTCAGTTCCCGCGAGGCCTCCGAAATCCCCTCCCGGCCGGGTGCGGGCAGGAACACGTTCGGGCCGACCAGCGGCGACGTGTCCCACTTCTCCGCGTCCCTCAACGCGAGCGCGAACGTGCGCAGAATGCCGCGGGTCCGCTGGAACCCGTCCAGCTGCGTCCAGCGCGTGTAGAAGATGTCGGTCAGATCGGGGTGGAAGGGATAGCTGCGGAGGAACCGGTCTTCCGCGTTCTTTCTGTCCTTCCGGACCGTCTCGTCGAGGTCGGCGATGTTGGCCACCGCCGTCGTGACGTGCGAGCGGAAGGATTCGGTATCGGCGATGGAGGCGGTTTCGAAGAAGCGGCGGCGCAGCACTTCGGCCACGTCCTCCTTCTGCACCGGCTGAACGCCTTCCTCCCGCTGCCGATTGAATATTTCGAAGATCTGCGCGATCAGCTCCTTGCCGAACGGGTCGCTCTTCTCGGGATCGGATGCGAGCAGAGACGCGACCATGGCGCAGCGATCGACCTTGGTAACGGCCTGACAGAGGTACTGGAAGAAGGCGATCAGATGGCCTCGCCAGACCTCCGCCATGGCGACCTTCTCGCGGGCGTACATCAGCACTTCGTCGATCAAGACGAGCGTCGGAAGCCCCTCGGCTTGTGGCCGCGACAAGAGGTCCACGAGCAGCGGCTCGGCCGGAGGCGTCTCGCGCTCCTCGTCTTTGCCATCGGCATGGAGGGATCGCAGGCCTTCGCCACCCGCAATCTGGAACGCGAGCACGCTCCAGGGATGCTTGAGCCAGCGCAGTTCTCCTTTCGGGCCGCGCACCTCCATGCCCTTTTCGACATCGAGCTTGTCGAAGCTGAGGGCTACGATACAGGCCTTCGGCAAAGGCGCGCCAATATGCGACTTGAACTGCTGGACCGCGGGCAGCAAGGGCAGCGACGCTGGGTCGTGAACGAGGTGGCGGAGCGTCACCAGCGTATGCGTCTTACCGCCGCCATAGGTGAGCTCGAGCTGACGGATCGCCTTGGTATTCTTTCCGGCAAGGCGCAACACGACATCGCGAGCCAGTTCCCGTAGCGAGAAAGTCGGATAGGTGAGCGCAAAGAACCTCGCCGGGTCTTCGTAGATCGGCCGCGCGCCCTTCTGCATTATCACGTCATGCAGGTCGGCGGCGAAGTCGGCCAGCGACAGGGCGCCCGTGCGCACATCTTCGCGCAGTTTCACCACGCCGTGCCAGGGGGTCCAGGGGAGCTTCGGTGCCATGTCGCCCTCCGTTCAGCTCTCGTATTTCGTGTTGTTGATCATGCGCAACGCCGTCAGGCCTCCATCCGGGCCTGGCGCGGGGCGGAGATGCCGCCACGCGACGCGATGTGATTCGACAGGGATTCCAGAATCGAGCGTTCCTCAGACCCCGACGCAGCCAATTCGATCAATGCCTGCAGCAGCTGGGCGAACAGCGCGTTGCGCTTGAGTCCGCGCGTGTCGAGGTAATCGTCGACCTTAGCCTCGTCGCCGGCGCGCCACAAATGCATCAGCCTGTGCGCCTGGTCGATCAGCGGCACGGGCCGTCCGCCCGGCGCCTCAAGCCCAAGCGTCTTGCCCTTGCGCTGGTTCCACGCTTTGAGTTTGACCTTGTTGCCCTTGCCGCCCGAGCCGCTGTCGGCGTCCTCGGCATCCGCGTCTTTCTCACCATCGCTGTCTTCGGCTTCTTCCAGATCGTCGAAGAGGGTGCCGCCGGTGCGGACGAGCACGTCGAGGCGGTCGGCCAGCTCGCTATCGGATAGATTGCACGAGAGAGCATAGAGAATGCAGGCGCCGATCGGCGCGTCGCCGAGGCCGAAGTCGTTGCGATGCAGCAGGTAATAGGTCGTGACGTCATCGAGTGAGGCAGCCATCTCCGTCGCTTCGCCATGCGTCAGAACACGGCCCACAACAAAGTCGACGACAAGTCGCCGCACCGCGCGCAAGAATTCCGACACCGTCATTTGCGCGTTCGGCTCGTCGGCCTTCTTCACCACGGGATACTTGGAGAAAGCCTCCATAGCCGGTCCCGTCGCCGCCCAGACGAAGTCGGGGCCGCGGATGCCGGCATCCCAGAACGCGCGAAGCTGGGTGTGAATACGCTCGCGCATCTCGGCGAGCACGGCGTTGTCCCAGCCGGGCCTTCCGGGGGGGCGCTTCTTGCAGACAAGCCAGACGGAGGACGCGAGAGAGGCAGTCGTAATGGCGTTGGTGCGCGCTTCCCGCTCGGTCTGGATCGGCCATGAACCGTCCACGAGAAACCCTGCTCGAATCAGCGCTGAAACGAGAGTTTCCCAAGCGTTGGGGTTCTTATTCGCAAAGACGATGACGAGCCGGCCATCAGGTTTTAGCGCAGCGTGGCACTTAACAAAAACTGCCGCCATCCCATCTTCGTATGCCTTCTTTGAAGCGGCAGCATCATTTGAAAAGCGACTCGGTTGGTCGACCAACTCTCCGTCGTTGACGTCCGACTTCCATTTCGGTCCCAAGGGTGAGGCGAACGTGTTATCGTAGTCAGGACCGAGTCCGAGAAGCACTCGTCGAAGCCAAACGTGAAAAAAATCCATCAAGTCGGAGTATGGAATTGCATCGTAGTAAGGCGGGTCAGTCAGTATTATGTCGTATTGCCCGTCAGTGATCGAAGTCGCTGAGCCATTGATTATTTTTGCTTCAGGAGCGCCACGAGACGCCGTCATCGCATGACTGATAAAAAGTCCAACCCAGTCGGTCGCCTGGATAAATCCCCCGCTAGAGTCTGCGAGCGGATTCGGTTCTACAAAATCCCATGTAAACGGCAGAACGAAACGAGTGAATGCGTGACCTGCAAATTCGGAGCCGTTCACCCATGTCGATACCGTGCTTGACCTGTCTACAAGCCTGCTCAGGCAGCAACCAAGGAAGTTAGAGATAGAAAGGCGCCAATCGCGATCTTCAATATATTTAGCCGTGCTCGACAATTCTCTTATGCTGCTAACAATGCTGCCGATAGCAAGCAACTGCCGATCTAGAAACAGTTTGTGCCATTGATCGATTGCGTACCTCGGTAGGCCCGACGCACCGCGAGTGTTCGCCGATGGCCGGTCGGCGGAGATCGGTTCGGTTGGAAGTCCGTAGGGTATCTTTGAGAAGACTGCCTCAAGTTGAACGGCGTCGATCTCGCTTGTTTTGCGTTCATGGGCCGTCGGTAGCCGATACTCCTTGCCATGCAGGCCATCAACCACCACAGCAGTCATGTCGATGCCCAGGCGGCCTGAACGGGCTTCAAGCCTTATGTCTTCGGTCGTCATTATTGTTGGGCAGCACGCGCACAGCGCGCCTGAGCGGCTCATGGTCCCCGCTCCACGCCTCTTGTCATGCTCTCGTCGATGCGCACTGTTCCCGCCAACTTCTGGAACGTTCGCTTCAATTCCGAAGACCACTCCAGTCTTGTCAGCGTTGGGTGTGACCGTGAGCAGAACCCGTTTGTTCTCTTTCTTGGCTAGCCAGAGTGTTTGCAGCAACGGGATTGTCGCACGGCACCCTTTGCAGCGCACAGTCCGCGCCCAGAGATAGGCGACGGTCCGTTTCCTGACCCACCGCGGGTTTCGTGGGTCGTGAAGGTACGCCCTGTCGAAGCCATCGTTCAGCGAAGTGGCGGAAGTGTTGCCGTCTGCGTCTGGATGCAGGATTTGCAAAGACTTGGGCTCAAACGCCTTGCCACCGGGTTCAAGCGCCTGAAACTCTGCATAGGTGGGATAGCAATCAGCAAGCCGCGTTCTAGCCTCTCTAAGCACCCATCGGCCCCAGGCGCGGACCTGCCAGGCGAGATCAGCTTCCAGGAGAGGATCATGGGCGATCAGCTCCGGCTCGGCCTCTTTGCCATCTTGATCGAGACCGAGTTTCGCGAGTTGTTGCTTCAGCGCCGCTCCCTTGAAACCCTTCGCCTTCAGGAAGGACTCCATGAAGTCGCGGTCCTTCAATGCGAAGTCGGGCAGCGGGCGGGTCTGCCCGGCGAGCTTCTGCGGGTATTCGAGCGTGCATTTGAGAATGAACCAGGCGACTGGGTTGATGTCGATCGCCGTCACCTCGCACCCGAGGCGCATCGCCTCCAGCGGGATCGCGCCGCCGCCGGCGAAAGGATCGAGTACCTTGGGCGCGCGGCCCCCGTAAGCCTCGCGAATCTTCTCGCGGAACCAGTCGAGATCGGGACCGTTCTCCCGGCCCCAATGCAGGATGCCGCCGCGGGTCTCGCGCTTGCGATTTTCGACCGTCCGGCCTCCGACCTTCTTCCGCTGTATAGTCTCGACGACCTCACCAGCGAGCCGCCGGTAGATCGCCTTGCGCTCCTCCGCGTCACCAGGGTCAGGCAGCAGGGTCGCGATCAGCGCCGCGCGGCACGCGGCGAGCGGCCGCCGCGCCGGCCAGATATGCAGCGTCGAGATGTGACCGTGCCGGACATTCTTCTCGTGCACCGAATCCAGCGAGACCTGCTCAAGCGGAAAATCGACCTCGATGAGGCGCTTGTTGTTCTGCATGATCACTTTCCCAAAGACACGAGCGAGGCCGGCGCAATCGCATTGAACCACTTGGTCGACGTTCCACTTGGCCGCGCGGGCCAACGGCAACTGCGTGGAAGAAGTCTGGTCGTGAGTGCGACGACGTAGCCCTCGATCAAGCCCCGTTCGCCCGCCCACTCTTCGGGCTTTCCAAAGTCCTTCATCTCGGCATACCGCCGGAACACGAACGCGAAGAGGTCGGCGACCTGCACCAAACCCGCGTGGTGGGACTTGATGCTGAAAGTCGTATCGACGATTTGATCCAGCCGGTTCTGCTTCTTCTGCTTATCGTAATAGTCGTCGGTCCATTCCGGCGGCTGCCACAAGAGATCGCTGAGTGTGTCCGCCTTAGCCTTGTTATCGTCAAAAATCAGGAATGTGTGTCCCTTGTTCTTGTCCCTGACCTGATTGGTCTTTTGGATCTGCAGAGCGATGTGCAAACCACCCGCCAACCACTCATCGCGGCATTCCTTCGGAACACCGGCCGCAGCGTCGTCCTTGAGCTTTTGTCGGTCGATAGCTGCCAGCGCGAGATAATGCTTGCGATCTGCGATCCAATCGCACAGGTATCCGGCGATTCTCTTGCGAACCTCGGGGTCGACCTTTCGCCAGCGATCCCGGCCGAAGATCATCTTTGAGCCCTTTAATTCCCGCAGGTTTTCCTCGAAAAGTTTTTGGATTTCATCGAAGATGTCGGCGAATTCCTCGCGCGTCCTGTTCAAGCGATAGGCGTCAACCAGTACGCCCACCATGACGAGACAGGGATCGTGGGGGCTATTGCCGCTTTCATCGACGTAACAGATCTTCATCTGTGCACCCTACGTTGCACCGGTATGGATGTGAGCGGGCATCGAGGCGATCACGACCTGCTGGCTTGAATCGTCCCAGAAGTAGTAGATGCGCAAGCAGCGGATTGGATCGCGCGTATTGCCGCCATTCTTTATGTGCCAGTCCACCTCTCTGCGCACACCCCTCCATTCGAACTGAAAGCTGTCGGCACCGCACCTTTCGTTTCGCATACCGCTCTCGATCGGGACCCGAAGATCGCCGTCCCCACTGCCGAGTCGTCCGTCGCGATACTCGTTCGCAAGCCAGAGCAAGCACCGCGCCGCCATCGAAACGTCTCGAAATAATGGTGCCTTGACCTGGCTTCGAGCACGCGGTGATAGCAGCACGCGACCGACGAGGTTCTGGTCGCACCAGTCAACGAACTCGGCCCATGACAGCGGCAGCGGAATGTTGGCGTCGGGGCTTTCGCCGCGCGCTTTGATCTGGTCCAGCAACTGCTGGATTCGATAGCTGGCTGCGGTCAGTTGCGCTTCGGCCGTTTGTGCACGGTCTTCCGCCAACTTGTGCTCTTCCAAGAGCCACTGCTGCTCCTCAAGCGCTTTCGTCAAATCCTCCTTGAGGGTAGCGGTCTGCGCTTGGGCGGCCGACAGCTGCTCCGTATCCGACGCGCCTTCTCGTTCGAGGCGAGTGCGCTCTAAATCGAGGCTTTGCGCTCGGACAGCGGCGTAGGACAGCACGTCGTGTCCCAAACGAAAGCGACGGAGGCTTTCGGTTGCCGCCAGTTGCCGGAGCCGAGCGGATACCCTCGAAGCGTTTTCCGTGGTCGACAGGCGATCGGCGAGAACGAGCTCATGGCCGCCGTAGGGATTGGCGTCTTCCGTAAAGCCAGGGAGATACACCCGGACGGCGCCATCATAGACCGACAGCCGCTTGCCGAATCGTTCCGTCAAGGCCCAGGTAAAGCGGGCGGGCAGAATGATGACCTTAGCTAGCCCCAGCGTTGCGCGCGCAAGAGGACCAGATTCGAGTAGCGGCGCAAGCGGGTCGGTCGAGTACTCCGGAACGGTCAAAACAAATACCGGCATTTCGCGCGCCGGATCGACCAGCAGGTCGATTAGCTGTTCGGCGTCATCGTCTGACTCGACAAGCCACGGTTCCGCGTCCAACTGGTCCGTCCCGCGGTAGAGACCGCATTGGGACGCAACCTGCTGCACGAGGCCCGGCACTGCCGGCTCCATGCGCAATTCCTGCTCGGGCGAACTCACGAGCAGCCGAAGGCTGAAGAGTGCCCTGTGTCCTGGCTTGCGGCCGACGATAGCCTCTGTGGTCCAGACGCGCTGGGCCACGTTCATGTCGGGAGCGTCCGCCCGAATGGCCCAGATATCTCTGGTCTTATCGGCGATCCGAACGGCAGTGCAATTGCGCCCACCAGCGATATGTTCGAAGTCGTCATGGTCCCAGGCCGCGGGCGGCAAGCGGCCGCCTGTCCGCTTCTCCGCCCAATTGAGAATTTCTTTCCGGGCGTCCGCCGCTGCTCGTTCTCCGTCGCTTCCCCCAAGGGACGCAGCAACGCGAAGAATTTCGCGTTCGCGAACCACTTGCGACATGCGTGCCGCCAGGGGCTGAAGTGCATCGGAGAGAGATGTGTGGCTGATCATTGGTCACTCCGTATCCGCGGAGGCGATGATCTCAGTCTCGGCGATTAGAACGCTGCCCCTGGCCTTCGCGAGCAGCCGGCCGAACGGATCCCGAACCTTGACCAGGCGCGGCCGGGGGGTGGCGCAGTCGAATGCGACGTAGAGCCAATACCGGTCCCGCAGGTTGCAGGCCTTTGCCCACTCGTTCTCGCTGACCTCCACACCGCCGGTGCCTGCGCGGCCCTTGACCTCGATGGCGCGATCCTCTGCCGGACCGTGGGCGCTAACCGGGCGGAGCGATCGAAGGTCGAAGCCTGGCCAATCGGTGAGGCCAGCCCGCCGTGCAAGCTCCGGGCGCGACACATCGTGGACGGTGGCGCCCGCCGCCTCCTCATGGGCCCGCGCCAATCGCACAGCAATCGCTTCGACCTCGGCATCATGCCGCTGCCGTTCCTCCGGATCCTCGGTAGGCAGAACGAGCGCGTGAGCGACCATCGTCGCGTCGCCAGGAACGATGAGAGAGGACTCTGCCTTCAGCAGAGCAAGGCGGCGTTCTTTGTCGGCGGTGAGCTGACGCTGCTGGTCCTTGACTTTGGTGAGTTCCGCCTTCGCGTGCGGATCGCCTCGGCGCGCAGCCTCACCCACGCGCTGCCGCTTGGCGATCAACTCTGCTGTCTTGTGGTCGTAACCACGCGTCATCCAATCGAGGCGCTCGGGCAGGGTGATCTCTATGCGCGCCCGGTGCTCGTCAACCATGCGGCCGAGCGCTTCGCTCTTGAGCCATTCGCTGGCGGCTTCGCTCAGGCCGCGCGCGAGCCGGGCGAGCGGCACGCTGCCGGGCGCTACGTTGCTCGCGCCGCGCAGCAGGAGAAGATGCTCCACCGGGCAGAGTGCAGTCGTGCCGTCGCTTTCCTGCCGCAATCCGAGCAGGCGGCTCTCGATAACCTCGGAACGGGGGCCGTCCTGACGCTCGCTCCGCTCGGCAAGAAGATCGATCGCATCCGACGCTGGCTGGCGGCGGACGACCGATACTTGCGCGAGGTGAAAGAGGTAGGGAGCCTTTGCGTGCGGGTCGATGAAAATTGCGCCACGCTGTGCCTCGTCACCATGGCGTGACAGCAGGGTGGTGCAGAAGCGGTCGAAAACCGGCTCGCCCGGGTGCATCCAGATGGCATCGCCACGGTCTTTCGGCCGATAGACCGTGAAGCGGCCCTGCACCTCCGGGGGATAGAACTCCATGGCACTGAGGACGGGGTCGACGGCGCGCGGTCGCTCGGGCGCGAGCTCGAAGATGCCGTCGGGATCGCCCTCCAATCGCAGATCGATCAAGGGCGACGCGGTCTCGACAAAGCGACGGATGTAACCTGGGAGCAGACGGCGGTACTGCTCCTGCTCCATCGCCGCATTGAGCTCGGGGAGGTGGCTCTTGACGTCGCCGCCTCCAAATAGAGCATGCTCCCGCTCGTCAAGCGCGCGTACCTGCGCTTCTGTGAGCAGACCATCGATTCCTTCGATGGCGGCGCGGGCACCGTCCTCCGTCGACGCCATCTCCAGGTAGGCCTTAAGCGACACGTTCTCGAACAGCCGCCCCACGACATCGAAGACCTTGTCCGACCGGAGCTGCTTGCGGATAAGTTCCAACTTGTCGAGCAGGGTCTTCAGGACCCGTCCCTCGCGCGTCTGTCCGGCAATAAGATTGACGATGACGACGGGATCGCGCTTCTGCCCGTAGCGGTGGATGCGCCCCATCCGCTGCTCAAGACGCGCCGGATTCCAGGGCACGTCGTAGTTCACCATGAGCCAGCAGAACTGGAGATTGATGCCTTCGCCGGCGGCATCGGTGGCGACCAGATAGTTGGCCCCGCCTTCGTCCAGTGGACGCCGGAAGAGTTCGACCTGCGCCTCCCGGTTCCGATAGTCGAGGCCGCCGTGGATCAAGGCGACCTGCCCGGTGAAGCCGAGCCCTTCCAGCCGGCGTACCAGGAATTCCGCGGTGTCGCGATGCTCGGTAAAGATGATGAACTTCTCCCGGGCGAACGCCGGGTCGCGCAGCACCGCGCGGAGTTTCTCGAACTTGGAGTCCTCTCCCGCGTCGGCAAGGCGCCGCGCCGGGGCGAGAAGCGTCTCGACCTCGGCGCGTTCCTCCTGGAGATCCATCAGAGTCAGCGCGACAAGACCACCCAGCGCGTTCTCTTCGAATTCCTCGTGACGCTCCCGTTCCCCGGTATCGTCGGCATCCTCATCGGCGGTACGGGTCTCGAAAAAGTCGGGCGTGTCACCAATGCGCTTCTGGCGACGCTCTAACTCGTCAGCGCGGCCGGAGCGCACCAGCTCGAGGGCTTCATCGAGCCTCTCCAGACGGCGCTCGAACGACCGCATCAGGGCGTAAGTGGAGCTGGCCTGGCGGCGCTGGAACACGCTCATGGCAAGGCGCGCGGCGGAGCGGTTCAGGATGCGTGCCTTGTTGTAAGTCTCGGTGATGTAGCTGGTAGTCGCGTCGTAGAGCTGCTGCTCGGCTGGGCTCAGATCGTAGCTGAGCGTATCGCACTGCCGCTGAGGGTAAAGGGGTTGGCCATCGAAGCGGACCATCTCCTCCTTGGTGCGGCGAATGAAATGACGGCGACGCTGCGTTTCGGGGAATGCTTGAAACGCGTCGAAGGTCGCGAGCGCGTCTGGCGCGAGGAGACGCCACAGGCAGTAGTAGGGGAAGTCCTTCCCCATGTGCGGCGTCGCGGTTAGGAGCAGCATGTTGGTCGCGGACCAGCCCAGCTCCCATCGCGGGTCATCGGCGGGCAGACCGGCAAGCGCTTCGGCAAGGCGATACCGATCCGTCTTGCGGACATAGAAGTCCTGCTCGCGATCGGCGGCCAATTTATGGGCCTCGTCGAACACCACCAGGTCGTATGGGAGGGCGGTGCCTGATGCGACAGCCTCGCGCATTCGAGCGAACATGCGCTCGCCAGCAAGTGTGTCGACACTGATGATCAGACGATCGCTGTCCGGTCCTACGAAGGGGTTCCCGGTCCTGGCGTCGGCGCCCCGCACGATCCGAAACGACAGTCGGAAAAGGGTGCGCATTTCGCGCTCCCAGTTGCCGACAAGTCCGGCTGGTGGAACAACGAGAACGCGCTTGATAAGGCGGCGCGCAAAGACCTCTCGCAGATAGAGGCCGGTCATGATCGTTTTGCCGGCGCCGGCATCGTCGGCGAGCAGGAACCGGAGCGGCGACAGGCCGAGCATGTGCTCATAGACAGCGATCCGCTGGTGTGGCAGCGGATCGATTAGTGAGATCTCGGTGGCGAAGGCTGGATTGAAAAGGTGGCCGTAAGTCAGGCGGGTCGCCTCGGCAACTGCGGCAACCACACTTGGCTGTGCCGCAAAGTCGAGCCCCGCCAGGGCCTCCGCCGGAGCCGTGGCAGGTTCGGCTCTCGCATCTGACGCCCCGATTCCCGCCTCAAGATCGAGTATCTGTTGCCACGCCAAGCGCACCGGCTTCGACTGACCGTTCTCCCACCGATTCACAGTTGCAAAGGAGACGCCGATGCGTTGCGCCAATTGAGCCTGGGTCAGCTCAAGGCGCCCCCTCACGGACCTGACGCGGATCGGATAGTCTGCGGGAATATCGGTGGTCGCTTGTCGCATCGCATGCCTTCGAAGCGGATTGAAGCCAATCGAAAGCTACGCTTGCGTAGCGTGATATGTCAAGTGCGATATAGCACATGTTATATCATGGCTTCGGCGATCAGCTTAGAAACACTATCGGCTGCGGTTCTGATAGGATCGGCGGCGAGATGAGCGTAGCGGGCGGTGGTCTGCACCTGGGTGTGGCCGAGGAGCTTGCCTATCATGGGCAGGCCTTGGCCGGCGGCGACGGCGGTCGAGGCGAAGGTGTGGCGCAGGTCGTGGATGCGGGCATCCTTCAACCCTGCCCTGGCCCGCACGCGCTGCCAGAAGGGCTGGAGATCGATCAGCGGGGCGTCAGGTTTGATGCCGGCAATG
>CAZFRR010000024.1:0-23399 GCA_964521405.1 uncultured Streptomycetaceae bacterium | reverse complement strand
TTTTATGGTGCTGGCGAGTGGACTCGAACCACCGACCTACTGATTACGAATCAGTTGCTCTACCAACTGAGCTACGCCAGCTCAGGAATTTACCGGACGAACTTCCGGCAAATCCCTTAAGGTTTATTGGAACATTTTATCCTAGATTCCCGTTACCGCTGGAACATCGCAACCGCAGTTTATCGGGGGTTCTCCTAGTCCGCGCGCCCCGAAGATTCCAAGCCTGAAGGCGCTCGCACAAGAGCTAACCGCGCCACCCGTGACACGCGCGGACTAGACAGAGCGGATGCGCACGATGATGTCCACTCCCTCGGTCACCATGCCCTCGGGCAGCGCCGGCAGGCCGTGAACCGCGACGCCGCCGGCGTCGATGTCGGTCAGCTCGCCGGTATCGACATTGTAGAAATGGTGGTGCAGTTCGGTGTTGGGATCGTAGAACACCTTGTTGGGATCGACGATCACTTCCCGTACCAGGCGCTTTTGCAGGAACAGGTTGAGCGTGTTGTAGACCGTCGCCTTGGAAGTTTCGGAATGGCGGCCGTTGACTACAGCCAGCACCTGATCGGCCGACAAGTGCTCGCCGCGCGAGAACAAAGCGTAGGCAATCTCGATGCGCTGGTGCGTCGGGTTGATGTCGTGGCGGCGGAGCAGCTCGACCAGGCTGTCCCGCGTGTAAGGCATTGGCTTCATTTGACTTATTATTGTAAACCTAAATCTGGACTAAGTCTAATTCTGATTGAAAATCCGGGTCCAAACGGGTTCGCCGGGCCCTCTTCCTGCCACTTATGCCAATTTGTCGATAACACCATGAGGGCATGCCCCCTCATGCTCTTCATCCAGCAGGAGTTGTTCGCAACCTCTAATCGCACTGTGCCACAAGATGGATTCCCTTCACCTGGACGGGAGAGAGTCAGGGTGGGAGCGAACCGCCTCAAGATTCGCAACTTTTTCACCCCCATCCCAGCCTTCCCCCGTCAAGGGGGAAGGAGAGTTCTTTTCTCCAAACACAAAAACATTCCCTCCCCCTTGACGGGGGAGGGTGAGGGTGGGGGTGAACCGCCTCAAGATGCGCAGCTCTTTCACCCCCATCCCAGCCTTCCCCCGTCAAGGGGGAAGGAGAAGATGGGACTTCTCTGGAGAGAAGTCGGGAGATTGATCCCCCCATCCCAGCCTTCCGCCCGTCAAGAGGGAAGGAGTTTCTCTGGTGTTTTGTGACGCAGCGCAACCACGTGATGCCTAACGCCTGGATTAGGGCTGCGGATTTCCGTGACCGATTGCCCATATCTGTCTGAACACTATGCAAAAGTAACGCGGTCTCCGGCCGCTCGTTACCGTTTGGATGCCACCCATCGGGTAGCTTTGGCATGCGCCGGAAAAACCCATATCTTTAGCCAACCACAGGAGACAACCATGAAACGGTCTCACGGCTTCAGCTTGATCGAATTGTTAACCGTCGTCGCCATCATCGGCATCATCGCCGCGTTCGCGATGCCCGCCTACCGCGACTACGTGATACGCGGCAAGCTCGTCGAGGCGTTTTCGAGCCTCGGCGACCTGCGCGTGAGACTGGAGCAGTATTACCAGGACAATCGGAACTACGGCTCAACGGCGGCCATATGCGGGGTCGCGCTGCCCCAAGCCAAGTACTTCACGATATCTTGCAACTGGGGCGTGGGCGCCACGAATCAGTCTTACACGGCAACCGCGACCGGCATCGCCAACGAAGGCATGACCGGTTTCGCCTACACCATCACCGAGACCAACGCCAAGGCTTCCAACATCACCGCCGCGGGCTGGTCCAATCCCGCCACCAACAACTGCTGGGCGCGCGCCAAGAACGGGGTCTGCTAATGTTCGGCAAAACCGCATCGGGGTTCACCCTCGTGGAGATGATGATCGCGATCGCGATCTTCGCTCTGCTGGTGCTCGCTGCGCTGCCGGAGGTCAGAACCTGGGTGCAGAACACCCAGATCCGCACTGCGGGCGAGGGCATACTCAACGGCTTGCAGCTCGCGCGCACCGAGGCGGTCCGCCGCAATACCGACATGGAGCTGGAGATGATCGGCGTTTCAGGCTGGAACGCGAAGGTCGCCAGCTCGGGCCTGGTCGTCCAGTCCCGGCCCTCGGGCGAGGGATCGGGCAACGCTGTCCTCGTCGTCAAGCCCGATGGCGCCACCAAGGTCACCTTCAACGGCCTGGGCCGCCTGGTGGCAAACGGCGATGCGTCCCCGTCGATCACCGAGATCAAGATCGACTCCACGGCAATCAGCGCTGCCAGCACCCGGGAACTGTGTCTCACGGTGAGTTCCGGCGGCGCGGTCCGCATGTGCGATCCACAGGTCGCGGCCGGCGATACGCGCGCCTGCCTGCCCGCCGTGCCGGCGGGCTGCCTGTGACCGGCCGGAACGGACCACAACGGGGTTTAGCCATGAAACCAGCGATGCAACCGGAACTGCCCTTGAACAGCCAGCGCGGCGCGATGATGCTGGAAGCCCTGATCGGCATCCTGATCTTCTCCACCGGGATCCTGGCGCTGATCGGCATGCAGGCGCTGGCCATTTCGTATTCCTCCGATGCCAAGTACCGCGCCGACGCGAGCTTCCTCGCCAACCAGGTCATCGCCGAGATGTGGGTGAACCGCCCCGCGCTCTCCACTTACGCCTACGCGGGCAGCGGCGCGGTGCCCGCTCCGATCAGCGGCTGGGTAACCGCGGTCGAGAGCACTCTGCCAGGGGCTTCCTCCAACAAGCCGATCATTGCCGTGGATGTGGCGACCGGACAGGTCTCGGTCACGGTCCGCTGGCGCCCGCCCAATGCCGAGGCGGTGCGCAATCACCGCAGCATCGCATTGATCACCAACCCGTAAGCCGAACCCCTATGCCGCAGCGAAACGGACAAGTCAGAAAGCGGGCCCTCGGGTTCAGCCTGGTCGAGGTCATGGTGGCCGCGCTGATCGGGCTGATCGGCACGATCGTGATCTTCCAGGTCTATGCCGTATCGGAAGGCCAGAAACGCGCCACGACCGGCGGCGCCGATGCCTCGCAGAGCGGGCTGCTGGCGCTGTACGCGATCGAGCGCGAGGCGCGCATGGCGGGATTCGGCATCAATTACCTGCCGCTGCTCGGCTGCAACGTCCTCGCCTACGACGCCGGGCCACCGGTGGTCCGCGATCCCATACCGAGCTTCAAACTGGTCGCCGCCGAGATCACCGACGGCGCGGCTGGAGCGCCGGACACCCTGAGATTCGTCTACGGCAACTCCGCGCTGTCGGTGTCGCCGGTGCGCCTCACCACGGCCAGCAACGCCGGCTCGACGGTGCACAAGGTGAACGTCCGTTTCGGCTTCAACGTGGGCGACCTGATCCTTGTCGGCCAGTCCGGATCGCCCGGCACGGCCTGCACCCTGCAGCAGGTCACCGCGCTGCCCGATACCGTCGGCTCGACGGAAAACGTGGAACACACCGAGACCGTGCGCTACAACAAATCCACCATTGCCGGGCAGCCAGACTACCCCGTCTGGAGCAACACCAACCAGAACGGCGGCGTGCTCTACAACCTCGGCCGGTCGCCCGCCCTGACTCCCGGCCCGTGGCCTGCCGTGATCACGTATTCCATCTCGAACGGGCAGCTCAGGTACCAAAACCTGCTCGTCAACGACACCCAGAACATCCTCATGGATGGCATCTTGCAGCTGCAGGCGGAGTACGGAAAGGACACCACCGCCACCCCGGACGGGACCGTGGACGTATGGGACGCAACGGCCCCCACCACCCCGGACGAGTGGTCGCGCGTCATCGCGCTGCGCATCGCCCTCCTCTCGCGCAGCACGGCATTCGACAAGACCCTCTGCAGCCCGAACCCGCAGTGGATCAGCCGGTCCAGCGGGGCCGCCACGGCGACGAATTTCGTCATGACGAATGCGGACGGCACGGCTGAGTCCGGCACCGCATGCGTTACCGGCACTCCGCCGAACCCCCCCGAGCCGAACAACTGGCGCCAGTACCGCTACCGCGTTTTCGAGACCACGGTCCCCCTTCGCAACCACATCTGGTTCCCGCAATGAAAATCGGCTCCCCCCTCTCTACACCTGCCGGGACGGCGATGCATCGAGCCCGCCCGGCGCCCCCTCGCCGCCAGGGCGGCGCGATTCTCTTCATCGCGCTGATCGTGCTGGTGGCGATGACGCTCGCCGGCATCGCCATGATGCGCTCGGTGGACACCGCGCTCGGCATTGCCGGCAACATGGCTTTCAAGCAGGCGTCCATCCAGGGCACCGACCGCGGCGTCAGCGCGGGGTTCAACTGGCTGATCGCCAACAGCGGCGGGACCACGCTTCAAAGCACCAATCCGCCCGTGGCGGGCGGGGCGGCTTTTACCTCGGCCCGCGCCGCCACCGAGCCTGACTGGTTCGAAATTAACAACTGGACCAACGCGACGGTACTGCCCAACGAATTCGGCAGCATCGGCAGCGCCGACGCCGCCGGCAACATCGTGCGCTACGTGATCCACCGCATGTGCAACTGCGCGGACGTTTCCTACAACGCGAACTGCGCGGGAACGCCAAATCCGAACGTTTGCGGGCTCTACTATCCCATCACGGGCGGCGCCGCCGGGGGCAGCATGAGCGTGGGCTCGGCGCAATTCGTGGGCATCCCGCAGATCTACTACCGCATCACCACCCGCGTGGACGGCCCGCGCAACACCGTGAGCATCACCCAGGTGACCGTCCTGATCCAGGTGTAACAGCAACGACCCGCATCCCCATCGAGGAAAGCCAGCATGAAAGCTCATCCCAAGCGCAAGAACCTCTACCAGCGCAAGATCATTCCGGCAATGATTGCCGCCTGCGGGCTGGCAGCGACGCTGCCTGGGCCGGGGCTCGCGGAACTCGCCAGCCTCTCCGATGTGCCGCTCGCGAATTCGCCGTCGGATGCGGTGCTGCCGAACCTGATGTACATCCTCGACGACTCCGGCAGCATGATGTGGGATTACATGCCGGACAACATCCACTCCGGGCCGGGCGCCGGATCGGGAACCAAGAATAACTGCAAGACCGCGACCTGCAGCGCCGGCGGCTGCACCGCCAACATCGTGGCTACGCCCTGCATGAGCGGCAGTACGCCTTCCGACTGGGGCGAGGCGCCCTATTACAGCGCGCAGTTCAACCAGATCTACTACAACCCCGACATCGAGTATGCGGCGGGCGTGAACTCAACCGGCGTGACCCTCGGCAACGCGAACCCCGCCGCGGCCTGGAACGACGCATTCCTCGATACCGCGACGATCAAGAACCTCAAGACTACGTACCCGGAGCTCTACTATTGCACCGTCACCAATCCGAGTGCGGCGCAACTCGTGGACACGGCCGTCTGCCGCCTCAACGGCAAGAACAACATTCCGGCATCTCCGAACAACTACTTCCTTTACTGGAACAACGACATCGCGAGCGGCGGCTACCCGGCCGGATCTTCAACCGGAAACGGTTTCCGCAACCGGGTCGTGAAGAACACCGGCAACCCCTACTATTTCAGGATCGCCGCGCACGAGTACTGCAGCGATGAGAACCTGATCAACTGCGCGCTCGCGAACGCCGACGGCACGGCGCCGAGCGGCTTCACCATCCCGGCGCCGGTGCGCTACTGCAGCGGCGCCGCCAACGCCGCCTCCCTGGCCGCAGTCTCTGACGCCGCGAACTCCCTTACCCCGAAATGCCGCAAGACCTTCGGCGTCGGGACCTACGAATTTCCCCGCTACGGGCGCTTCACGCGCGCGGATATCACTGCCTCGACCACGACCTACGCCAAGAGCGCGACCGCGGTGCGGCCCGACTGCGGCGCCGGCGCCACCTGCACCTACGACCAGGAACTGCAGAACTTCGCCAACTGGTATTCCTACTACCGCACCCGCATGGCGATGATGAAGACCGCCACCGGCCGCGCGTTCCGGACCATCGACGACCGCTACCGCGTCGGTTTCATCACCATCAACCCCGGCAGCCCGGTGCAGAGTCTCGTCAGCAACCCGAGCGACGCGCGCTACCTGCCGATCGGCACCTTCGGTGCGGCGCAGAAGAGCAACTTCTACAGCCTGCTCTACGCGCAAACCAATCACGGCTCTACGCCGCTGCGGGTGGCGCTGTCGCGGGTCGGCCGGCATTACGCCAACGTCACGACCGGCATCAACGACGGCATGAGCACCGACCCGATGACGAACTCGTGCCAGCAGAACTTCGCGCTGCTCACCACCGACGGTTACTGGAATGACGCTTCCGGTTCAGCCGTCACCACCAGCGGGGCCGCGGTGGGCAACCAGGACCACATCCCGACGTCGGGCAGCCCGGTCTACGTCAGCCGCCCGACCGGCACGCTCGACGGCACCGGCATTGTGCAGACAACCCGAACGCCCTCCATCGAGCGGGAGCAGGTCATCTGCACCGCCAACAGCACGATCACCTGGACCACGGGGGGCACCGGGGCCCAGACCACCGCTTGCGGCTGCGCGGCCGGCCAGAAACGCATCTGGCAACGCCAGCGCGATCTGTCCTACGACGTGTCGCTCACCGACGGGGTCCAGACCAGCGCCACCACCAACGTCACCAGCGTTGCTTTCACGCAGATCACGGCCTGCGACGCGAAAGTCGAGACCATCAGGGAGGTCCTGGTCGAAACACAGGATAACAGGCGCTCCGGCAACGGGAATACCACCTTCACGAACCTCATCGCCGGCGTACCGGCCGGCAATCAGACCACTGCCGGGTGCTCCAGCGGCCCATTTTATTCAATCAAACGCCGGCAGCGCGATGTGGAACGGATCAACACCGTCACCGACGGCGTCGTGACGAACAGCATCTACTCGGCTTCCAACGGCACCTTCACAACGCCGTTCGCGTGCTCGACCACGGGCGGGACCCTGGCGGCAAGCTCGGTCGTGACTGGCGCCGCGACTACGCTGTCGAGCGCCGGAACCACGATCGCATTTCCGGGCCCGGCGCCGCTCGTCCCGACGAATCCGCTCACGGTGAGCGGCGGCGCGCCGACGATCAACACCGTCTACGCCGGCACCCCCAATACGCTCGCCGACGTGGCGATGTACTACTACAAGACCGATTTGCGCACCACCGGCCCGATGGCGCCCAACAACGTCCCGAACAACGACAAGGACGTCGCGCCCCACCAGCACATGGTCACTTTCACGCTCGGCCTGGGCCTGCGGGGCCTGATGGATTACCGGGCGGACTACGAGACGGCCTCGACCGGGGACTTCGCCAGGATCAGGAACGCGGGCACCGACTGCTCGTGGCTCCCCACGGGGACGACCTGCAACTGGCCCACCCCTGCGTCGAGCTCGCCGACCACGCTGGACGACCTGTGGCATGCCGCCGTCAACGGCCGGGGCACTTTCTACAGCGCCGCCGACCCGAACTCGCTCGCGGACGGCCTGTCGGGCGCGCTCTCCGCCCTGAAAATCCAGACGGCGGCCGCTTCCGCCTCCGCCACCAGCAGCCCGAACATCACCGAGACCGACAACTTCATCTACAGCTCGACGTTCCGCACGGTGAAATGGGACGGCCAGATCTCGGCGCAGCGCATCGACGCCAACACCGGCAACGTGCTGCCCGCCGTCGTCTGGGAAGCGCAGGCTCAGCTCGACGCCAGGACGTCGGATTCATCGGACGACCGCGCGATCTGGAAATTCGACCCGGCGAATTCCAGCGGCACCAACACCAACCTCAGGGCTTTCCTCTGGGCCAACCTGTCGGGCGGCGCCGGGGACAGCGTCTGCTCCACCACCATCGAGACCGGCTGCTTCAATCAGAAGGGCGCCAACCTGTCGCAGTACGGGACGATGAGCGCGATCCAGAAGGGTTACGCCGACGACGGGCAGAACGTCGTCAACTGGCTGCGCGGCCAGACCCGCTGGGAGGGCTCGCTCGACCCCGCCGAGCGCGTGTTCCGCGACCGCGAGCACGTGCTCGGCGACTCGGTCAACGCCGTCCCGTCCTACGTGAGGGCGCCGACCTTCAATTTCCAGGACGCCGTCACCCCGGCCTACAAGAACTTCCAGACGACAAACTCCATCCGCCAGGGCGTGCTCTACATCGCCGCCAACGACGGCATGCTGCACGCGTTCAACGGCGAGGACACGCCCAATGCCGTGGCCACCGCCGCGGCCGCGGCCCCGGGCGGGAAGGAGCTGTGGGCCTACATGCCGCGCATGGTTTTCCCCAACGTGCACAAGCTCGCCACCGACAGCTGGGACGTCACCCACAAGTACCTGGTGGACGGCTCGCCCCAGGTCATGGACGCGTATGAAATCATCACGCCCGCCTCGACCGGCGTGCCGGCGACCGTGGAGTGGAAGACCATCCTGGTGGCCGGCCTCAACAAGGGCGGGCGGGGTTACTACGCGCTCGACGTCACCAACGCCACCAGCCCGAAAGGCCTGTGGGAAGTCTGCGCCGAGAGCACGCTGTGCGCGCTCTCCGACCCCGACATGGGCCACTCCTACGGCAACGCGGTCATCACCAAGCTGCCCAACGTCGCGACCGTCGCCGCGGCCAACCGCGGCCGCTGGGTCGTGGCGTTCACTTCCGGCCTGAACAACTACGACGGCGTCAGCGGCGACGGCGTGGGCTATCTCTACGTGCGCGATCTTTTCACCGGCGCGCTGCTCTACAAGATCAGCACGGGAGTCGGCGACACCACGACGCCGTCCGGCCTCTCCAAGATCAGCGCCTTCGCCGACAACTTCATCAACGACAACACGGCGCTCTTCGTCTACGGCGGCGACCTGCTGGGCAACATCTGGCGGTTCGACATGAGCATGGACCCGCCGGTCGCGTTCAAGCTCGCCGAGCTGAAGGACGGCGGGGGCAAGCCGCAATCGATCACCTCGCGCCCGGAACTGGGCCTGATCGAAGGCAAGCGGGTGGTTTTCGTCGGCACCGGCCGCTATTACGGCTCGGATGACCTGGTGGACCCCGCCACGATACCGCTCGCCTGGGCCTACCAGCAATCGTTCTACGCGGTCAAGGACGAGTTCCCCGCGGGCGCTCCCGCGGGCCACGGCAACGTCCGCACCCTGACTGCGCCGGCGAACCTGGTCCAGCAAACCCTCACCGACAACGTGACGACGCGCACCATATCGAACAACACCGTCAACTGGACCAACAACGTCGGCTGGTACGTGGACTTCAACCCCGGGAACACCTCGCCGGGCGAGCGCGTCAACCTCGATCCCCAGCTGGTGCTGGGCACGGTCGTGGTGGTCGCCAACGTGCCGAACAACAACGCCTGCACCGTCGGTGGCGACAGCTTCATCTACCAGTTCAACTATTCCTCGGGCTCCTACGTCGCCTCGGCGCCGGGGCAGCAGGTCGGGATAAAGTTCACCGGGCAGATCACGGTGGGCCTGGTCGTGGTGCGGCTGCCGAGCGGCATCTTCAAGGGCGTGGCGACCGGCGCGACCGGCACCAAGACCCCGCTCGGCGTCAACGTCGGCGGCGGCGGCGGCACCGGGCGCCGCGTGTCGTGGCGCGAGTTGGTGAGATAATGGCTGCGCGAGATACGATGCAGCGCTGCGCCCGCCCCCTCGTCCTGCTTGCCGGCCTTTGCGTCGCGGCGCAGGCGGGATTGTCGGTTGCGCAAGCACCCGCGCCGCAAAAAAAGCCCGTCTACGACCAGTACGAGCCGAGCAAGGTGCGCCGCACGCGCAGCCAGGAGTGCCTGCGCGACGAGGATCCCATCGGCGCCTATTGCGTCAAGGTCTGCCAGAAAGGCTATCTGCCGGTCCCGAACAGCGACCCGCCGCGATGCCGGAGCGTGGAGCCGCTGCCGCCCGGACAATTGGCAGGCCCGATCCGGAAGGAAACGGGCGCGCAGCCCAAGCCGCCCCGGGAGACCGGGCCTAAAAAGCCCCCGCCACCCGGCCAGTATTAGCACCAGCCGGCTGTTCAGCCGCTGCGGGCGGCGAATTCGCCGATCTCTGCGGCGAGGAGTTCGATGACGCTATCCCATTCGCCGATGCGCGGCTGGCGATAGAGCCGCGCCGCGGGATACCACGGCATGTGGCTGCCCTCGCGCATGTAGCGCCACTCCGGCACCGCCGGCACCAGGATCCACGCCGTGCGCCCCAGCGCCCCCGTCAGGTGGATCAGCGCTGTGCACACGCTCACCACCCGGTCGAGCGCGCACACCAGCGCCGCCGTCTCGTCGTAGTCGTCGATCGCCTCCTGCCAGTGGTGCAGCACGATGCCGTGCTTCTCCCGCAGCTCCGCCAGCTCCTGCGCGCAGTCGGTGTACTGCAGGCTCACGAACTCCACCCCGGGCGTCTTCAGGATCGGCAACCACGCCTCGAGCTCGATCGAGCGCAGGTGCCGGCGCGTGCCCACGAACCCGCCGCGCCAGGAGATGGCGACCTTCTTCTTGTTCCCGAGCGCGGCGAGCCGCGCCTGCCACGCCTCGACCTTGCGCGGATCGGCGCGCAGATACCCCGTGTGCCGGGGAAAATCCGCGTAACTCTTGCGAAAATACCGGCCCAGGCTCGCGATCGGCACCTGGTAGTCGAAGGGCTCCTCCAACAGCCGGGCATGCGCCTCGCTCCTGCGCGCGACAAACTGCGCTGCGGGAAACGAGCGCTCGAACAGCGGCACGAGCTTCGCGTCCGCCACCACCGTGCAGGACGCCGGCTGGGGCAGCAGCTCGGGCAGCAGGCTCGCGAACATCATCTGGTCGCCGATGCCCTGCTCGCCCCACACCAGCAGGCGCTTGCCCGCGAGCGGCTCGCCGTTCCACAGCGGCCGCTTGTAGGCATCGCGGTCGTGCCATTGGTTCGCTTCCCAGCGCGCCTCGTACAACTCCCAGCCGCGCACGAACTGGCCGCGCGCGAGCAGCGCGTGCGAATAATCGTTGCGCGCCTCCGGGTAATCCGGTTTGACGGCGAGTATGCTCTCGAACAGCTCGTCCGAGCGGGCAAAATTGCCCACGTCCCGGTAGGCGTTGGCCATGTTGCCGAGGATATCGTGCGCCTGGGGCTTCAACGCATGCGCCTGGTCGTAGTAGCTAACCGCCTTCTCGAACTCGCCCTGCTCGTGGCAGCTGATGCCGTAGAAGAGCAGCGCCCCTGCGTGCGCCGGGTTGACAGTCAGCACGCGCTCGAATTCGCGCTGCGCCTCTGCATATTGCCCGGCGCCGAGCAGCGACCGGCCGAGGTTGACGCGCGCGGCAAAGAAGCCAGGGTTGAGGCGGACGGCCTCGCGCAGGCTCCCGACCGCCCCCTGGAAGTCCTTCATCCAGTGCAGCGCCGTGCCGAGGTTGTAATGGGCTTCCGCGGAGCCGGGCGTGACCGACAACGCCTGCCGGCAGCACAGCACCGCCTTGTCCAGCTGCCAGTTCCGGGTCAGGGCCGCGGCGAGATCGACCAGGACTTCCGGGCTGGGCCGCACGGCGACCGATTGCTCGAGCCAGGCCTGGGCCGAGTGGGTATCGTCCTTCGCCATGGCGATGAGGCCCATGAGATGCAAGGCCTGCGGCTGGCGGGGCTCGATCTGAAGGAGGCGTTTACACGCCCACTCGGCATCGCCCAGCTCGCGACGGTTGTAATGGCCAGCCGCCGCTGCGAGCAATGCAGGAACGTTGCCGGGGGCGGGCCGCTGCGCCAGGAGCGCCTCTTACGCGTCTTCAGCGGCCGCGCTCGACGCAACGAGCGAACGCGGCAGCGAGAAGGTGACCTTCTCTTCGATGCCCGCTAGCGGCGTGACGCGATCCGCGCCCAGCGCCCGCAGCCGCTCGATGACTTGCTGGACCAGGATCTCCGGCGCGGAAGCCCCCGCGGTGACCCCGACGACGCTTTTTCCTGCGACCCATTGCGGGTCGAGCTCCATAGCGTTGTCCACCATGAAAGCGGGGACCCCCTGGTTCTCGGCCACTTCCCGCAGCCGGTTCGAGTTCGAGCTGTTGGGCGAGCCCACCACGATCACCACCTCGCACTGCCGGGCCAGCGCCTTGACCGCGTCCTGGCGATTCTGCGTCGCGTAGCAGATATCGTCCTTCTTGGGCCCGACAATGGCGGGATAGCGCGCCTTCAACGCAAGGATCGTCTGTTGCGCGTCATCCACCGACAGCGTGGTCTGGGTCACGAACGCGATATTGTTCGCATCCTTCACCGCGAGGCTCGCGACGTCTTCCGGCGCCTCGACCAGGTGCATGCCGCCCTCACTCTGCCCCATGGTGCCCTCGACCTCGGGATGGCCGCGATGGCCGATCATGACGATCTCCCGGCCGGCGTCGCGCATCCTCTCGACCTCGACGTGAACCTTGGTCACCAGCGGGCAGGTAGCATCGAATACTTTCAGCCGGCGACTCTCGGCTTCGCGCCGCACCGCCTGCGACACGCCGTGGGCGCTGAAGATGACCGTGGCGCCCTCGGGCACTTCAGCGAGATCCTCGACGAAGACAGCGCCCTTGGCCCTCAGGTCGGCGACCACGAACTTGTTGTGCACCACTTCATGGCGCACGTAAATGGGAGCGCCGTGGATGGCAAGCGCACGCTCGACGATCTCGATCGCCCGGTCGACGCCGGCGCAGAAACCGCGGGGATTGGCTAACAGTACCTGCATGGTCACTTCTTAAGTCGTCCTAGAAGAAGCTATTTGCCACAGAGAACACAGAGTTCACAGAGGAAAATAAAAACTTATGTCATTTTCAAGCCTCACCAATCTTTTGAGTGTGGCGTGCTGACTCAAACCCTTGAATCTCTCTGTGTTCTCTGTGATCTCTGTGGCTGAATTGCAGTTATCAGGATTATACAGCTCAGTTGAGCAGCCGCGCGGCGACGCGATCGATCACGCTGCCCCATTCGCCGTAACGCTCCTGGCGAAATAACTCCACCGAGGGATACCACGGCATGCGGCTGCCTTCGCGCAGGTAGCGTGATTCCGGCACTGCCGGCACCAGGACCCATGCCGTGCGCCCCAGCGCCCCCGTCAGGTGGATCAGCGCCGTGCACACGCTCACCACCCGGTCGAGCGCGCACACCAGCGCCGCCGTCTCGTCGTAGTCGTCGATCGCCTCCTGCCAGTGGTGCAGCACGATGCCGTGCTTCTCCCGCAACGCCGCAATCTCCGCGGCGCAGTCGGTGTATTGAAGGCTCACGAACTCGACCCCGGGCGTCTTCAGGATCGGCAACCACGCCTCGAGCCCGATCGAGCGCAGGTGCCGGCGCGAGCCCACGAACCCGCCGCGCCAGGAGATACCGATTTTTCTCCCTGTGCCCAGCGCCTCCAGCCGTTCTTTCCACACCTCGATCTTCCGCGGATCGGCGCGCAGATACCCCGTGTGCCGGGGAAAATCCGCGTAACTCTTGCGAAAATACCGGCCCAGGCTCGCGATTGGCACCTGGTAGTCGAAGGGCTCCTCCAACAGCCGGGCATGCGCCTCGCTCCTGGCAGCTACCACCTGCATCCCCGGAAACGACCTCGCCAACAGGCCGGCCAGCTTCTCTTCGCAAATAACGGTGCAGGAGCCAGCCTGCGCCTGGAGCTCGGGCAGGATGCCCGCGAACAGCATCTGGTCGCCGATGCCCTGCTCGTCCCATACCAGCAGGCGCTTGCCCGCAAGCGGCTCTCCCTTCCACGCCGGCTGCCGGTAGGCCCGGCGCTGCGGGCTGTCGAATGCCTCCCAGCGCGCCTCGTACAGCTCCCACCCGCGCTCGAATTCCCCGCGTGCCAGCAGGGTGTGAGCGTAGTCGTTGCGCGCTTGCATGTTGTCCGGCGCGCGCACCAACACCTGCTCGTAGAGTTCCGTCGCGCGGGCGATGTTACCGGCGTCCCGATGGACATTGGCGAGATTGCACAGCGTATCGACCGGATCCCGCTCGAGCTTGACCGCCTTCTCGAAACACTGGATCGCCTTGTCGAATTCGCCCAGTTCGTGGCAGGCAAGGCCGTAGAAAACCAGCGCGTAGGGATCAGGGGGCCGGAGGCCGAGCGCCGGTTCCAGTTCCTTCTTCGCCGCACCGTAATCACCCGCGCCGAGCAGCGCCTGTCCCAGGTCAACTCGCGCCCCGGCAAGGCCAGGCTGGATGCGCAGGGCTTCCTGCAGGCTCGCAACGGCCCCCCGGGAATCCTTCATCCAGTGCAGCACGTTGCCAAGCTTGCGATGGGCTTCGGCATGTTGCGGCGAGAGCGCGATGGCTTGCTTGCAGCAGAGGATGGCCCCCGCAAGATCGTCGCCCGCAATGTGGGCATCCGCCAGATCCAGGAGGATCTCGGGGTTCAGCCCCAGGTTCGCGGCCTTGACCAGCCATTGCCGGGCCGTGGCCGCATCCCCTCTGGCCAGGGCGATCATGCCGGCGAGATGAAGGGCGGCCTGGTGGCGGGGGTTACCGCGCAGGATGCGGTCGCACACCTGCTGCGCCTCCTGCATCTCGCGGCGATTGTAGTGAAGCGAGGCGGTGTTGAGCAGCGCGGCTTCGCTGTTGGGGTCAAACGGCTGCGCCATGGGCCTCTCGAAGGCTTAAGCCTGCGCCCCGGGCTTCCCGGCGCGATGCGGCCGCAACGCGTCCCACACCAGCAGGACCGCGCCGCAGGTGATGGCGGAATCGGCGACGTTGAACGCGGGCCAGTGCCAGCCGAACGCGTGAACATCGAGAAAATCCACCACGGCCCCGATCAGGATGCGGTCGATGACGTTGCCGACCGCGCCCGCCAGCACCAGCGACAGCGCGAGCGCAAACAGGCGCTGATGCGAAAACCTGTGCAGCAGGTAAACGATCCAAGCCGAGGCGACGAGCGCGAGCGCGATGAAAAATCCGCGCTGCCAGCCGGCGGCGTCCGCCAGAAAGCTGAATGCGGCCCCGGGGTTATAGACCAGCACGAGATTGAAAAAAGACGTGAGCGAAACCGCCGGACTCGTGGCGAAATACTGCACGACAGCGTACTTGGTGACCTGGTCCGCGACCACGATCAGCGCCGAGAGCGCGAGCCAAGGAGCCATCCTGGAACCCCCGTCACGCATCGGAAAAACCGCTATCAGCCGCCGATGAATGCCGATACACGCCGATGAAGATCGAAAACCCAAAGCCACAGAGGGCACAGGGAAAGCGAAAAAATATCAAAAGGGAGAGTTGGATATTCATTCCTCTGTGTTCTCTGTGTTCTCTGTGGCTGAGTGAAGTTCCAACTCTACGCGTGCGCGCGCGGCTCGCCCGCGCCGAACAGATTGGAGACGCAACGCCCGCACAGAGCCGGATGTGCCGGGTCCCCGCCGACATCCGCCCGGTAATGCCAGCAGCGCTCGCACTTGGCGTGGGGGCTCGCCTTCACCCGGATCCCCACGTCAGGCAGCGTCGTGGCGGCGACAGTGTCGGCAGCTGCGCCATCCACCACCTGCGCCTGCGAGGTGATGAAGACGAAGCGCAGGTCGTCGGCAAACGACTTGAGGAACTCCCCGCTCTCCCCCTTCGCGTAGAGCTCGACTTCCCCCGCCAGCGAGGAACCGATGCTACCCGCCACGCGCAGCGACTCGAGGCTCTTCAGCACTTCGGAGCGCAGCCCGCGCAGCTTCGACCAGCGGTCGCGCAACGGGCCGGCGTCTCCCGGCAGCCGGAACTCGTACCAGCTCTGCTCGAAAACGCTGGTCTCGCCTCCCACCAGCACCTCCCACACTTCCTGGGCGGTGAACGAGAGAATGGGGGCGAGCAGACGCGTGAGCGACTGCGTAATGTGGTAGAGCGCGTTTTGCGCCGAGCGCCGGGCCCGGGAATTCGCAGGTGCGGTATAGAGACGGTCCTTGAGGATATCGAGGTAGAAGCCGCCGAGGTCCTCGGAGCAGAAAGTCTGCAATTGCTGCACGACGAGATGAAACTCGTAATGGCCGTAGTGGCCGGGCGCAGACTGACTGCCGGGGCCCGGGTCGGAGGATGCGAGCTTCGACTGCAGGTCACGGGTCATCACCCACGCGTAGCGGTCGATTTCCAGCCATTCGTCCACCGGCAGCATGTCGCGCGCCAGTTCGAAATCGGCGAGGTTCGCCAGCAGGAAACGCAGCGTGTTGCGGATGCGGCGGTAGGACTCGACGACGCGCTTGAGAATCTCCTTGGAGATCGAAAGCTCGCCCGAATAGTCGGTCGCGGCCACCCACAGGCGCAGGATGTCGGCGCCGAGCTCGTCCGCCACCTTCTGCGGCGCGATCACGTTGCCCCTGGACTTGCTCATCTTGCGCCCCTCCCCGTCCACCACGAAACCGTGGGTGAGCAGGCTCCGGTAGGGGGGCGCGCCATCCAGCATGCAGGAGACGAGCAGCGAGGAATGGAACCAGCCGCGGTGCTGGTCGGAGCCTTCCAGGTAGAGATCGGCGGGGAACGCGGTATCGGCCTGGTGCGAGCCGCGCAACACGGTGTAGTGCGTCGCCCCGGAATCGAACCACACGTCGAGCGTGTCCTTCACCTTCTCGTAGTGCGCCGCGTCGTCCCCGAGCAATTCCTCGGCCTCGAGCGACTGCCAGGCCTCGATGCCGCCCTGCTCGACGCGCTTGGCGACCTGGTCGAGCAGTTCAAGCGCCCGGGGGTGGAGCGCGCCGGTCTCCTTATGGATGAAGAACGGCATCGGCACGCCCCACTGGCGCTGGCGCGAGAGCGTCCAGTCGGGGCGGTTCGCGATCATGCCATGGAGCCGCGCCTGGCCCCACGCCGGGTAGAACTGCGTCGCAGCGACGCCGCGCAACGCGGTCGCGCGCAACGGCTCCGCCGGCCTGGCGCCGCGGTATCCCGGGACTTCGTCCATGCCGGCGAACCACTGCACCGTGGCGCGCAGGATGACCGGCGTCTTGTGGCGCCAGCAATGCATGTAGCTGTGAACGTGCTTGGGGTCAACCGCGAACACCGCACCCTGCGTCTCCAGCGCTTGCACGATCTTCGGGTTGGCTTTCCAGATCATCTCGCCGCCGAAGAGCGGCAGCGTGGAGACGTACTTGCCGTCGCCCATCACCGGCGTCAGGATCTCCTCGTCCTTCATCCCGTAACGGCGGCATGACGCAAAGTCCTCGACACCGTAGGCCGGCGCCGAGTGCACGATGCCCGTGCCGGTGTCGAGCGTAACGTAGTCGCCCAGGTAGACCGGGGACAGACGGTCGTAGAGCGGGTGCTTGAAGCGGATGCCTTCAAGCGCCGCTCCCCTGCACTCGCCCAGCACCTCGAGTTCCTGCAGCCTGAAGCGCGCGAGGCAAGCTACACGCAGATCCGTGGCGAGGATCAGCAGACCGCGCTCCGTGCGCACGAGGCTATAGGCGAACTCGGGATGGACGTTGAGCGCCTGGTTGCCGGGCAGCGTCCACGGCGTCGTGGTCCAGATCACCGCATGGACAGGCCCCTGGGGAAGATCGCCCAGCGCAAACGCCCGCCCCAGTTTTTCGCGCTCGTCGTCGAAGAGAGCAAAACCAACATCGATGGCGATGTCGGTTCGGTCCTCGTACTCGACCTCGGCCTCGGCCAGCGCCGAGCCGCAGTCGAAGCACCAGTTGACCGGCTTCAGGCCCCGGTAGACGTAGCCTTTCTTCACCAGCATGCCGAGCGCCCGGATCTCGTCGGCCTCGTTGCGATAGCTCATGGTGAGATAGGGACGGTCCCAGTCGCCGAGCACGCCGAGGCGGATGAAATCCCGCTTCTGCCGCTCGACCTGCTCGGCCGCGTAGGCGCGGCACAACTTCTGCGTTTCCTTCGTCGGCAGGTGCTTGCCGTGTGTTTTCTCGATTCTCGCCTCGATCGGCATGCCATGGCAGTCCCAGCCCGGCACGTACGGCGCGTCGAACCCCGACAGCGTCCGGCTCTTGACGATGATGTCCTTCAGGATCTTGTTGACGGCGTGCCCGATGTGGATGTCGCCGTTGGCGTACGGCGGCCCATCGTGCAGCACGAAGCGGGGGGCGCTGCGGCGCGCCGCGCGGATGCGCTGATAGAACTTGCGCTCCTGCCAGCTCGCGAGCATCAGCGGCTCGCGCTTCGCGAGGTCGCCGCGCATCGGAAACTTCGTGTCGAGCAGGTTGAGCGTTTTCTTGTAATCAGCCATGCGAGAATTTTACCGCGGAGGCGCAGAGGCGCCGAGAAAATCGGGGTTGCTTCCGGAAATGCAAATTATCCTTTCGTCCTTCTCCGCGTCTCCGCGTCTCCGCGGTGAAAATAATTCTTCGCGTTTTCGACGTCGAGCGCGATCTGGCGCGTCAGCGTCGCGAGATCGGCGTATTTTTCCTCGTCGCGCAGCTTGTGCAGGAACTCCACCCGCACGTGGCGCCGGTAGAGGTCGCCGTTGAAATCGAGCGCGTACACTTCCAGCACCGGCGCTCCCTGGCTCTTCACCGTCGGGCGCACGCCGAGGCTCGCCACCCCGTTGAGCGGCTCGCGTGCCGCGCCGTGCAGGCGCACCACGAAAATACCGGTGAACGGCGGGTGATTGCGCCGGGTCTGCACATTGGCGGTCGGGAAGCCGAGCTGGCGCCCCAGCCCGTCGCCGGCGACCACGCGCCCGCTGATCGAGTAGGCGCGGCCCAGCAACCGTCCCGCCCGGTCGAGTTCCCCCGCGGCGAGCGCATGCCGCAGCGCGGTGCTCGAAACGCGCTCGCCATCCAGCATGACGCTCGCAATCGCGGCGACCTCGAAGTCGAGCCGCGGGCCCGCCTGCTTCAGCATTACGAGGTCTCCCCCACGCCGCGCGCCAAAGCGAAAATCGTCTCCCACCAGCACCCAGCGCGCCGCCAGTCCGCGGGCAATGATGCGCTCGACGAAATCCTCGGCGGTGGTCTGGGCCAATCCGTAGTTGAAACGGAGTATGTGAACGCGATCCACGCCGCAGCCCGCGAGCAGCTCCAGCTTCTCGCGGAGCGTTGTGAGCCGCGTTGGCGCCTTGTCGGGAGCGAAGAACTCGCGCGGGTGCGGCTCGAAAGTCAGCACGCAGGCGGGCAGGCCGAGACGGCCGGACGCGCGGCGCAACTCGGCCAGCATCGCCTGGTGGCCGAGATGCACGCCGTCGAAGTTGCCGATGGTGAGCGCAACCGGGGTGGCTGCGGCGGCGGGGATGCCGCGCGTCACGCGCATACGACCAAGCCCAAAGGCAAAGCCTAAAAGCTTGAATTGTAGCGTGTTTTAGAAGTAACGGTCTAGCGTTTGAGAGCCGGCGCCAGCGCGTGCTGGTGCAGCGCTTTTTGTTCGGTTGCGGCGAGCGCGGCGGCAAAAGCACGCCCCGCCATGATCAGCGTCGGCCCGGAAAATCCGTAGTGCGAGATTTCCGGCAACTCTTCCAGAGTCAGGGCGATGCGCCTGACTTGAGGCAGCGTGGCGTTCTCCGTGACCAGCACCGGAAGATCGCGTGCCATGCCGGCCGCCATCAAAGCGGCAGTTATCTCGCGCGCTTGTCCGGCCCCCATGTAAATGACGGCCGTGTCCGCAGCCGCGGCGCTCCTTGCCCAGTTGCTCGGCGCTTCGCCCTCCCCCACCCTCGGGGTGACGAAAGCGACGCTGCGCGCGATGCCCCGCTGCGTGAGCGACGCGCCGGCTTCCGCAGCAGCCGCGAGCGCGGAGGTGACGCCCGGCACGATTTCATACGGCACGCCAGCGGACTCCAGCGCGGCGATTTCCTCCTGCGCGCGCCCGAACAGCATCGGGTCGCCTCCCTTGAGGCGCACCACCACCTGGTATTTTCCCGCCGCATCGACCAGGCGCTTGTTGATGAACTGTTGCGCCGTGGCAAACTGCCCGCAGCGCTTACCGACGGCGAACTTTTCGGCGCGGGAAGCCAGGGCAAGCACCTCGGGATGCACCAGTGCGTCGTGAAACACGGCCTCGGCGCGCTTGAGAACTTCCGCCGCGCGCAGCGTCAGCAGGTCCGGCGCGCCGGGTCCGGCGCCTACCAGGTAAACCTTGCCGGCGGCCTGTTTCATGGTTTTATGTTCACTCTCTGCTCATCCGGCGATACGGCGAAACGGCGGCGGTACAGCGGCAGCGGTTGACCGACCGTGGCCTGGTAGCTCTCGCTGAAATCCCTGAGACCGGCCAGGGCCTCCTGCGGATCCTCGCCATGACGCAGCGCGAAAGCGTTGAAGCCGCAACTGGTCAACTGGAACAGCACATCGCGCATCACGTCGCCGATCGCCCGCAACTCGCCCTGGTAGCCATAGCGTTCGCGCAACAGCCGTGCGGTCGAGTAGCCGCGGCCGTCGATGAACTTCGGGAAATTTACCGCAACCACGCCGAAGAGCTTCAGGTCCTCGGCGATCGCCGCCGGCTCTTCGTGGCCTTCCAGCCACACCCCGAGCCGGCCGGGACGGGCGAGGAGTTCGTCGCGCTGCCCGCGCCAAACGGCGAGCGGCACGATGATGTCGCCCGCGGACGGCACCGGGGGATAGCTGCCGTCGGCCGCGGGCTCAAGCCGCAACCAGGGATCGGTTACGACGTTCCCGTTTTTGATGATGAGTGCCATACACACGTTCCTTGAAAGGTTCGATTCCAGTGCGCCATACCACGTCGATGAAGCGCTCTTCCTCGCTCTCGCGCCGATCGAGGTAAACCCCGACGAGCTTCTCGATCACGTCGGGAATGTCGGCGCGTGCGAACGACGGTCCGATTACCTTTCCGACCGCCGCCGGCGCGCCGGGGCGCGTGAGCCCCTGGTTGCCGCCGATGGAAATCTGGTACCACTCCTCGCCGTTCTTGTCGACGCCGAGGATGCCGATGTGGCCGACGTGATGGTGGCCGCAGGAATTCATGCAGCCGGAGATATTGAGGTCCAGCTCGCCGATGTCGTAGAGATAATCCAGGCGATCGAAACGATCCTGGATTGCCTGCGCCACCGGGATGGACTTGGCGTTGGCGAGCGAGCAGAAGTCGCCGCCCGGGCAGGCGATGATGTTGGTGAGCAGCCCGATGTTGGGCGTGGCCAGCCCCAGCAACCTTGCCTCCAGCCACAGTGCATGCAGCTGCGACTGGCGCACGTCGGCGAGGATCAGGTTCTGCTCGTGGGAAACGCGCAACTCGCCCTGGCTGTAACGGTCGGCGAGGTCCGCCACCGCGTCCATCTGCTTATCGGTGGCATCTCCGGGAGGAACCCCGGTCTTCTTGAGCGATAGCGTCACCGCGGCGTACCCCGGCGCCTTGTGCAGTTGGACGTTGCGCTTCGTCCATGCGGCATAGGCCGGCTCCGATGCGAGCCTGGCGAGATGCCCGGCATCGTCACCCGCCAGTTCTTCGTACTGAGGGCGGGTAAAGCGGCCTTCCACGCGCCGCACTTCCTCCTCGGTCAGCGTGGCAGGGCCATCTTTCAGGTGCGCCCATTCCGCTTCGACTTCCTCGCGGAATTTCTCCGGCGTGCGCGCCTTCACCAGGATTTTGATGCGCGCCTTGTACAAGTTGTCGCGCCGGCCGTAGCGGTTGTAGACGCGCAGCACCGCCTCCAGGTAGGTGAACAGGTGCTGCCACGGCAGGAACTCGCAAATAACCTGGCCGATGATGGGCGTGCGCCCCATGCCGCCGCCGACGATCACGCGGAAGCCGACGTTGCCCCCCGGAGAGGCGCCGTCCGAGCCGGTCCCTCCTGTGTCACGCACCGCCTGCAACCCGATGTCGTGGAGGAAGATTGCCGCGCGGTCAGCCACCGCGCCGTTCACCGCGATCTTGAATTTGCGCGGCAGGTAATTGAACTCCGGGTGGAACGTGGACCACTGGCGCAGCAGCTCGCACCACACGAAGGAATCCACGATCTCGTCGCGCGCGACCCCCGCGTAATGGTCGGTCGTGATGTTGCGAAAGGAATTGCCGCTGGTCTGGATCGCGTGCATCTCCACCTTCGCCAGTTCGGCCAGGATATCGGGCACGTCCTCCAGCCTGGGCCAGTTGAACTGGATGTTCTGGCGCGTGCTGAAGTGGCCGTAGCCCCGGTCCCACCGGCGCGCGATGTGCGCGAGCGTGCGCAACTGGCGCGAAGACAGCACGCCGTAGGGGATCGCCACACGCAGCATCGGCGCGTAGCGCTGGACGTAGAGGCCGTTCCTCAGCCGCAGCGGCCGGTAATCATCCTCCGACAGCTTGCCCGCCAGGAAACGGCGTGTCTGGTCGCGGAACTGGGCGACCCGCTCGTCCACCAACCGCTGGTCAATTTCGTCGTACTGGTACACCGTTTTTTCCCAATGAAATCCGACGTCCGCATGGTAGCAACCGGCTGTTATACTTCAAAAGACTATTGTGTTAGACTTTTATAACTATTACTTACTTAGAATAACCCTATGAAATTACAGCAATTACGTTATCTGCGAGAGGTTGCCAGACATGGGCTCAACCTTTCCGAGGCGGCCGAAACGCTTCATACCTCCCAACCGGGCATCAGTAAACAAATCCGCCTGCTGGAGGACGAATTGGGCGTGGAAATCCTGGTGCGGAACGGCAAGCGCGTGGTGGATATCACCGCGCCCGGCCAGGTCGTGCTGGGCATCATCGAGCGCGTGCTGCAGGACATCGAAAACCTGAAACAGGTCGGGCGCGAATTCCGGGACCAGGACGCGGGCGCGCTGACGATCGCCACCACGCATACCCAGGCGCGCTACTCGCTGCCCGGCGTGGTGAGCGCCTTCAAGCAGCGCTACCCGAAAGTGCGCCTGACGATCAAGCAGGGCAGCCCGCCGCAGCTCGCCGAGATGGTGATGGCGGGTGAAGCGGACATTGCGATCGCCACCGAGGCGCTCGATCAATACCCCAAGCTGCTGGCGCTGGCCGGCTATCAATGGCGGCATTGCGTGGTGGTGCCGGAACAGCATCCCCTGCTGCGGGAAAAACGCGTCACGCTGGAGATGCTCGAGCGCTATCCCATCGTCACTTACGATCCCGCTTTCGCCGGGCGCAGCCGCATTGACGAGGCGTTCCGGGCGCAGGGGCTTACACCCGACATCGTGCTCTCGGCGGTCGACTCCGATGTGATCAAGACCTACGTCGAACTGGGCCTCGGCATCGGCATCATCGCCGTGGTGGCTTTCGACGAGAAGCGCGATCGGTCGTTACGCGCGATCGAGGTCGGGCACCTGTTCGGGACCATGACCACGCGCATCGCCGTGCGGCGCGGCACGGCGCTGCGCGGCTATGCCTACGTCTTCATCGAACTGTTCTCACCGCTCTTGAAGCGCGCGGTGATCGATGCCGCCCTGAAGGGCAAGGGCTCCAGCTACGAGCTATAGACAGGTTCAAGGTTCCATGTTCAAAGTTCAAGATCGAACCCGGAACTCGGAACTCGGAACCTGGAACCCAAAACTTAGTTGACGAGGCGCTGGCGCAGCCAGGCGCTGGCGCCGTCCACGATCACGACCAGCACCAGCATCGCCATGATCACCGTCAGCGCTTGATGCTGGTGAAACAGGGAGAGAGAGAAATACA
>CAZFRR010000023.1:0-13738 GCA_964521405.1 uncultured Streptomycetaceae bacterium | reverse complement strand
GCCGGCTGCCGCGAGCAGGTCCGGCGTGTCGAGCTGCTCCGTAAGGCCCGGCCCCATCCAGCCCAGCGGCGGCTTGCCGGTGAATTCGTGCAACACCTTGACCGACTGCTCGATCATCGCTTTCGGGTCCGGCTCGCTGTGCAGGGGGCGCTGGTCGTAGGAGTGGCCCATGAATTCCCAGCCGGCGTCGCGGCACGCCTTGGCAATGCGCGGATAGTCGAGACACACCCGCGCGTTGACCGACAGCGATGGGACGATCTTGAGCGCATCGAGTATAGCCTTGATGCGCCAGAAGCCGACGCGGTTGCCGTACTCGTGCCAGCCCCAGTGCGGCACGTCGGGCTGCAGCGTGACGCCGGTCGGCGGCGGCAGCACCTGCCGCGGCATCGGGCGCGCAATGTCCCACACTTCGACGTTGACCACCGGCCAGACCACGACCCGCGCCCTGTCCGGCAGCACGAGTGGCGGGCGGTCGACGATGGCGGAGTAGCGCAGGCGCTTGTTCGGGATCATGGATTTGTTGTTCTGTCGCCTGGCGGAGCGGCGGGTGCCTATTCTAGCGCGCCTCGCGGGGACTGTGGACGGCGCCTGCTGAAGTCCGATTAGCCACGGAATCACACGGAAACACACGGAAAAGATCAAAAGCTGAACCAGAAAGGACACGAAGGACACAAAGGAAAGGCACGACGAGAATCGAACCGCCGAGACGCCGAGAGAACCAAGAAGAATAATTGAACCGCCAAGCACGCCAAGGCCGCCAAGACAATTGACTATAACTGAACTGCCTGAAACCGGGTCGGACCCCCGTAAAGCGTTTCGGTCAGCTAAACGTAGCGCGCCCACGAGTTGCGCCGGTTAGCAGGTTTGCGCTCGTGCGCGTAACATGAGGCGTCATGAATGGAGGCCTCAAGATGAGAAAGCATTCGCATTGCGTTACGGCAGGGCTATGCTTCGGTTCCCTCCTTTCTTTTCTATTCGCTGGCTGCGCGACGACACTTTCTGCATCGGCACAAAGAGTGAAGGTCGCTGACACCCCCGAAGTATCAAGCTGCAAGTTTGTCGCAGATGTTCACGGGTCATCTGGTTGGGGAAACTTGGCGGCATCGACAGGAATGCAAAATGCGAAGAACGAGGCTCTCGAACAGGCGGCCTCTACAGGGGCTACGCACGTTGTTTGGACAAATCTTGCTGGAGGCTACAGCCCGTTCGCGACTGGAAAGGCGTATCGATGCAATTGACCGCCCCCTGTGCTCGCAATCACGCCGGGCCCTACGATTTAGCAGGGTCATGGGGTCAGGCGTTTATCCTATAGCTGAAAACAAGTTCGACAGGACTATAAAGTAAAGGCCTGATCCCTCATCTTATTCCTGGCGGTTTATTAAAACAGGAATGAGGGCAGAGGGAAGTCCTCCCACCACCCAGTCTACCTCGCATCTACCCCTCCTCTGGCAGGAGGGGAATTGTCTTTTCTGAACCTGAAAATTCTATTAATCCTGTCTAGGTTTGTTCTTGTAGTTATCGGCGTTCATCGGCGGCTAATCAAACTCGTCGCTTACCAGCCCGCGATTAACTCCGCCGACGGCTTCGCCTCGCCCCGCTCCACCCGCTTTACCACTTCGTGCATCCTGGCCTGGATCGGCGCGGGAACGCCGATCTCGGCTCCGCGGGCGGCGATGAAGCCGTTGATGTAGTCGGTCCTGGTAGGGCGGCCCCCGCTTACTCTCTATACGTTAGTGCGCTGACCGCAATGGTGGTAGGCTAGACGCATGAGCGATACAGACGTTGCTGAAATCCTCAAGCTCCCGGTCGAGGAGCGGTTGCGCCTCGTCGAGCTTATCTGGGAAAGCCTCGCTGCGGATCCATCGGGTGTGCCGCTTGGCGACGCTCATCGCGCTGTGATCGATGAGCGTCTAGCCGAACACGAACGTAATCCAGATGACGTCGTATCTCGAGGCGAATTGCTCGCGGAAGCTCGACGACGCTAATGACCACGCCAGTGGTCTACCGCCGGAAGGTTGGGCGGGACCTGGCTGGGGCATATGGGTGGTACGAAGTGCAACGCCCCGGCCTTGGTGAGGAATTCCTTACGTCTGTTGACGCTACGTTCGATGCAATCGAACAGCTTCCCGAGGTGTTTGGGCGTGTCCACGGTGAAGTGCGGCGCGCCAACGTGTCGCGCTTTCCGTATGCCGTGTTCTATCGCATCGAGCCTCGGAAGGTGGTCGTGCTCACGATCCTTCATACGGCTCGTGACCCGAAGCTCTGGCCCCAGTTCAGAAGCGGGGCACGCTGACCGCCCATCAACTCCGCCCGCTGCGCGGCGGGTTATGCGGAACGTTAAGAAAAGACATGCCGTGAGGCGTAGCAATAAATGCGGATGGAAGATGAGTCGATCTTTGCTTCTTATCCGCGTTTATCTGCGGTTCAATTATTCTTGATTTTCTTGGCGGCCTTGGCGTTCTTGGCGGTTCAATTATTCTGCTTGGTTCTCTCGGCGCCTCGGCGGTTCGATTCTCCTCTTGCCTTCCGTGTGTTTCCGTGTGTTTCCGTGGCCAATTAGGTTTTGCCTTGACCTGATTGGTGTTCTTGATCTTATCTGCGTGTATCTGCGTTTATCTGCGGCTCCAGACGGGCTACGCCGTTTCGCGCGAGCCGTCGCGCCACGCCTTGAGGCGCGGCAGCAGGAACGGCAGGAGTATGGAGAGGATGGACAACGCGACCAACGTGATGCAGATCGCGCTGCCGACGAAAATCTTCGGGTTGGCGCCCGAGATCGTCATCGCCTGCCGGAACGATTGCTCCATGATGCCGCCCAGCACCAGCGACAGCACCATCGGCGCGAGCGGGATATCAATCTTGCGGAACACGTACCCGATTACGCCGAAAATGAGCCCGAAATAGAGCTCCACCGGGTTGCCGTTGATGGCGTAGATGCCGATGGTGGAGATCGCCAGGATCAGCGGCATCAGGATGCCGCCCGGGATGTAGAGCAGCCGCACGAAGATCCCGATCAGCGGCAGGTTGAGGATCAGCAGCATGATATTGCCGATATACATGCTGTCGATCAGCCCCCACACCAGGTCCGGCCGGTTCTGGAACAGCAGCGGTCCGGGCTGGATGCCGTACATGATAAACGCCCCCAGCATGACCGCTGTCGCGCCGCCGCCCGGGATGCCGAGCGTCAGCAGCGGCACCATGGCCCCAGCGGTGTCGGAATTGTTCGCCGCCTCGGGCCCGGCCACGCCCTCGATCGCCCCATGCCCGAATTCCTCGGGGTGCTTGGATATGCGCTTCTCCCACACGTACGACATGATGGACGCGATGGTGCCGCCCGCGCCCGGCAGGACACCGATGACGAAACCGATGATGCCGCCGCGGAACATCGGCATCAGAGAGCGGTTCCACTCATCCTTGGTGAGCCAGAGCCTGCCCTTCAGGCGGATGACCTCGGTGCGCACGCCCCTGGTCATGTCCTCCATGGTCGTGAACACCTCGGCGATCGCGAACAGCCCTACCACCGCGATGATGAATCCGACCCCGTCCTGCAGTTCGGGCACGCCCATGGTGTAGCGCGGCTGCCCGCTCTGGAGGTCAATGCCGATGGTGGCGATCATGAGACCGAGAACGGTCGAGATCATCGCTTTGGCAGGTGACTTGCCTGCCAGAGAGGAAACCGCGGTCATCGCAAAAAACATCAGCACAAAATACTCCGCGGGACCGAACTTCAGCGCCATGCTCGCGAGCGGCAACGCGAACAGCGTGAGGCCCACGACGCCCAGCGTGCCGGCAATAAAGGATGCGAGCGCGGAAATCGCGAGCGCGGCTCCCGCCCGGCCCTTCAACGCCATCTGGTAGCCGTCGATCGTCGTCATCACCGACGACGCCTCGCCTGGCGTGTTGATCAGGATGGCTGTGGTCGAGCCGCCGTAGCGGGCGCCGTAGAAAATGCCCGACATCATGATCAGCGCCGACGTCGGGTTCATGCCGTAGGTGACCGGAATCAGCAGCGCGATGCCGGCCGAGGGCCCGATGCCCGGCAGCACACCGATGATCGTCCCGAGAAAGCAGCCGAGAAAGGTGTACCAGAGGTTGATCGGCTGCAGGCAGACCGAAAAGCCGTTCAGGATGTGGGTCAGTGTTTCCATAGGCAACGTTTTTGCGTAGAGTCCCTAACATAATGAAACGCGCGTGCGTTGCGAGTCAGAATTGGCAATGGCGCGAAGCGAGGTGCAGCCAATATCTGGCATATTGGCAAGCCGAGCGACAAAGCCAGTGCCGATTCTGGCCGCAACCCCCTGCGGGCTGGCGCGGTCTTGGCCCGCGGCTTCACCCCAAGCGCTTCCCGGGTGCGGGGCCCAGTCCGGGCCACTTTTCCCGCGTCGCCAAAACCGTGACAGCGCAGCGTGTGTTTCATTATGTTAGGGGCTCTTAGGACCGCAAGTTCAGAATATAGCGCGGATCGACTTGAACACATTGATGGCGGCATTGACAGTCACCAGCACGCCATCGCTGATCCAGCTGAACGCCTCCAGGCCGCGCGGGAGATTGACGTCGAGCTTGACGAACATCAGGTAGCTCAACACGCCGAACAGCACCGCGGTCAGGACGTTGGCGACCCATTTCCCGCGGTTGAACCAGGCCATCAATGCCAGCAGGTAAACGGTAGTCGCCAGGATATAGCCGAGCTTGTCGAAGGCCAGGTAGTAGACCCCGGTCCAGACCGTCACGCTCACGATTACCCTTCCGTGCCGCCACATCCCCGCTTCGTCGCTGTCGGTTTGCGGCGTGCGAAGCTTGCGTTCCTTCCACATCTCGAGGAACAGCAGGCCGGCCGCGATCAGCAGGCAAACACCCAGCAGGCGCGGAAACGCCTTCGGGCCCAGCGGGTCGCCAATCTCCAGCGAGGGTATCAGCGTGGTGGCGTAGAAATACACCGCCGCTATGATGATGGTGCAGGCAAAGATGACCCGGTCGGTCATCATGGGTGGTCACTCCTCACGCGGCGCGTTGTTTGAATTATCGCGGGTTCGCGGCCGCCACGCCCGCGTCACCCAATGGGCAACATATTACCCAAGAAAGCGCCCGACTAGAAGCCGACTGGAAGAAGCGCCGGTTGACACGATTTCACCCGTACTATCCTTAGAGCGCCTAACAAAACGAATTCCCCTCCTGCCTGAGGGTGAGCCGGGGTTTCGAAAAACGTGCTTGCGCACGTTTGAGCCGGCGAACGCCCGACGCGATGCAGCGCGGCGGGACGGGGGAGTGCCCGCGCTAGCGGGCGGGGTGGTGGGAGCAAGCACTGCCCACGCAACCACCCCGTCTGCTTCGCATCCACCCCTCCTTAAAAAGGAGGGGAGTAAAGCGGGGCCGGTCATTTTGATAGCCGCTCTTAGGGTTGGAGCGTGCTATCCCCCTGACACGACACACTATATAATTTCCACCCTTGCCGGCGCCGTACCTGGCTCCGGCGACTGCGCGGGTCGATGCTCACGAGGCATCGACCTGTTTTTTTTGGAAGAGCCTTTGCGCTTTACTCGCTCGGAACCGGGAGCATCTTGACGAGAGTTCCGCTCTTCGCATCGATCAACGCCGCGCCCCATCCGCGGGTGGCGCGCAATGGCAGGTAGCGGACATCCGCTTCCTTTCGCCCGGAATCGGCGAGGTAGCGCTCGATGATCCTGGCAATATCCGGCTCGCTCCGCCACACTTGCTCGAGGGGACGCGCTTTGGAGAGCGCCGTCTGCAGCTGCTCGGCAAAGGGAACGTAGTACCGGGGGAAGTGCCGCAAGTCACGGCCCTGTTCGAGCGCCAGGAACAGGAGCGCCTGCGCCTCCTTCGGGTCGGCGGGTGGCTCGGCCGCGATCAGCAGCGGCCCCGTGAGAGGAATCCGCCGGAATTCGGCGTGGCGTGCCTGCTGCAAATCGGCGGAGGTCAGTTCGACCGCGCTCACGACCTCGAACTGGTCCTTGACGAAAACGATGAACGCCGGCCGCACCTCGGCCACCACGTAGCAACCGTAAATCAGCGCGCAGGACTGGAGCACCCCAATCGTCCAGAGATCGAATCGCAGACCGGGCTTGCCGGACTTGAAAATCACGAGCGTGATCAACGGCCCGATCCCCACGTCCACCCCGATCAGGATGAACACCAGGCCAAGACCGCCTTCCAGTTCAAACAGCGGCGGCGGATACCACACCAGCAGCATCACGGCGAGCGTGGTTGCCGCGATGAGGGCGCTGATCAGCAGGTGAATCCCGGATGCGTGCCAGCGCGTCAGCTTCCGGGCAGCGGCGACAGTAGCGACAGTATCTTCCATCGGCTCTTGTGAATGGATGGCCGGCGCTGATTCTAACGGAAGCCCGCGGCCGAAGACTAATCATGCGTCAAGGGCGAAGGAGAGTTCTTTTCTCCGAACAGAAAAACATTCCCTCCCCCTTGACGGGGGAGGGTTAGGGTGGGGGTGAACCGCCTCAAGATGCGAAACGCTTTCACCCCCATCCCAACCTTCCCCCGTCAAGGGGGAAGGAGAAGATGGGACTTCTCTGGAGAGAAGTCGGAAGATTGATGCCCCCATCCCAGCCTTCCCCCGTCAAGGGGGAAGGAGTTTCTCTCGTGTTTTGTGACACAGTGCGATTAACAAATTCGGCTTGCTTTCACCCGATATAATCCCCCCATGCCCAAGCCCGTACGCTCAGACGCCTCCCCCGCCGCCCTCCTCGATCGGCTTCACGCCATCGTCGGCGCCCAGGGATTGATCATCGATCCGAAGGACATGGAGGGTCATCTGACGGACTGGCGGGGCCTATTCCGCGGCAAGGCGCTGGCGGTGGTGCGCCCGGCCAGCACGGAAGCTGTTTGCGCGGTGGTGAAACTATGCGCCGAGACCGGCACCGGTATCGTCCCGCAGGGCGGCAACACCGGCATGTGCGGCGCCTCCACACCGGATGCCAGCGGCAGCGCGATCGTGCTCAACCTCGGCCGCATGAACCGCATACGGGAAGTCGATGCGCTCAACAACACGATCACCGTCGAAGCCGGCTGCGTGCTCGCCACTATCCAGCAGGCGGCGCGCGATGCCGAGCGCCTGTTTCCGCTGTCCCTCGGAGCGGAGGGCAGCTGCCAGATCGGCGGCAACCTCTCGACCAATGCGGGCGGGGTGAACGTGCTCCGATACGGCAACACGCGCGACCTCGTGCTGGGCCTGGAGGCCGTTCTGCCCGACGGCCGCCTGTGGGACGGCCTGCGCGGCCTGCGCAAGGACAACACCGGTTACGATCTCAAGCAGCTCTTCATCGGCGCGGAAGGCACGCTGGGCATCATCACTGCGGCGGTGCTGAAACTCTTTCCCCTGCCCCGCTCCACTGCCGCAGCATGGGCCTCGGTGCCTTCGCCGCAAGCCGCGCTGGCGCTGCTGGCGCTGCTGCGGCAGCACTGCGGTGACCGGATAACAGCTTTCGAGCTGATTTCTCGAAACTGCCTGGAACTCGTGCTGCGCCATATCCCGGGCACTCGCGACCCCCTGCCCTCGCCCTACCAGTGGTACGTGCTGACCGACCTCGGGGACGCCCTTGAAAGCGGCCTGCGGGAAACGCTGGAGCAGGCATTTGCCGCGGCCATGCAGCAAGGGCTGGTGACTGACGCGGTCATGCCGGACAACCTGTCCCAGGTCCAGGCGCTATGGAAAATACGGGAGACCATCCCCGATGCCGCGCGAGCGGAAGCCGGCATGCTCTACCGTCACGACATCGCGATCGCGGTGAGCCGCGTGCCGGCATTCATCGAGGAGGCCCAGGCCGCTTTGCAGGCGCGGTTTCCCGGCGTGAACGTGATCTGTTTCGGTCACCTGGGCGATGGCAACCTCCATTACAACGCCTTCGTGCCGGGCCGCCTGCGCGAGGACGCCTCGGCGCGCGAGGCCCACGACGTCACCCAGGCCGTCTACGACATCGTGGCCCGCTACCAGGGCAGCTTCAGCGCCGAGCACGGCATCGGCCAGTCCAAGCTCGCGGACATGAGCCGCTACAAGAACGGCGTGGAACTCGAGATGATGCGCACGCTCAAAGCTGCGTTTGATCCGCTTAATATTATGAATCCAGGGAAAGTGCTGCCCGAGGGATGACCACAAGGTTCCGAGTTCCGAGTTCCGAGTTCCGGGTTCCGGGTTCCGGGTTCCAGGTAGTTACGATTCACGAATCACATTTAGAGCCTCCTCCCCCCTTGTGGGGGAGGATTGAGGTGGGGGGACAAAGTCGCACTTGAACACATCCTTGACCCCCCATCCCAACCTTCCCCCGCAAGGGGGGAAGGGGTACTCAGAAACTGCAATTTACGATTTACGATTTACAATTCACAGAATTTGGAGCGACTCACGACTCACGCCTTACTCAAGGAAAAGGTGGTGAGGGACGAATCACGACTCACGAATCACGACTCACGACTCACGCCTTACTCAAGGAAAAGTGATGGCCAATAAAGTCCAGAAGACCGACGCAGAATGGAAGCAACAGCTCTCCCCCGAGCAATATTCTGTCGCTCGCGAAAAGGGCACGGAACGCGCCTTCACCGGCGCTTACTGGAACAAGCACGACAAGGGCGTCTACCGCTGCGTGTGCTGCGGGGCGGAGCTGTTCAGCTCCGACCACAAGTTCGACTCCGGCTCGGGGTGGCCGAGCTTCTGGCAGCCCCTGAACCGGGACAATGTCGCCGACGAGGACGACCACAGCTACGGCATGCGTCGAACGGAGACGCAGTGCAGCCGGTGCGACGCGCATCTCGGCCACGTCTTCGAGGACGGCCCCCAGCCCACCGGCCTTCGTTACTGCATTAATTCTGCATCGCTTAAGTTCGAGAAGAAGTGACACTCATCCCGCGCGGGCTTTGGGAATAGTACGGCACGCGGTAAAATAAGCAAAATGAAACTCTTATTCGATTTTCTCCCCCTGCTGGTCTTCTTTGGCGCCTGGCTGGCGGTTGATATTTTCTTCGCCACCGCCGCGGCCATGGTGGCGACCACCATCCAGGTCATCTGGTCGTGGCTCAAGTACCGCAAGGTCGACAAGCTGCTCTGGATCAATTTCGGAGCGATTGCATTCTTTGGCGGCCTGACCCTCGTGCTCGAGGACAAGCGCTTCATCATGATCAAGCCCACCGTGGTCTACTGGATCATTGCCGGCGGCCTGCTGATCGCGTACTGGGGGTTCAAGAAAAATCCCATTCGCATGATGATGGAAGAGCAGTTCAACGCGCCCGATTCGCTATGGAACCGCTGGCTGATGGGATGGGGATTTTTCTTCTTTGCGCTCGGCTTCGTGAATCTGTTCGTGGCCTACAACTTCAGTGAAGGCGTATGGGCGACGTTCAAGGTGTTCGGCGTGCTCGCGCTGACCTTGATCCTGACCGTTGCTCAGGTCCTGACGCTGATGCCCTACGCCAAGAGCGAGGAAGTGAAATGACCACGGCGGAACTCATGCAGCAGAAACTGTCGAAATTGAACCCGCAGTCGCTCGAGATCCTGGACGAGTCGGGCAAGCATGTCGGCCATGAAGGGGCGCGGGGCGGCGGCGGGCACTACCAGCTCATCATTGTCTCAGGAGAATTCTCGGGCAAGGCGATGCAACTCCGCCATCGCATGGTTTACGACGCCCTCGGGCCCCTGATGACAAAGGAAATTCACGCGCTGGCGATCAAGGCCTATGCGCCCGGCGAAATCTGATTACCTACCCAAGAAAAGGAAACACTGATGAAGTCATGCCTCTCCGCACTACTGCTCGCGCTACTCGCCACCGCATCGATCGCCTATGCCCAGGACAAGCCCATCCGGGTTAACGGCGTGACGATTCCGCAGCAGCGCGTGGACTTGGTTGTGAAGAACTTCGTTTCGCAAGGGCGGCCCGATACGCCTGAGCTGCGCGATACGGTACGTCAGCGTCTCATTGACCAGGAACTGCTGGTCCAGGAAGCTACCCGCCGCGGCTTGGCAAAGAAAGCAGAGGTCGCAAACGAAATCGAGCTAGCCAGGCAGAATGTCCTGATTAATGCCGTTGTGCTGGAAGCCGCCAAGGCAACGCCCATAACCGATGAGTCGACCCGGCAGGAGTACGAGCGGATCAAGAGCCAGCTCGGCTCGCGCGAATACAAGGCGCGTCACATCCTGGTGGAAAAGGAAGACGAGGCCAAGGACATCATCGCCCAGATCAAGAAAGGCACCAGCTTCGAAAAACTAGCCGCCGAAAAGTCAAAAGATCCCGGCAGCAAAGTGCGCGGCGGCGACCTCGACTGGAGTGGCCCCGATAATTATGTCAAGCCGTTCGGGGACGCCCTCGCCAAGTTGAAGAAAGGCCAGATGACCGATACGCCGGTGCAAACCCAGTTCGGCTGGCACATCATCCGCCTCGACGACGAGCGGGCGCGGAAGATCCCCCCCTACGAAGAGGTCAAGAACAACCTGACACAGCAGATGCAGCAACAGCAGCAGAAGGTGGCCTTCGAGAAGCTCATTACCGAGCTGCGTGCCAAGGCTAAGATTGAATAATTTCAGTAATGAGTTATGAGTAATGGGTGATGGGTGTTAAGTAAACACCTAGACCCCTTACCCTTCGCTCATTACTCATTACTCATTACTCATTACCCGCACCAGCGGCGGGCATTCCTGAACATCCGCAGCCACGGCCCGTCCTCGCGCCAGCCATCGGGATGCCAGGAATTCTGCACCGTGCGGAACACGCGCTCGGGATGCGGCATGAGGATGGTGAAGCGGCCGTCCGGGGTGGTGAGTCCGGTAATGCCGGCGGGCGAGCCGTTGGGGTTGCCGGGATACGCTTCGGTCACGGCCCCTCGATTGTCGATGAACCGCAGCGCAACCAGCGCCTCCGCGGCCGTGCGCGCGGCGGGGCTCACGAATTCGGCATAGCCCTCGCCGTGTGATACCACGATCGGCACGCGGCTCCCCGCCATGCCATCGAAGAACAGCGAGGGCGAGCGCTGCACCTCCACCATCACGAAGCGCGCCTCGAACTGCTCCGACGGGTTGCGCACGAAATGCGGCCAGGCTTCCGCCCCGGGTATCAGCTCGTGCAGGTTGCTCATCATCTGGCAGCCGTTGCAGATGCCGAGGGCAAAGGTGTCCGGCCGCTTGAAGAAGGCTTCGAACACCTCGCGCGCCCGGTCATTGAACAGGATGGATTTTGCCCAGCCCTCGCCCGCCCCCAGCACGTCCCCGTAGGAAAACCCGCCGCAGGCCGCAAAGCCCTTGTAGTCCGCGAGGCTCGCGCGACCGGAGATGATGTCGCTCATGTGAATATCGACCGCCGTGAATCCCGCCCGATCGAAGGCGGCGGCCATCTCGATCTGCCCGTTGACGCCCTGCTCGCGCAGGATCGCGATGCGCGGGCGGGCGCCCTTGCCAGGATAGGGAGCGGCTATATCCGCCTCCGGGTCGAAGGTGAGCTTCGCGCCAAGGCCCGGATCTTCCGCATCGAGCAGGCGGTCGTATTCCTGCCGCGCGCAGTCCGGGTTGTCGCGCAACGCCTGCATGCGGTAGGTGGTCTCGGACCAGGCGCGGTGCAGGTCGCACCGCTTCTCCCGGAATAGCTCCCTGCCGCCCGCCGTGATCCTGAGCGTGTCGTCCCGGTTCAACTCACCGATCGAGTGGAGTTGGGACTCCAGCCCCGCTTCAGAAAAAACCTTGCGGACGGTTGGCAGGTCGGATCGCCGAACTTGGAGCACGGCGCCGAGCTCTTCATTGAACAGAAATTCTATGGCCGGCTTGCCGGCAGCCGCGGCGTCGAGCTGGAGCGTGACCCCCGTCCGCCCGGCGAATGCCATCTCGCAAACGGTCGCGAACAGGCCGCCGTCAGAGCGGTCGTGGTAGGCGAGCAGTTTTCCGGCGCGATTCAGCTTTTGTATCACGCCGAAAAACTGTAATAGTTCGGATGCTCGATCGATATCCGGGGCTTCATTTCCCAGCACGCCATGCACCTGCGCCAATGCTGATCCGCCGAGGCGGCATTGGCCACCGCCCAGGTCTATCAGCACCAGCACCGTCTCGCCACCGTCCGTTCTCAACTGGGGGGTCAACGTGCCGCGCACGTCCGCGACCGGCGCGAAGGCCGAGATGATGAGGGACAGCGGCGCGGTCACCTCTTTCCGCTCGCCGTTCTCATCCCAGGCGGTCTTCATCGAAAGACTGTCCTTGCCGACCGGTATGCTGACGCCGAGCTGCGGGCAAAGCTCCAGTGCGACGGCGCGCACCGTGTCGAACAGCGCGGCATCTTCGCCAGGATGACCCGCTGCCGCCATCCAGTTGGCGGACAGCTTGATGTCGCCAATGGCCGCGATCGGCGCCGCGGCAATGTTGGTGATCGCCTCGCCCACGGCCATCCGCCCGGAGGCCTCCGGGCTCACCAGCGCGAGCGGGGTGCGTTCCCCCATCGCGAAAGCTTCTCCCTGGAAGCCGCTGAATCCCATCAATGTCACCGCCGCGTCCGCCACCGGTACCTGCCACGGCCCCACCATCTGGTCGCGCGCGGTGAGGCCGCCCACGGTGCGGTCGCCGATACTGATGAGAAAAGTCTTGTCCGCCACGGCCGGCAGCCGCAGGACGCGATAAGCGGCTTCGCGCAAGTCCATGCCGGCGGTGTCGAGCGGTTTCAGTTCCCGGCGGGCATGCGCGACATCGCGCGTCATCTTCGGCGGCTTGCCGAGCAGCACCGACAGCTCCATGTCCACCGGGCGGTTGCCGAACGCCGGATCGCCCACGACCAGCTGGCCGTCGTCAGTCGCCTCGCCGACTACCGAGAACGGACAGCGCTCGCGCTCGCAGATCGCCCGGAAGCGCTCGAGGTTCCCGGGCGCAATCGCCAGCACGTAGCGTTCCTGCGCCTCGTTGCACCAGATCTGGAGCGGCGACATGCCGGGCTCCTCGCTTGGCACCCGGCGCAGGTCGAAGCGGCCGCCGCGCTTCGCCGCATGCACCAGTTCCGGCAGCGCATTGGAGAGCCCGCCGGCGCCGACATCGTGTATCGACAGGATCGGGTTCTCCTCGCCCAGCGCCCAGCAGCGGTCTATGACCTCCTGCGCGCGGCGCTCGATCTCGGCGTTGCCGCGCTGCACCGAGTCGAAATCGAGGTCTTCCTGGTTGGAGCCGGTATCCATGCTCGATGCCGCGCCGCCGCCGAGCCCGATCAGCATGCCGGGCCCGCCGAGCTGGATCAGGGCCGCGCCGGCCGCCAGCTCGCTCTTGTAACTATGGCGCGCGGAAAGATTACCGATGCCGCCGGCAATCATGATCGGCTTGTGGTAGCCGCGCATCTCTCCCGCGACGCGCTGCTCGTAGGTGCGGAAGTAACCCGCCAGGTTGGGCCGGCCGAATTCGTTGTTGAAGGATGCCCCGCCGATCGGGCCGTCCAGCATGATCTGGAGAGCCGATGCGATACGGCGCGGCCTGCCATAGCCGTCGCGCTCCCAGGGCTGCTCGAAGCCGGGAATGGCGAGATTGGATACCGTGAATCCGGTCAGCCCGGCCTTGGGCTTGGCACCGCGCCCCGTGGCGCCCTCGTCGCGAATTTCCCCACCCGAGCCGGTCGCGGCGCCGGGAAATGGCGAAATTGCCGTCGGGTGGTTGTGCGTTTCCACCTTCATCACGATGTGCGTCAACTCGCTGGAATAACGATACTCGCCGCCTTCGCGCGGGTAGAAACGCCGGATCTCCGCCCCCTCCATGATCGCGGCATTGTCCGAA
>CAZFRR010000022.1:0-8972 GCA_964521405.1 uncultured Streptomycetaceae bacterium | reverse complement strand
CCGCCACCGTGCCGCTGCCCGTGAGCGTGAGCGTCTCGCCCGCCACCCCGTTGACCGTGCCAAACGTGCCCGCCGCGAAGCTGGTGGTGCCATCGTAGGCGCGCGAGCCGCTCAGACTCACCACCGCCGGGTTGATGGTGCCGACGTTGGCACTGGCGGTCGTTGACAACTGGTACCCGTAAACCGTCGCGGCACCGTCGGTGGCGCTCGCAATCAAAATGCCGCTCGCGTCGACCTGTTTGTTGCTCCCGACGTTCTTGTCGAAATAGCTGGCCGCACCGACCGCGAGTGACACCGAATCGCCGTCTATCACGCCCGAGAAAGGTGAAGCAGTCAGCGATACAGTCGGCGCAGTCGTATTCCCGTCGTAAATCTTCGTCGCCGTCCCACCTAGACTTGGAGTTATGCTGGGATTGGTCGTGTACAGGAAGCCATTGCCGCTGCCCGCTACGGACGTCACACCGTAAGTCGCGTTGTACTGCTTGAACCCATACACAAGCCCGCCCCGGTTGTCTGAGCCAGGGTTTCCGGAATAAACCAGCCACCGCCCCGAGCCTGCATTCAGAGCCGACGAGCCGGCGTTGTTAGTGAAGCTGGTTCCAGCCAGAACAACGGCGTTGCCGGTGCCGCCGCCGGCGCTGACCGTGCCGTTCAACGTAATGCCGGCACTGTTTGTCAGGAGGATGCTGCCTCCCCCGCTGTTGCTCATACCGCCCACAGCCAGCGCGCCGGTATTGCGGATCACCGTATCGCCGGAAGTGGTATTGCTCGTAGTCAGCGTCGAAACGGCCGTATCGAGATTGATACCACCGGCTGCCATAAGGCTTGTGGTCGGCGCCGTTACGTTCACGGCTGCGCCGTTCCCGTCAACGATTGCTCCACCGGCAGCAATAAGCGATACGGAGTTCGTCGCCGCGAAGCTCCCCACCGTAAAACTGCCGCTCTTGGTCAGCGTCAAGTTCGAAAAGCTGCTGGCAAGGCTGCCGCCCGTCTGGTTGAAGTCGGAGTTGACAGCAAGAATTCCACTGCCGTTCACCGTACCACTCGAAAGCGCAAGCGTGCCTGCGCTTGCTCCACCGTTAAAAGTGGCTGTGCCACCCGAAACAATGACACTGCTGAGGTTTGATGCATTCGTTAGCGTCAGTGATTCAGCCGAGGAAACTTGTACCGTGCTGCCGGCAATTAAACTCTTCGCCTGACCGGCCCCATTGACAACGATCGTGCCGAAACCAGTACCGATCGTCACTTCGTAGGCAAGACCAGGAACGAAATCGCCGTTCCAGTTCAGCGGATCAAACCAGCTGGTTCCGTCGCCAGGAGTAATCCCCGTAATGCCGGTCCAGTAAACTTGGTTGCTGCCCGCCGGACACCCGGTTCCGGTGCAACTAAAAACACCGCTGCCGGTGTTGATCGAGCCGCCAGACCCCACTACCACTGTCCCGGCGTTGATCGTCAGGTTGTTATTGGATGTACCGAGCGTCTGATTGATGGTTAGCGCCCCACTTGTATTAATAAACGTATTCTGGAATGAGGTTAGAGGCCTGTCGAACGTGATGCCATCACTCCCGGCCCAGAGCTCCAAAGAACTCCCTGAGGCAGTGGAAAGTTGCATCGGGTTGGCTGTGTCCTCGGTGATCTTGTCGACAAGCAGCGCAATCGATCCGCTACCTGCTCCGTCGGAACCCGCCGTCGTCGCCTTGCCAAGGACCAGAGCACCCGTGGTCTTAAGGTGAGGCGTATCCTTGCTCGCCAATTGCGAATTCCCGTCAGCGCCAATTTTGAATTCATTGGTGCCAGATGCAGGATGGCTTAGCGCAATGTCAATGCCGCCCCCGCCGGCGTTTACGTCAGCACCAAGGCTGAAGCCCCCGCTTGACGGATCATAGCCTCCGATCAAGGTGATCTTGCCCCCGCCCGAGGTCACGGGGGCATTTACGTTTACTTTCCCAATACCATTCGCGCCATCGGGGTGATGAGGGGAGTCCGCCTCGAGAATAATTTGTCCGTTTGATGCGGTAAGCGCTTGATTGACGTTGATGTCACGGCCCGCTTGAGCCGTGATACTCACGCCGGCATTCGGATTGCTGACTGGGGCGTTGAAATCGATATCCTGCGTCGCTTGCAAGACGACGTTGGTCGCTCCCTGCAAGGCGGTGTTCAAGATTGTAACGTCCGTGCCGCCGAGATCAGGGTCACCAAATTGATTGACCACGGATAGATCCGAAGTTTCAGAGCCGCTGCTTACGACGACGATGTTGGTCGGATCGAGCAATAGTGTCCCGGTAGCTCCTTGGCGGGCCGAGGTATCAACCGCCCCGTAAAATCCGAGGTGCTCTTTGCCTGATACTTCAACAAATCCGCCATTACCACTTTCCGCTCCGCCCTTCGCGCTGATAGAACCATAGAAGCGCGTAATGTCATCAGCCCACACGATCACCTTGCCGCCGTCGCCGCTTGTGATCGCGTCCGCCTTGAGGGTCGCGTCAGGCCCCACGTAGGTGCGGAAGGCGTTCTGAACGTCCGGGTTCCTGCCCTGGAAGTCGCCGCCAACCAGCACCGTGCCACCGCCGGTGGTCCCCGATGCATCAATGCTCGCGGCCCCGATCACGCCGACCAGGTTCCCCAGCACCTGCACCGTGCCGCCCTGCCCGCTCGCGCCCTTCGCTTCCACCGTTCCCGAAACGAGCGTGGTATCGCCCGACTGCACGGTGACGCTGCCGCCACTGGCTCCGTTCGCAGTAGTCACCGATCCGGCTTCCAGGGTGGCGTTCTTCGTCGCCTTGAGCAGTATCTTCCCGCCCTCGGCCACGGCGCCGTTCGCGCGGATCGAGCCTGACTGATTGATGAGCCCGGCGTAGATGCCGGCGCGGCCGGAATCCACCATGATCTGGCCGAGGTTTCTGGCTTCATTGTGCGGCGCCGAAATTTCCACCCGCAGGTTCGGGGTCCCCGGGCTCACCAGTTCCACCGAGTTGCCCGCCGCCAGGATCACTTCACCCTGCGGGCTGGTGATGATGCCGCTGTTGGTGACCGCCGGACCGACGAGATACACGCCCCCGCCCGGGCCGGTGGTGATGTTGCCCTGGTTGATGACGCTGCCCGCGCCCGGCACCTCGGTGAACCGCAGCCGGTTGGCGAGAAAGTCCGCATTGGAAAGATTGAGGCTCGTGGCAACCAGGCCCGCCACATCCACCTGTGCCCCCGCCCCGAACAGGATGCCGCTCGGATTGATCAGGAACACGCGCCCGTTCGACTGCAATGCACCCAGGATCACCGAGGGGTCGATCACCCCGGCGGCGCCGGTGACGCGGTTCAGTACTGCGGAAGCCTGAGACTGCTGGATGAAGCGGGTGATTTCATTCGCGCCGATCGAGAAGCTCTGCCAGTTAATGATGGCGTTCGGCGTGTTGGTGATTTTCAGCAGGTTGCCGTTCTGGACGATCGAGGCCGTGCCGTTGACCACCGTCGGGCCGGTGGGATTGGCCAGGACGGAGGACGCGACAAAGCACGCGCCAACTGCCAGCGCGATTTGCCTTCTGTTAGGGCCCTTTCCAGCCCGGCGCATCGGTTTCATGTTTTCCGCCAACGACGAGACAATAGCTTACCCGTGGACATTTCGACGGGGACTCCAGTCCCGGTCGAAATCACAGGTTCTAATTTTACTACTATAATTCAATGCGTTATATGAAATATTTCTCACACCGTCGACCACGGCCCGAGCGCCGCTTCGCGCCCTGCATGCTATGGAGCAAGTTCCCAGCCAGCCGGGAGCTGCAAGGCATGTGTCGTAGGTCACACGCCTCGGGTGCCATAGGAATCGCCCCAAGCATCCGCCACGGAATCACCCGGCCCAGAACCAGGCAGGGTTAACTTCCACGTATTCAATCTTTGGCAGCGTTGCCGCTCGCGGCAACACCCGCGGGGCAACATCTCGATATTGGATCGCCAGGAGACCACTGCTGCGGCGCGCGGTCCACGCGCCACAGAATTGCGTCTTGCTGGGGGCGATACTCTCAGTAGACGATCGCGAGCGAGCCGGTGAGGCGCTGGCTGCTGTTGTCGCGGTTGGGGGTTTCCTGCAGGATCTGCGCGAGGTCGAGCCGCAGGCTAACCGACTTGCTGTAGGTCATTCGAATGCCCAGCCCCGCGCTGGCGATGGAATCCTTTACCACGGTGCCCGGCGGCTGGTTGTTGTACTGGATTCCGCCCCAGTCGTAGAACGCGAGCAGGCGCAGCTTGTAATTGTCGGTCATCCCGAATGTGCGCGAGAGTTCCGGGGTGTAGAGCTCGGCCTGGCCCGCATAACCGCGGTCCCCGGCGACTTCACGCAGCATGTAGCCGCGAACAGAATCCGGCCCGCCGATGCCGTACTGCTCGCCCGAGACCAGGGAATCGGTGGTGTACTGGCCGTTGAAGCCGATCCGGGTCTGCCACTCGTTCCCGAACTGTCGGGTGTAATTAAAGCCGTAGCGGAACAACGTGTAGTCATCGACGGCGCCGGGGCGAGAAGCGGTGAAGTCGGCTTGACCTCCGTCGTTACCCCCCGGGATGTTGGCCGCACCGCTGGCGAAGAACGACAGCTCGGCGGCGGACATGCGCTTCAATCCGTTGTAGTTGAGGCTCAGCGGGTGGATGGTGATGTCCGGCACCAGCTGCTGGCCCTGCACCACCACTTCGTTCTTGAAAGCCCGGTAGTCCAGCCCCAGCGCGAACTTCTGCTCGATGTCGCCCCATTTCGGCAGGAAGTAGTTCCACCGGACAGCCCCGATGCTGCCGCTGCCGCTGACGTTGAAGAGCCCCTGCACCACCCCGGAATTGACGTCGGAGTAGCCGGCGATCAGGTCGAGGCTGCTGTTGAGATCGTAGAACGGGATGCGATAACCCAGGCCGAAGATGGTGACGTCGCGCACGTGATCCGGCGAGGTGATGTAGCTCGCGGTCAGGGTGTGGTCGCGGTTGAAGAGGTTGGTGTGCTGGTAGCCGAAACCCGCTCGGAAATAACCGGTGTCGCTGGTGCCGGAATTGTCGAGCGTGAAGAACGCGCGCCACGGCTTGTCGTCGGTCACCTTGATGGCAACGTCCACCTTGTCTTCCGACTCCCCCGAGCGCAGCAGCACGTTGGTCTGCTTGACCGGATGCTCGCCCGTCATTTGCAGATTGCGCGCGATCGCCTTCGAGTTGGGGGTTTCCCCCTCTCTTATCGACGGCAGGCTGCGGCGGATGTTCTCCGCGTTGAAATGGGTGTTGCCTTCGATGACGACCCGCCCCACCCGCGGCTGCAGCACGCGGAATTGCACCCCGCCGCGCGTGATGTCCTGCTCGGGCAGGATCACCTGCACGACACCGTAGCCGCGCTCGCGAAAGAGCTGCTCCAGCGTCTCCAGCGCGCGCTGGATGTCGGAAAAATCCTTGTTCTTGCCGGTATACGGCGCAAGCAGGCGGTCGATTTCCGCCACGGGCAGCAGCGTATTGCCGCCCACTTCGAAGCGGCTGATTTCAAAGCGCGGCGGCGGGACGGCAACCTGCGGCTCCTGGGCGTGCAGCTGCCGGGGAGCCATCGCTGCTGCGGTGATGGCCAGCAGCAAGACCGCGCCCGCCAGTTTCACTGTTTCCGTTCTTGTGATCACTCTTGCCAGCCGCATCAATTAATGTTTATTCTAGAAAAGATAAATTACTTCATGATTATAATACGAATTATTATCTCTGTCTAACTGGAATCTGCCCGGTAGTGCCGCATCTTCAGCAACCGCTCGCGACACCGCGAAGAGTATCATCCGCGGCCTGTGATGAGATAACGCGCTGCGGCCGCCAATTATTGCTCGACCCGCACTGCTTATCACTTCTTATTGGTGCGTTGCCGCCTGGTTTCGGCCAGGCAGATGCCGGCGGATACCGAAGCATTGAGGCTCTCCACGGTGCCAAGCATGGGGATGCGCGCCAGTTCGTCGCAGCTCTCGCGCGTGAGACGGCGCATGCCTTCGCCCTCCGCGCCCAGCACCCACGCGATCGGCGCATCGAGCTTGATGGAATAGAGATCCTGCTGGGCTTCCTGGTCCGCCCCGATCAGCCAGACCTCGCGCTCCTTCAGCTCGCGCATCGTGCGCGCCAGGTTGGTGACCGCGATGAACGGCACGGTTTCAGCCGCGCCACTTGCCACCTTCTCCACCGTGGGCGTGATGCCGGCGGCGCGGTCCTTGGGGGCAACCACGGCATGCACGCCCATGGCGTCCGCCACGCGCAGGCATGCGCCGAGATTGTGAGGGTCGGTGATGCCGTCGAGTATCAACAACAACGCCGGCTCGCTGAGGGCGCCGAGCACGCTGTCCAGGTCCCGCGCCAGGGCAACCGGTTCCACGCGAGCCACTATGCCCTGGTGCCGGGCGTGCTGCGTCATGCCGTCCAGCCGCGCGCCGTCCACCATCATCACGCGCACCCCGCGCTCCGCCGCCAGTTGCGCGAGATCTTTCGCCCGACGGTCGCTGCGCGACTGGTCGAGATAGAGTTCCTTCACGGCGGCCGCCTGCTGCCGCAAGCGGCTGGTCACCGCATGGAAGCCGTAGATTAAACGCGCTTCGCTCATCGAGCAGCTCCTGCAACCCGACTAAAACTCACACAATGGCCTGTTGTTGGGAAAGCGCGTTTAATAAACAAACACATTTTAGATTTCACGCAGGCGTGAAATCTATCCGGCTGGTATCAAGGTCCACGCGCATCACCTTCACCTTCAGGCGGTCGCCAAGCCGGTAGCGCTTGCGGGTGCGCTCGCCCATCAAATGATGCTTGCCCGCGTCGTAATGGAAATAATCGCTGCCGAGATCGGACACGTGCACCAGGCCTTCCACGTAAACACCGTCGAGCGCGACGAACGCCCCGAAGGCGGTCACGCCGCTGATGCTGCCCGCGAAGATTTCGCCCACCCGGTCCTTCATGTAGTAGCACTTGAGCCAGGCGACGACATCACGGGTTGCCTCGTCCGCCCGCCGCTCGGTCATCGAGCAATGCGCCCCGAGCTCGTGCCAGTTGCCGGGATCGTAATGCTTGCCTCTTAACACCGCCTTGATCGCCCGGTGCACCAGCAGATCCGGGTAGCGGCGGATCGGCGAGGTGAAATGGGTGTAGGACTCATAGGCCAGGCCAAAGTGGCCGACGTTGTCGGGGCTGTAAACCGCCTGCCTCAGCGAGCGCAGCATCACCGTTTGAATGAGTTGTGCGTCTGGCCGGTCCTTCACCCGCGCCAGCAGCTTCGCGTAGTCCCGGGCATGGGGATCGTCCCCTCCGCTCAACTGCAATCCGAAACCTTTCAGGAATTCGCGCAACGCCGTGAGTTTTTCCGGCGTCGGGCCCTCGTGAATGCGGTAGAGCATCGCGTGGTCGCGGCCGTGCAGGAAATCCGAAGTGCAGACATTGGCGGCCAGCATGCATTCCTCGATCACGCGGTGCGCGTCGTTGCGTTTCACCTGGACGATGCGCTCGATCTTGCCGTGCGCATCGAAGATCATCTCGGTCTCGATCGTCTCGAAGTCGATCGCGCCGCGGCGCTCGCGCGCCTTCACCAGCACCTTGTAGAGACGATGGAGATTCTGGAGATGCGCGAGCAGCGCGCGATGCTGACGCGCCGCCTCGCCATTCGGGTCCTCGAGCATCGCGGCCACTTCGGTATAGGTCAGCCGCGCGTGCGAACGAAATACCGCCGGGTAAAACTGGTAGGACCCGATGTCGCCGTCCGCGCCGATTCGCATGTCGCAGACCATCGCAAGACGCGGCACTTTCGGGTTGAGCGAGCACAACCCGTTGGAGAGTTTCTCCGGCAACATCGGGATCACGCGGCGCGGGAAATAGACCGAATTGCCGCGTCCCGCGGCCTCGCGGTCGAGGACGTCCCCGTGCTTCACGTAGTGGCTGACATCGGCGATCGCCACGATCAGCCGGTAACCGCGGCCGTCCGGCTCGCAATAGACGGCGTCATCGAAATCCTTGGCCGTCTCCCCGTCTATGGTCACCAGCGGCAACCGGGTGAGGTCCGTCCTGCCTTTCCAGTCTTCCGGGGTCACTTCGCTGGGGATCTTCGCGCATAGTTGCTCCACCGCGGGTGAAAATGCATGGGGCAACACGTGCTTCCTTAAGGCGATCTCGATCTCCATGCCGGGATCGGCGTAGTTGCCGAGCACTTCCACGACCCGCGCCACCGGTTGAGCGTGTTTGGAAGGCTGCGCGACGATCTCGACCGTCACCACCTGGCCCGTCTTGGCGCCGCCCGCCGCGTCCGGCGGCACCAGGAATTCGTGGCTAATGCGCTTGTCCTCGGCGGTGACGAACAGTATCCCGTGCTCGCTGCGTAGCCGCCCGACCAGCCGCAGGTGGCCACGCTCGAGCACCTCCACGATCTGGCCCTCGGGCCGGCCGCGGCGGTCCATGCCCGAGATGCGCGCCATGGCCCTGTCACCGTGCAGCACTCCGCGCATCTCCTTCGGTCCGAGGAAGAGATCCGGCCCGCCTTCGTCGCGCACGAGGAAGCCGAAACCATCGGAGTGGCCCTGCACGCGCCCGCGCACGAGATCGAGTTTTGCCACCACGCAGATCGCGTTGCGGCGGTTACGCATGATCTCGCCATCGCGCTGCATGGCGGCCAGGCGCTTCGCGAAAGCGTCGCGGTCCTGCGGCACGACGCGCAGCAGGCGCTCGAGTTCCTCCTCGGTGACGGGAACGCCCCGCTTCGTCAGGGTTTCCAGAATGAATTCCCGACTGGCTACCGGGTGTTCGTAGCGGCCGGCCTCGCGCGCGTAATGCGGATCCACAGAACGTCGCGGCGGGGAATGGGAAGTGCGTTTTTTGTGTTGATTCATTTGATAAAAAAAGGTTGTTCGGCTAGAATTCCGCCCGCGCAAGCCCAGGTGGCGGAATTGGTAGACGCACCAGGTTCAGGTCCTGGCGCCAGTAATGGTGTGGGGGTTCGAATCCCTTCCTGGGCACCA
>CAZFRR010000021.1:0-3119 GCA_964521405.1 uncultured Streptomycetaceae bacterium | reverse complement strand
TCGAGGTCGAGGTCGCGTTCTCCGAGGTGGACGCCATGGAGGTGGCCTGGCACGGCCACTACCTGAAGTACTTCGAGAGCGCGCGCTGCGCGCTCCTGCGCAGCTTCGACTACGACTACCCGCGCATGCGTGAATCGGGTTACGCCTGGCCGATCGTGGAATGCCGGCTGAAGTACGTCCAGCCGGCCCGCTACGGCCAGCGGCTCACCGTCAGCGCCACCCTGCGCGAATGGGAAAACCGCCTGCGCATCGATTACTTGGTGCGCGACGCGACGAGCGGCGAGCGGCTCACTCTGGGCACGACCATCCAGGTGGCGGTGAACCTGGCAAACGGCGAGTTGCAGTTCGTGTCGCCGCGCGCCCTCATCGACAGGCTGGAACGCGCATGGGCCGGCTGATCGCCGCGGCCGTTCTGCTCGCATTGCCCGCGGCGCCCGCCACCGCCCAATTCTCCGCCCTCGACCAGATCCGCGCCCGCCTCGACGCGCATCCCGTGGTACGCGCGGAATTCGTGCAGACGCGGACGATGGCTGCCCTGCAGCGCCCGCAGGTCTCCCGCGGCCAGTTGCTGGTTTCTCGCTCCGAAGGCGCGGTCTGGCGGATGGTGGAGCCTTACACCATCACGTATGTATTGCGCCAGGACAGCGTCGTCGAAATCGCCGCCGACGGCACCCGCACGCGGCGCGATGCGCGGGAGGCGCCCGCCGTCGCCCGCATCGGCCGCATCATGAGCGCGCTGGTCATGGCGGATGCGGCGGCGCTCGGCAACGATTTCCAGATCGAAGCGGGAATTACCGGCGAGCGCTGGCACATCGCATTGGTCCCACGGCAGGCGTCGATCGCCCAGCGCCTCAAGTCCGTGCGCGTGAGCGGCCGTGAATTCGTGGACTCGGTCGAGGTCGAGGAAACGGGCGGAGACGCCACGCAACTCCAGTTTCGCAATCACCGCAGTGGCGCGACTCTCACCGAGGATGAGCGCCGCCTGTTCGCGGGCGAATGATGCAGCGCCGGAACCTGCTGGCGGCGTCGTGGGCGCTGATTGCCGCCGCCCTGGTGTGCGTGTGCGCGGCGCTGTTTCTCCGCGGCGCCCCGCTGCAAACCAATCTCCTCGCCCTGCTGCCGCCCACCGAGCGCAACGCCGTCGCCGAGCGCGCCGTCGCGACATTGAACGATGCAGCGGTCAATCGCGCCGTGTTCCTGGTTGGCCACGCCGATCCCGCCACCGCCCGGCAAGCCGCCCGGCGCTTTGCCGGCTCGTTGAACTCGAGCAGCGCTTTCGCGCGCGTGCAGGCGGAGATCCCGGCCTTCGACGTGCGCGCATTGAGCAAGCCCTATCTCGATTTCCGGTTCGGGCTGCTGACCGACACCGACCGCCGGGCGCTGGCCGGCGGCACGCTCGACCCGCAGGCGTGGCTCGCCCGCCGGCTGAACAACCCGTTTCAGCTCGGCGCGGTCGACGTGGCGCAGGATCCCTTCGGTTTTCTCGAGAATTTTCTCGCCGCCCTGCCCTACCGCGGCTGGCGGCTGCAGCCCGAGGACGGCCTGCTGGTCGCCCGCGACGAGCGCGCAACTCCGGCGCGCACCTACGTCCTCGTGACGGCGGAATTGCGCGGCTCCGCGTATGCGGATGAAACCCAGCGCGATGCCCAGGCGGCGGTCGCCGCCGCGGAGCGCGATCTGCTGGGCTACGCCCCCGCAGCCGAGTGCCTGCGCACCGGCGCCGTGTTTTTCGCCGGTGACGCGCGCGCCGCGGCCGAGCGCGAAGTGGACCTGATCGGCGCGGGCTCGTTGATCGGCATCGTTATCCTGTTGCTGGCCGTGTTCCGGTCCGTCCAGCCGCTGCTGCTGGGACTGCTGACGGTCGCCATCGGGCTGGCGGCCGGGGTCACCGCCACCTGGTTCGCGCACGGAGAATTGCATTTACTGACCCTCGTGTTCGGCGCGAGCCTGATCGGCGAGGCGATCGATTACTCCATCCAGTACTTCGGCGCCCACGTGCAGGCAGGGCGGACATGGGACCCGCGGCACGGCTTGCTGGCGGTGCGGCCGGGCTTGACGCTCGCGCTCGCGACGAGCCTCCTCGGCTATGGCGCGATGCTGCTGATACCGTTTCCGGCCGTCAACCAGATTGCCCTCTTTGCCCTGACGGGGCTGACTGCCGCCTACCTCTCGGTCGTCCTGCTGCTGCCGCATATCCTGCGCCGGCCGTATGCGCACGATATTTCGGCCATCACCGGCTCCGCCGGCCGCTTCGTCAACTGGTGGCGCAGCCACATCAGCCGCGGCGCCGGCGTGGCGCTGTCGGCGGCGGTGCTGGTGGCGTTCGCCCCGGGCTGGCTGCGGCTCGAGAGCGAGGACGACGTGCGCGCGATGGTGAACCGTTCCGCGCCGCTCTCCCAACAGGAGGCGCGCATACGGGAACTCACGGGCATCGGCAACGCCACCCAGTTTTTTCTCGTGGAAGGCGACACGCCCGAAGCCGTCTTGCGCCGTGAAGAGGCGCTGTCCGCGCGGCTTCGCGAACTGGCGGCACGGAATGAGATCAGCCATTTCGTGGCGATCTCCGCGTTCGCGCCGTCGGCGGCCCGGCAACAGGAAAACCGCGACCTGCTGCGGCACGCCCTGTTCGATGACGGGGCCCGGCTCCGGCAAGTCTTCGACCGCGTCGGCTTTCGCGCAAGCGTGGCCGAGGCATGGGAACGCGCGTTCCGGGAAAGCGAGGGACGCACGCTGGCCCCGGAGTCCTGGATCGCCACGCCCGCGGCGGCGCCGTTTCGCCAGCTATGGCTCGGCAAGACGGAACGCGGCTATGCGTCCGCCGTGCTGCCGTTCGGCTTTGCGAGCGTCGAGCCGCTCGCCCGGGCTGCCGTGGGCATGGACGGCGTCACCCTCGCCGACAAGGCCGGCAGCGTGAGCCGCCTGTTTCGCGACTACCGCGTCGGCTTCAGCGCCGGCCTGGCGGCGGCAGCGGTGCTGGTGCTGGTCGTGCTCTCGCGCCGTTACGGGTGGGCCGGCGGCGCGGCGGTGCTGCTGCCGTGCCTGCTCGGAATCGCCGCGGCGCTGGGACTCACCGGCTATACCGGAACGCCGGTTACGCTGTTCAGCATCATGGCGCTGAT